>CAZCPU010000046.1:0-7140 GCA_964499855.1 uncultured Dehalococcoidia bacterium | reverse complement strand
CGGCGCGTGAGTGTATTCGCCGCAGTCCATCTAGAAGAGTACGAGCGCGCCATCGTCCTCCCGCACGAATACACGCGCAGGGGACCTAAGGAGGACCGCCTGGCTATGATGGAGGCCTGCGGTGCAAATTTCAGCCCAATCATGGCCATGTACCGCGACCCGGGCGGTGTCCAGACCCTCCTCTGGGAAGCCATCGCCAACCGCGACCCCGGCTGCGTTGCCGAGGCCCCCAATGGCGTCAACTACAAGCTCTGGCTAGTCGACGATGACGATGCCGTCGGACGGCTGCGCAGCCTCTTCAAGGCCTCTCCCATTTACATCGCCGATGGCCACCATCGCTACGAGACCGCCCTCGCCTACCGCGACAACGTCCGGTCCCGCGAGCGCGTTCGCCTCGACACACAGGCGTCCGAGTTCGTCCTCATGTGCCTCGTAGAGTTCGACGACCCTGGCATGCAGTTGCACTCCTTCCACCGGGCGCTCTCTGGCCTTTCGCCGGACAAGTTGTCCGCGTTGCAGGAGCAGGTTTACGGCCTATTCACCGTCGAGTCACGCCCCCTCGGCGGCATGAACGCAGAGCGCATGGGCGCATTCCTCGCTGCAACTTGGAGCGCTCGCGGGGGCAAACCCGCTCTCGGCCTTATCGAGCCCGAGGAGGGCCGTCTGTCGGTCCTTTCCCTGCGAGGCAACCTCGCCGCGGGCACGATCCCTCATGCGCCCACCCCGGAAATGTTCCAGTGCGAGGCCTGGCTGCTGCACAGCGCTGTGTTGGATCCAGTCCTCGGCGGCAGTAGCGGAGACCAAGCCCAGGTCGACTTCATCCCGGAGCTCGACGTCCTGCTTGCCCGGGTGGAGCGCGGAGATTGCCAGGCCGCCTTCCTTGTCCCCCCGCTGAACTTGGACGTATTCGAGTCCCTCGTCAGCCAGGGCCAGCGCCTCCCGCCCAAGACCACATATTTCCTCCCCAAGCTCCCTACAGGGTTGGTCATGAACCTTCTCACAGGCGACGTCTAGCGTCGCCCCATCCCCTTCTGCCGTTGAGCAAGGTCAGGCCCGTGGACCCTTTCCCGTTTGCCTGAGTTTTGACACCGCTACCCCGCGCCGCTACGATGAATTCGAGAACCCCAGAGAGGCATGCCCATGTTCAGGTGGTTCACCAACATGCTCACGGGCGCCTATGGGCCCGCATCCACTGCAACGGAGGTTGATCGCGCCATGCCGCAGGATGCTACGGTTCGCACCCCCGCCGGCCAATACCTGACCGACAAGTTTCCCGTGCTCACGTTCGGCGGTACGCCCAGAATCGACATGGCCAAGTGGCGCTTCCAAGTCTTTGGTCTCGTCGAGGAGAAGCTGGAGTGGTCGTGGGACGAGTTCACCGCAATGCCGCCCACCATTCTCACCGCGGACTTCCATTGCGTCACCACCTGGAGCCGCCTCGACAACACGTGGGAGGGCATCTCTATTCGTGAGGTCATGAATCGCATCAAGCCGCTGCCCAATGCCGGCTACGTCATGTTCCACTGCTTCGGCGGCTACACCACCAACATCGCCCTCGACGTGCTGCTGGACGACGACGTCCTGTTTGCCTACAGGCACGACGGCGCCCCGCTAGCCCCCGAACACGGCGGCCCGTTGCGCCTCGTGGTCCCCAAGCGTTATGCATGGAAAAGCCCCAAGTGGGTCAACGGCATGGAGTTTATGGAGCGCGACAAGCCCGGCTTCTGGGAACAGCGCGGCTACCACATGGAGGGTGACCCGTGGAAGGAGCAGCGCTTCAGCTGGTAGCACCGTGACGCTCTCTCGCCCCGAGCAGGATGCCCTCTGGCTCGAACGCCTCCAGCGAGACGGCCCGCCGGACGCCGACCACCATGAGCTCTCCCTCGTGCTGCGCCCCAGCCTCGAACTACTGCGTGCCGAGCGTTACTGGGATGCCCATGAGTACCTTGAAAACCTCTGGCGTGATGCCCCTTACCCGCTCCGCCTCTTCCATTACGCTCTGATCAAAGTTGCCGTGGGTCTCCTGCACCTGGAGCGACGAAACCCGCCGCCAGCTGGTCGGCAACTTGCTCAAGCGGCTCTCTACCTCGAACCGTTCACGCCAACCTTCGCACGCCTCGACACGTCCGCAATTCTCGCTCAGGTCCAAGCCTGCCAAACCGCCCTGGCGTCACACGGCAGTTCGACCTTAGACTGGGACTCACTGCGAGAGTTCCGGTTTCCGGACTTGACGACTGGTTAACATCACCAAGGAGAAGGAGGCCCCGGTGACTGGGGCCTCCTCGATTTGTCCTACAGGTGAGCCTGGTGGCCCAATCCAGCCGAGACGTCAGGCTGCCTTTGCTCGACGCATCTCTCGGGCCTTCGCAAGCAGATGAGGAGCAACGGCGCGCTCGAACCCGCACTGCAAGCAGTGGAGGGCATCGCCGGTGCCATCGTTCTGTAGCTGAATGTCACCCCTGCACTTAGGACAGGCCTTGAAGTAGATCATGTTGACCTCCCCTTTCTCAGAGCGTCTAGTGCTCTATGCCTATGTTTAACGCTCTGTACATGTATAACGTTCCATCGGGCGGTTAGGATGCATGATTTCGTACCGAATTTCGTAACGATTCGGTTCGACTCCCCGCTTGCTGCTGAATGCATGATAACAGTTGACACGGTGCGTATCAAGCATTATGATTCGGAGTGCAAGGAGTATGCATGGAGCACCGCACGCGCCGTGTCCAATTCAGCACTGAGGTCGTCTTCCCTCGTGGCGAGTCGGAAAACCGCGAGGCTCGGCTCCCCGTGCCTTCTGACACTCCGGCCCAGGAGGGACAAGGCGAAGTTCAACCGGAGGAGACCCTCGGTGTCTACGTCATCAGCGTCACCGCCCGCATCCTGCGGATGCACCCGCAAACACTCCGCAAATACGAACGGCTCGGGCTCGTCCGCCCTTCTCGCAGTGAGGGCATGGTGCGCTACTACTCCGACCAGGACCTCAACCGCTTGCGGATGATCAAGTACCTGGTCGAGGAACGTGGCATGAATCTCGCCGGTGTCGAGATGGCCCTGCAGATGGTCGCCCATTTGCAGGGCATGCAGCGCGCCCTCGAGGGACAGGCCGAGACCAACGCCGTAGCCGCAGTCGAAGGCCATGTGCAGTCCGTCCTGGAAATGCTCCACTACGCGGAACGCGATCCCGGCGCGGGCGGTGCTCGCGACCGCACTTTGCCCCAAAGGAGGACAGATGCAGGACCACAAATTCAGCGCCCATGACGGCGAGGAGTCACCCATCGAGGGAATCCTCCCGCCCGGGCCGGAGGCGACCGAGGAGGAGCGGCTTCAGGCCCTCGTCGACGAGGCCGAACGGGAGAAGGCGCAGTTCAAGGCCCTCGCCCAGCGGGCCCAGGCGGACCTCATTAACTACCGTAAGCGCGCAGAGGAAGAGCGCCAGGAGTTGGTCGCTAATGCGGGGTCTCAGCTCATCCTCCGCGTCCTGCCCGTCCTCGACGACGTCGAACGGGCTCTCGCCCATGCATCCGCGGGTGCCTCACAGCCGGAGGACAGCTGGATCGAGGGATTCCGCCTCATCGAGCGCAAGTTGCAGGGAATCCTCGCCGCCGAGGGTCTCCAGCGCATTGAAGCGGAGGGCGCCTTCAACCCCTTCGAGCAAGAGGTGGTCGGCCAGTTGGACGTCCCAGGCCGCCGCGAGGGCGAGATACTGGAAGTGACGCGTCAGGGCTACAGGATGAACGGCAAGGTCCTTCGCCCGGCGCAGGTGGTGGTGCAGGCGAGTCAACGCAATGACGAGGACCCCACGAATCACAACGAACCAAATCAACGCAGGGAGGCCTAACACATGCCAAAGGTATTGGGAATAGACTTGGGCACCACCAACTCCGTAGCAGCCTATGTGGAGGCTGGGCAGCCCATCATCCTCGAGAACGCCGAGGGCTCCCGGTTGACGCCCTCCGTCGTCGCCGTAAACCCAAAGACCGGCGAGCGCTACGTCGGTCTCGCAGCCAAGCGGCAGAGTGTCGTCAACCCGGAGCACACCATCTACTCTGCCAAGCGCCTTATCGGCCGCACTATGGATGACTCCGTTGTGCAGGACGACGTCAAACTCCTGCCCTACCAGATCCAGCGAGGCGGCAACGGTGACGCC
Organism: uncultured Dehalococcoidia bacterium; assembly: GCA_964499855.1. Lineage (GTDB taxonomy): Bacteria > Chloroflexota > Dehalococcoidia > Lucifugimonadales > UBA1127 > UBA1127. The sequence continues at coordinate 2,993 of CAZCPU010000046.1, read as the reverse complement.
CATGTCGTTATGGGCGACAAGACCTACTCGCCCACCGAGATTGCGTCCCAGGTGCTGCAGAAGATCAAGCTCGACGCCGAAACCAAGCTCGGCGAGAAGATCACCGAGGCCGTCATCACGGTTCCGGCGTACTTCAACAACGCCCAGCGCCAGGCCACCACTGACGCCGGCAAGATCGCCGGCCTCGAGGTCCTTCGCATCATCAACGAGCCCACGGCCGCCGCTCTCTCCTACGGCATGGACAAGCACGCCGAGGCCACCGTCGCGGTCTTCGACCTCGGCGGCGGCACCTTCGACGTCTCCATCCTCCGCATCGGCGAGGGCGTCAACGAGGTGCTCTCCACCAACGGCAACACCCACCTCGGCGGCGACGACTTCGACCAGAAGACCGTCGACTGGCTCGTGCGCGAGTTCCGTCAGGAGACCGGCATCGACCTCGGCGCCGACCGCATGGCCCTCCAGCGCCTCAAGGAGGCTGCCGAGAAGGCCAAGGTCGAGCTCTCGTCCGTAACGCAGACGGAGATCAACTTGCCCTTCATCTCCGCCGACTCCGCCGGACCCAAGCACCTCGTCCGCACCGTCACCCGTGCGCAGCTCGAGCAAATGACAGAGGAGCTGCTGAACAAGGTCGACGCGCCCTGCCGCCAGGCGATGACGGACGCCGGCGTCAGCTCCGCCAACATCGACGAGATTCTCCTCGTTGGCGGCATGACCCGTATGCCAGCCGTTATCGAGCGCGTCAAGTCGATCTTCGGCAAGGAGCCCAGTCGCTCCGTCAATCCGGACGAGGCCGTCGCCGTCGGCGCCGCGCTCCAGGCTGCCGTGCTCAAGGGCGAGGTCCAGGACATCCTTCTGCTGGACGTCACCCCGTTGACCATGGGTATCGAGACCGAAGGTGGCGTGCGGCATGCGCTCATCCAGCGCAATACCACCATTCCTACCTCCAAGTCGGAGGTCTTCACCACCGCGTCCGACAACCAGGGGAGCGTCGAGGTCCACGTGCTGCAGGGCGAGCGCCCCATGGCCGCCGACAACCGCTCCATCGGCCGATTCATGCTCGACGGGATCCTGCCCGCCCCACGCGGCATCCCCAAGATCGAGGTCACCTTTGACATCGACGTCAACGGTATCCTCAGCGTGTCCGCCAAGGACCAAGCCACCAACCGCGAGCAGAAAATCGTCATCAAGGAGAGCTCCGGCCTCTCTGACGACGAGATCCAGCGCATGATGCGCGAGGCCGAGCAGAACGCCGAGGACGACACCCGCAAGCGCGAGGAGGCTGACCTGCGCAACAGCGCCAGCCAGCTCGCCTACAGCGCCCACAAGATGCTCAGCGAGCAAGGTGAGCAGATCCCCGAGGATATGAAAACCGAAGTTCGCACCCAGGCCGACGCCCTGCAGCAGGCCGCTCCAACGGAGGAACCCGCCAAGCTCCGCACCATGGTTGACGAGCTCAGCGCAACGCTTCAGCGTGTCGGCTCTGCGGTCTACCAGCAGGCCGGTGGTCCCGCAGAGGGCGCTGACGGCCCTGACGCTCCCGACGCCAACCCCGACGACACTGTGGAGGGCGAGTTCCGGGAGGTTTAGCCCCAACGGCCGGGTGTAAGGCGGTGTTGGACGGAGGGGCCGCTAAACTGGCGGCCCCTCTGCTTTGCCCTTCTGCCTCACGCACTAGGCGATAACCCCTGCAACGGGAACACTTCCCGGCGCAGCTGAGCAATGCTCTCCTCCGCATATCCCCGCACCCGGGCCGCCACCTCCGCCGGCAGCGGCGGCTGCTCCTCGTCGTCGAAGCGACCTACGCCGTGGCTCGCCGCAAACTCTCGCGGAGCCGTATCCGGCCACTCGTGCCCCAGCATGACGCCGTAGGCCCGCGTCCACGCGCGCATCACCGCGCCAATGTCGTACCCGCCCCCGCCGAGCGCCAGCCACCGCCCCGGCGACAGCGCCGCCAGCTCCCGCACAACCTGCGTGTAGCCCTGCACCGTCAACCGCAGGTGCGTGATCGGGTCGAGCACGTGCGTGTCTATGCCAAGCTGCGTAACAAGCACGTCCGGCTTGAATGCCTGCACCAGCGGCGGCACAACCTCTCGGAACGCCCACAGGTACGTCTCGTCGTCCGTGTACGGAAACAAGGGCACGTTCACCGCGTAACCACGGCCGGCGCCGAGGCCCATCTCCTGCACAAACCCGCTGCCGGGGAACAGAAACTCCCCCGATTCGTGAAGCGAGATGGTGAGCACCTGGTCCGTGTCGAAGAAGCCGATCTGCACGCCGTCGCCGTGATGGCAGTCGATGTCCACGTACGCAACGTGCGCCCCCGCCGCGACCATGTGCTTGATGGCGATGACCGGGTCGTCGAAGATGCAGAATCCCGAGGCGTGTCCCGGCATGGCATGGTGCAGCCCGCCGGAGAAATTCACCGCCACCGAGCATCGCCCGGTCAGGAGCTCCTCCGCCGCCGTCAGCGACGCGCCCGTCGTCCACAGCGCGGCGTCGTACATGCCCTCATAGACGGGGTTGTCGCCCATGCCGCTCGCCGCGAAGTTGAAGAGCGCCGCCTCCTCGAGCCCCTCGCCGCGGCTGAGTGCCGCCACCGCCTCCACGTACGGCGCCGAATGGTACGTCTGCACCTCCTCCACCCGCGCCATTCTCGGGTCGACCAGCGCCGCATTCGACAGTGAGAACGCGCCCAACGCCTCCAGCAGTTCGTACGTGTGGCGGAGGCGGTAGGGACGGAACACGTGGGATTCGCTGAGGAGATGGCGCGTCAGCCGGTCGTGGTACACGAAGGCCGCGACGTTGCTGTCGGTGCGTGGCGGAAGACTCATGGCCGCGAGCATACGCGGATGGCGTATGCCCGTGCAAGCGCGTGCCTTGAGTAATCGTGTCTGGACGCCGACCACCGAATGGATGTATAGTGGTAATGTCCCTCACATCTGAGGGTTACTGTCGCGGGGTGGAGCAGCGGCAGCTCGTTGGGCTCATAACCC
>CAZCPU010000045.1:8946-14187 GCA_964499855.1 uncultured Dehalococcoidia bacterium | reverse complement strand
TCATGGCGCGCTCCTTGCGGCAGTTCCGCTGTACTGTGGGCGTTGCCAGTATAGGGTGCGGCCATGAGGGGCCGCAAACGCTGCGGGGACCGGCGCCGTTCAGAGGGAGATTGCGGCAATGTGTCACTCGACTTAGAGGAAACAGAGGGCAAAGGAGCAGGCCTTCCTCCGCGCGGACCATAGTGCAAATAGGCTGTATGTATGGGGAGGCAAAGTTATGAGCGCCGTGATGGACAAAACGAGGAGCCTGTCGGACAACAGGTTCGGCGGTCTGGCGCTTCTGGCCAGCGTTGCGCTGCTGGTCGTCGTCTATGCCTTTCAGCCGGGGGCGGGCCTTGTGGATACGGCCGACCCCTCTGACCTGTACGCGCTGACGGCGGCGATGGTGGAGAACGCCGGCCTGACGCACGTGACGTCGATGCTGGTCTCACTGGCGCTCCTGCTGCAGGTCTACGGGATAGTCGTCATCTGGCGGAACGCGGGCGACGGCGGGAGCGGCGTCCTGGTGCGGTTCGGCCTGGCCGCCATCGTGGTCTCCATCGTGTTCCTGCTGGCCGGCCGAGGGATGGACCACGTCATCGTCCACGTCAGCGAGCACGGCATCGGCCGGGGCACGGGCGGGGCGGAGCAGGCGACGCTGGACCAGACGGCGCTGACGGTCCAGGCAGTGAAGGCGGGACTGCGGGTGATTTCGCCATCGGTGGGGCTGCTGGGGTTCGCGGCATTCGCGGCGGGCATGTCCGCCCGGTTCTCCGGCATGACGGCCCACAGCGTCTTGCCCGTGATCGTCGTGGTGACGTCGCTGGCGGGGCTGGGGTCCACCGTCACTGTCGAGGACCACCACGAGATCATCGATCCCCTGCAGCCCATCTCTGCCGCCCTCGTCATCTTCACCCTCATCTACACGGCCCTTGTGGGATGGGGCCCGTACCAGGGCATCGGCGGCTACGTGAAGGAGGAAGCGGCGGTGGGCTAGGGGGAGCTCTGTTTGCGGAGCACATTTACGATGCCGCTGCTTTTCGGGCGTCTCTATTTGCCGCCTTTGCCGTGTTTGCCTATTTGACCTATTCGTGCTAGGTTGAAAATGTTACTGGGGCATTGATGGCCGGGTACACGAGGTGTAAGGGCCGACGGCGAGGCCATCTCCGATGTCGAATAGCGCTCTTGGAGCGCTCAACGAATGTCCAACTCTGGTTGGAGAGTAGATCTGTGAAGAACAAGCATGGTGGCCCTTTGGCCCGGCGCGCTTTTGCCGTAGCGCTTATCCTTGCCCTCTCGGTGATTCTTGCGTGTGTCAATGAACCATCGCCGCTCCCGCCGGAGCAAGTCGCTGTAACCTCTCCGCCGGTGGTCGTTCCCACCCAACCTGCTTCGCCGACAGGACCGCTGGCGCCCCCTGCCGCGCCGACACCCGTACCCGTGGCCACAGCGGAACCCGCGCCGCCGCCGCCCACGCCTTCACCCGAGCCTTCTCCTTCGCCCGAGCCTACGCCTTCGCCCGTGCCGACGGCGACACTGGCGCCCACGCCGACGCCCACCCCAGTACCCACGCCAACACCGAAGGTCATCCGTCCTTGCACCCGGGAACAGGCGCAACAGCTCACACCGGAACAGGATGAAGCCATCAATTCGATGCCCAACGTCCAATACGACGGAGATCTCAAGCGCATGCTGCGCAACCTTGCCTTGAGTTCTCCTGCAGCGTTCGATGGCTTCGTGCACAAGTACAGGACTGTGCCATTCGGTAAATCCAATTTTGTCGATGGTGAGCCCTATTATCATATCGACATAGACTTCATAGAGGTCTACGCATCCATAGCGGCGTGTGACGAGGCTGTAGCCATTCAAACCCTGGAGCTGCCTTTTCTGAGGACAGTAACGAACTTTGGAGACGAACTTCATGACCTTTCCGCTCTCGCCTTGAAGAGCCTGGAAAGGCTGGCGCGGAGCGACCTGGATGGCGTGCGCCGCGTGCTCTCGAGTCCGGAGCTCAGCGACGAGGTCACGAGGGGACAGAGGGCGCTCGTCGTCTTGCTGGCCCTTGAACAGGAGGATGCGGCGGCCGCCGCTGCAATTCGGGGAATCCCCTGGGTCCCGGGCACGCTTACACACACGAAAGAAAGCGATTTGCCTCACAGCTATAAAATCAATAGGAACCACTTTCCGGAATTCTCCATTGCGCGGTTAGCCAACCTTGCCAAGACCTCCCCCGATACGTTCCGGGCGCTCATGGACAAGCCGTGGTTGCGGGACAGCTATTCAACGGTGAAGTACGAGGCCCTTGAGGACATTGCCGCCATAGCCTCTTACGACAGCGCCGTTTCCGCGCAACTTGTGGCCATGCCGTTCCTGGAGACACTTGCAGAGCGTGACGACCCTGCTGCGGACGTCCTGGACATATTGAAAGACATCTTCCTCCTCCCTCCGGGCTCCAGCGATCCAGAGAATTGGCTAGAGGTGTCCTTGGGAGATTTCTTGTCGAGCCCCCAATTGCGTGGAGGCATTACCAGGGATAACTTGGGTACGGTGGCGCTCCTGGATATCAAGTTGCGAAACCCTGTCCTCGGCAAGAAAGTGGAATCGCTGCCTTGGATTCAAGACGGAGTTGCCCCGTCTGAACAGGCGGCTGCCATGTCATTCCAGCGAGTGGCGCTCCACGCGCACCCGTTTCTCCGGGACGTGGACGCCAGTTCCGCTCCTGTTCTTGACGCCATGGTCTCCAAACCGTGGATGCAGGACGGCCTGACTCCACGGGAACTCGAGCTATTCGACGACATTACCCACCACCTCGGGTTGATGCTGGTGAGTCCCAACCACGAATTTGAGCTGCAACTCCTGGAAATGCCGGTGCTGGACACCATTGATCTGCTGGACTACCACCTTGTAAGGGCGCTTACGTTGAATTTCGAACCCCTGCAGGACGATTTCCTTGTGCATCCCTGGATACAGGGCACCATAACGGATGAAAATGCTAACAGGGCCCTCGCCCTGGCCGTGTTGAGTGGGCAAACCCGCAGTCTCCCGGACCCTTCACAGTTAGCCTGGCAGGAACGTCCAATCACACTCCCCCTGGCAGGAGAGGTCATATTGTCAGTCTTCGGCCAACTGGGACCGTCAACGGACGAGACAGTGGCCGAGACTATGGACCTGCTGGAACACGCTGTTCGCACACAGGAAGCGTTCATGGGCGTGGCTTTCCCCAATCCCTTCGCCATGATCACTATCGAAGGGGGGTTCAGGCGAGGGGGGGGCCACACGCGGCTTGATCTACCTTGGCATCAACAATCAGCTTTCCGGAATGACTATCAGTCACGAAGTGGGCCACTCGTATTGGAACCGGTCACGGCAATGGATAAAAGAGGGTGGCGCGAATTTCCTGGAAGCCATTTCAGAAAGGGAGATGAACGGTACCCCACTCCCGGAACCGGTGGAGTCCTGTGCATGGGTCAACAACCTGGCTGAACAGGTTGCCGCGGCCACTGACCGGCCTCCCGGCACAGAGTACCCTGGACAATGCAACTACTCATTGGGAGAGTCGATGTTCCTGGACCTGTACCGCAGCCTGGGAGAAGATTCCTTCCGTCGAGGCTTTGCCAGACTGTACACGCAATTGCTGGACTTAGCCCTTGTGGAAGAGATCGCCACTCGAGAGGATTGCCTTCCCGACAAGCGGACTCTGTGTCACATGATGGCGGCGTTTGTGGAAGGCGTCCCTGAGGCGGACGCGGCCATCGCGGAGGAGGTCATTATCCGCAGGTACTACGGCGCTTCGCCATAGGGCGGCCCGGGATCCATTCGCGGCGTTCTTGCTCTCACCGGTAGCAGCGCGGCCCCAAACCGACGCCTATCCACCTGTGCTATAGTGGGGCGGCCGCTCCTTGCGCGGTTCGTTCATTTGGGAGGCACCATCATGCTGACGCCTGAAGAGAACAAGCTGGTCACGGAAGTCGGGCAGGAGACCCCCATGGGTGAGCTCTTCCGCCGATTCTGGATCCCCGCATTCCTCGCCCGCGAGCTGGCCGAGCCCGACGGCACCCCGGCCCGCACCCGGCTCCTCGGCGAGCACATCGTCGGGTTCCGCGACACTTCCGGCCGCCTCGGCATCCTGGAGGCGGCCTGCCCCCACCGCGGCGTCGACCTCTCCTACGGCTTCAACGAGGACAACGGGCTTCGCTGCCCCCGTTGCGGCTGGAAGTTCGACGTCGACGGGAACATCGTGGACATGCCGCTGGAACCCGAGGAAGAAGCGACGCAGATGATGAAGGACATCAGGGCCGTCGCCTACCGCCCGCAGGAATGGGGCGGCGTCATCTGGGTGTACATGGGCCCCGCGGAGGAGTCCGCCGAGATGCCCGAGTTCGAGTGGGGCGGCCTGCCCGCCGGCCATCGCTTCATCACCAAGTACGTGCAGGAGTGCAACTACCTGCAGGGGCTCGAGGGCGGCATCGACAGCTCCCGCATCTCCCTGCTGTTCGACATGCTCTTCGGCGACCCGCCGTCGGTGGAGTCGACTGCGGACCACCTGGTGCAGGGGCTGCAGGACGAGCCGACGCCGGCGGAGCGGCCGGTGCAGACCGTCGCCATCAAGACGACCGACTACGGGCTGCTGGTCGGCGCCTCGACGGAGCAGGGCAAGGACGAGAGCGCGTGGCAGCTGAACCAGTGGCTCATGCCCTTCTACACGACGCCGAAGCCAGAGGGCGACGGCCTGCTGGGCTGCCTGGCCTGGGTGCCCGTCGACGACCGCAACACGATGGTCTTCGCCATCACCTACCACCCGGACCGCCCGCTCACGGACGACGAGGTGTCCGTGCGCCGCGCCGGCCACGGCTTCCACCCGACGCTGGAGGAGGGCACCTACAAGCGCGCCCGCAACAAGGAGAACGACTACCTCATCGAGCGCAAGACCTCCGGCGCCAACCCGCTCGCCTCCATCTCCAACGAGTTCGAGCTGGCGCTGGTGCTCGAGGAGAGCATGGGCGCCATCGTCGACCGCTCGAAGGAGCAGCTGGACGAGAACGACGTGGCCGTGATGGCGGCGCGCAAGATGCTGATGAAGGCCGCCATCGACCTGCGGGAGGGCACCGAGCCGGCGGCCGCGCACATGGGCCACGCCTACAACGTCCGCGCCGCGTCCACCACCCTCGGAAAGGGCGAGACGCTGGAGGACGTGGGATAGGGGGTTACCCCTCGCGCCGCAGCGTCCCCGCCTCGACCACGTACGTCGCGACGGCCTCGTGC
>CAZCPU010000045.1:4474-8846 GCA_964499855.1 uncultured Dehalococcoidia bacterium | reverse complement strand
CCCCTCGCGCCGCAGCGTCCCCGCCTCGACCACGTACGTCGCGACGGCCTCGTGCAGGCCGGGCGGTTCCTCGCCCTCGACCACCGTCACCAGCGACTGCTCGGCGCGGCAGGCCGCCTCCAGGACGTGACGTCGCCGCTCCCCGTCCAGCTCAGAGAGCACGTCGTCCAGCAGCAGCACGGGCTCCTCGCCCAGCACGGCGCGCAGGTGGCCGGCTTCCGCCAGCCGCAGCGACAGCGTCGCCGTCCGCACCTGCCCCCGCGAGCCGAACTGTCCCACGTCGAGCCCGCCGACGGTCAGCAGCAGGTCGTCGCGGTGCGGCCCCACGAGCGACTGCGCCATCTGCACCTCCCGGCCCCGCCGCTCGGCCAGCAGGCCCATCGCGTGGGCGGCGGCCTCCTCCGCTGTGCCGTCGTGGTCGATGGACGGCGCGTACGCGGCCTCGAAGGGGCCGTCGTCCGGCGCCATGGCCGCGTAGGCGCTCGCGGCCTCCGGCGCGAGGGCGGCGACGGCGCTCCGCCGCGACGTCGTGACCTGCGCGCCGAGCCGGCAGAGCTCGCCGTCCCAGTAGTCGAGCTCCGGGGCGCGCGCGAGACCCTCCCGGATGCGGCGGAGGAGCTGGTTGCGCTGCGTGATGATGCGCTGGTACTGCTGGAGGGCGCGCAGGTACCCCCGGTCGGCCTGCGAGAGCAGCACGTCCAGGTAGCGGCGCCGGACGGACGGCGAGCCCGTGACGATGGTGAGGTCGTCGGCCGAGAAGAGCACGGCGGCGATGGCGCCCACCGCCTGCCCGGCCGGCTTCGGCACGCCGTCGACCCGCAGGCGCTTCTGGAAGACGAGACCGCCCCGTTCGCCGGGGGCCATCGCCATGTCGATCTGCACCTCCACGGGACCCCCGCCCCGGCGCTCGGCGGTCCCCGAGACGCGCGTGTACGGCGTGTCCTCGAGCGAGGCCAGCCGGACGACGTCGCGCTCCTGCTCCGCCCGCGTCGACTTGGTCAGCGCCAGCATGGCGACGGCCTCCAGCAGGTTGCTCTTGCCCTGCGCGTTGGCGCCGCGGAACACCGTCAGCCCCGGCCCGAGGGTCAGCTCGGTCGAGACGTAGTTGCGGAAGTTCTTGAGCGCGAGGTGGGTCAGGTGCATGGCGGCTTGGCCTGCCTTCGTGCGCGGCGCCCAGCGCGTCGCGTGAATGCCGGTATTCTAGCAGGCGGCCCGTCCCGCTGGTCATCACACATGCCCTACTTTGCGTCGAAATTCGTATTTCCCGCGCTGGACAGGGGCCCGCAATGCCGTGCTATACTGCCTTGTCCAGTGATGCAGAGGCCAGAATTTCGGCTATTGGGCCCATTGGACACCCAAAAACCGGCGTGGATGTAACGTTTTCGTAACACACAAAGGTCAATGGGCTTCATAATGGAGAAATCCAGGACAGGGTGGCGGCAATGACACTTCGGGAAACGGTGAAACAGACCCAGTGGGTGTACGCGTTCGAGCAGGCCGACGGCAACCGCCGTGACCTGCTCGGCGGCAAGGGCGCCGGCTTGGCCGACATGACCAACGCTTCGCTGCCGGTGCCCCCCGGATTCATCATCACGACCGAGGCGTGCCGCTCCTACTACGACTCGGGCAGGACGATGCCCCCCGAGATGTGGGCGCAGGCGCTGGAGGCCCTCGTGGCGCTGGAGCGGTCGACGGGCCGCTTCTTCGGCGCCCCCGCCGACCCGCTGCTCGTCTCCGTGCGCTCCGGCGCCCCCGTCTCCATGCCGGGCATGATGGACACCGTCCTCAACCTGGGCCTCAACCAGGCCGTCGCCGACGGCATCGCGCGCCGCACGGGCAACCGGCGCTTCGCCCTCGACCTCTACCGCCGCTTCATCCAGATGTACGGCAACGTCGTCCTCGGCATCGAGGCCACCCACTTCGACGCCGTCCTGGAGTGGCGGACGCAGCAGGCCGGCGTCAAGCTCGCCTCCGACCTCGACGCCTCCGCGCTGCAGCAGGTGATCGACGAGTTCAAGGCCGTCGTGCTCCGGGTGACCGGCGAGGCGTTCCCGGACACCCCCAAGTACCAGCTCGAGCGCGCCATCCTCGCCGTCTTCGACAGCTGGGAGACGCGCCGCGCCATCGACTACCGCAACTACAACCGGATCCCCCACGACCTCTACACCGCCGTCTGCGTCGTCGCCATGGTCTTCGGGAACATGGACGAGACCAGCGGCACCGGCGTGCTCTTCACCCGCGACCCCTCGACCGGCGAGCGCGTCCTGTACGGCGAGTACCTGGTCAACGCCCAGGGCGAGGACGTGGTGGCCGGCATCGCGACGCCCCAGAAGATCTCCCAGCTGGAGCACCAGATGCCGGGCGTCTACCACCAGCTCGACACCATGGCCCAGCAGCTTGAGCTTCACTACCGGGACGCCCAGGACGTGGAGTTCACCGTGGAGCAGGGCAAGCTCTACCTGCTGCAGACCCGCTCCGCCAAGCGCAGCGCCAAGGCCGCCGTCAAGATGGCCGTCGACATGTTTGAGGAGGGCCTCATAGACAAGGACGAGGCCCTGATGCGCGTGGAGCCGGACCAGATCTACCAGCTGTTGCTTCCCCGCCTGGACCCGCAGGCCAAGGACGACGCCAACGAGGGCGGGCAGCTCATCACCGTCGGCATCGGCGCGTCCCCCGGCGGCGCCACGGGCCGCGTGGTCTTCACCGCCGACGAGGCCTCCGAGCAGGGCAAGCGCGGCGTCAGCGTCGTGCTGGTGCGCCCGGAGACCAGCCCCGACGACGTCCACGGCCTCATCGCGGCCGCCGGCGTGCTCACGTCCCGCGGCGGCGCCACCAGCCACGCCGCCGTCGTCGCCCGCGGCCTCGGCAAGCCCTGCGTCGCCGGCGCCGAGCAGCTCGAGGTGCGCCCCGAGGAGGGCGTGTTCGTCTGCGGCGACATCGTCGTCCGCGAGGGCGAGGAGATCAGCGTCGACGGGGCGACGGGCGAGGTCTTCGTCGGGCGCATCGCCACCATCGCGCCCTCCGTGAAGGACGACGAGGACCTCGTGACGCTCCTCGAGTGGGCCGACCAGACGCGCCGCCTCGGCGTGTGGGCCAACGCCGACTACCCCCGCGACGCGGAAGTCGCCATGAACTACGGCGCCGAGGGCATCGGCCTCTGCCGCACGGAGCACATGTTCTTCGAGACGGACCGCCTCGCCATCGTGCGCGAGTGCATGCTGGCCGCGCACGCCGCCATCATCATCCAGGAGGGTGAGGTCGCGTGGGAGCGCTACCGCACCGCACTCGCCGAGCTTGAGGAGTTCCAGATCTCGGACTTTGTTGGCATCCTGCGGGCAATGAAGGGCAAGCCCGTCGTCATCCGCCTCCTGGACCCGCCCATGCACGAGTTCCTCCCGCCCCGCGACGAGCTCTTCGCCGAGGTCATCGAGCTCCGCGTCAACGGCGAGAACCCGGACGAGCTCGAGCAGAAGCAGAACCTCCTCTTCGCCGTCGATGAGATGCGCGAGTCCAACCCCATGATCGGCATGCGCGGCTGCCGCCTGGGCCTCATCTTCCCGGAGATCTACACCATGCAGGTGCGCGCCATCGTCAGGGCGGCGGCGCAGGTGGAGGCGGAGGGCATCCCCGTCGCGCCCGAGATCATGGTCCCGCTGGTGTCGCACACCAACGAGTTCACGCAGCTGCGCGAGACGTTGGAGGCGACCATCCGCGAGTTCCAGGAATCGACCGGCAACACCCAGTCGTACGAGATCGGCACGATGATCGAGATCCCCCGCGCGGCGCTGACCGCGGGCCAGATCGCCCTGTCCGCCGACTTCTTCAGCTTCGGCACCAACGACCTGACGCAGAACACCTTCGGCTTCAGCCGCGACGACGTGGAGGTCAAATTCCTCAAGCGCTACGAGGAATCGGGCATCATCGAGGAGAACCCATTCCAGGTCGTGGACCGGGACGGCGTCGGGCAGCTCATCAGCCTGGCGTGCAACCTCGGCCGGCAGGCCCGCCCCGGCATCTCCCTCGGCATCTGCGGCGAGCACGGCGGCGACCCGAAGAGCATCGAGTTCTTCCACACCCTCCCGCTCGACTACGTGAGCTGCTCGCCCTACCGCGTGCCCGTCGCGAGGCTGGCCGCGGCCCGCGCCGCCCTCATGGCGAACGGCAAGAGCGCGGAGGCGTAGGGGGCCGCTGAGACTTCGAAACGTTGAGCGCCGCCCGTGACATGGTCGTCGGCGGCGCTCCTGGCTTCGGAACGGCGTGGGAGGCTAGGAACGACTAGCCTCACTTGCGCTTGGACTCAATCTCCCTGCGGTCCTCTTCGGATATGCGGTTGTCCTTGACGAGCAGCTCAAGGATTTCGCGCCTCTCCTCC
>CAZCPU010000045.1:0-4374 GCA_964499855.1 uncultured Dehalococcoidia bacterium | reverse complement strand
TTCGGATATGCGGTTGTCCTTGACGAGCAGCTCAAGGATTTCGCGCCTCTCCTCCGCACGGCCTTCCTCGCGACCCTCGGTGCGCCCCTCTACGCGACCCTCCGCGCGACCCCGCTCCAGGATGTCGTGGATGGCCTTTGGTATCAGCAGCATGGCCCTCACCCCCAGTTCAATAACGATTGTAGCAGTCAGCGCAATTCCGGCGGCGACCGTCAGGACGATGGCCCATTCCTCTCGCGCGACGGTTGGGTAGACCACCGCCCCCTGCCACAGCAGGGCGACGAGGTACACCAGATAGTAGATGATCCAATACGGACCACTCTCCAGCCATCGCAGCATTACCGTTTAGCGCTCATCACAGTCTGCCAGGTCAGCATCGCTTTGGAGCACAGCATGCCATCCCCCAAAATTCATTGTCATTTGCGCCCAAATCACCGCATGGTGCGTGCTTGTGTCAATGAATATTGCCTGAATGACAATTAAATGTCAGGCCGCCGGCTCTGCGGGCCTCCCGCCTCCGCCGCATCCTCGCGCCTGACGCGGCCTCGCCGCTCCGCTATACTGGCGCCGTCCAGACCCGAGGAGGCGCCCGATGGCCGACCGCCCCAACCTCGTCTTCATCTTCAGCGACCAGCAGCGCTATGACACCCTCGCGTGCAACGGCAACGAGTGGATCAGGGCGCCCAACCTGAACGCCCTCGCCGAGCGCGGCTTCGTGTTCAGGAATCCGTACGTCACCCAGACGGTCTGCACGCCGTCGAGGGCCTCCATCATGACGGGCCTCTACCCCCACACCGCCGGGCCCGTGCTCAACGGCATCCCGCTGCCCGAGGACGTCCCCGCTGTGGCGGAGATGGTCTCGTCGGACTATCTGTGCGGCTACTTCGGCAAGTGGCACCTCGGCAGGGGTTCGGAGGCGCAGCACGGCTTCACCCACTGGGTCAGCTCCGAGGACTCCGGCGGCGTGTGGAGCCCAGACACCCCGCCCCGCCTCAGCGACTACCACCAGCACCTCGTCGACAGCGGCTTCGAGCCCGACACGCGCGTGGGCGAGCTGCGCACCTTCGGCCTCAACAGCCACGTCGATCACCCGGCCGAGTACCATCTCGCGCCCTGGCTCGGCGACCGCGCGGCCGCGTTCATCGAGGCCAACCGCGACCGGCCCTTCATCGCCTACGTGAGCTGTCCGGAGCCGCACTCGCCCTACGTGGGGCCGTTCAATGACCTGTACGACCCGGCGAGCCTCCCCGTCGGCCCGTCGTTCCTGAAGCGGCCCGACGGCGCCTCACTGCTGAGCCGCGCCAAGGCCGACTACTTCCTCCAGTACCTGGGCGGCGGCGACCCGAGCGGGGACCGCTACATGACCACCTGGGCGGCCGTGCGCGAGGACGTGACGACGGAGGCTGGCTGGCGGGCGCTTCGGGCGCACTACTTCGGCAGCGTGATGCTGGTGGACATGATGGTCGGCAAAATCCTCGACTCAATCGAGCGCGCGGGGGTCGCGGACAACACCATCGTCGTATTCACCAGCGACCACGGCGACCAGCTCGGCGACCACGGCATGCTGGAGAAGCGCTCGTTCTACGAGGAGTCGGCGAAGGTGCCGCTGCTCATCCACGTCCCCGGCCTCTCGCGCGGCCAAAAGCACATCGACGGCAACTGGTCGCACATCGACGCGGTGCCGACGGTCCTGGACCTGCTCGGAGAGCCGGTGCCCGAGGGCCTCCACGGCCGCAGCAGGAGGGGCGTCCTCGAGGGGACAGAGACGCTCCCCGAGGACGTGTTCATGGAGTGGAACGGCGTCCACCCGGGGCGCCTCGACCGGGCGATGGGCTCCCGGGAGGTGGACCGGATGAACCACTCGATGTGGCGCTCAGTCGTGTCGGGTCGCTGGAAGCTGAACCTGTGCGCCAGCGACCAGTGCGAGCTCTTCGACCTGGAGAACGACCCGCACGAGCTGGTCAACCTGTTCGACGACCCCGGCCAGCGCGACCGCATCCGCGACCTCGCCGCGCGCATCCGCCTCTGGCAGCGCCACACGCGCGACTCTGCCCTGCTGCCAAACGTGTAGGGCCCCCTACCCCGTCACGCGCAGGTCCGCGAAGAAGCCCTCCGTGCCCGGGCCGATCCAGAGGCCGATGGCGCCCTCGCGCTCGCCGAGCTTCAGGTCGTTGACGATGAGCGCCGGCTGCTCCGCTCCGCCCACGTACAGCCGCGCCCGCTCCCCCTCGACGGTGATGCGCAGCCGCGTCCACGCGCCGGGGACCATGTCCGCGTAGGACTCGTACAGCCCCGGCGCCTCCTCGCGCAGCTTGTGCCACGGGTGGCCGGGGAACGAGAAGTACTGCGTCGAGTGGTTCCGCCGCAACTGGTCGTCGGCGCGGCCGTTGGTGGGCCGGATGTAGAAGCACTCGAACGCCTCCGCGTCCGGCCCGACGCGGAAGGCGACGCCGACGAAGCCGCGCGCCGCCTCCTGCGCGCCCGCCGCCGGCCGGCCCGCCACGTCCACCTCGATGGTCCCGTCGCGGAACGCCGTCCCTGGCACCACGGCGAGCTTCTTCTCCCCGTGGTCGCCGGCCCCAGGAGGCTCGGTGACCAGCAGGCCGTCCCGGCCGTCATGGCTGACCGGCGATACGACGACGTTGTGCAGGCTGATTCCCTCGATGCTGGCAAGGCTGGTCATGTAACGCTCCATTATCGTGTTTCGCGGTGCGCCGCGGAGGGCGCTGCAAGACAACCCTAGCAGATGCCGAATGGGCGAGCAAAACGCCAACGGGCTTGTCCTGCTGCGCCCAAAAATCCGGCGCTCGCGTTAATGTGCCGGGTATTGAATCCAGGCCCGTGCATTCGTACTCTGTAATCAAATTGCGTCATTGCCGGAACCTCTGCCTGGGAGCTCTGGATGGAAAACACCGCCGCCTTTCCGCAACGACCCTCGGCCCCGCAGTTCATCCGCGCGCCGCGCACCCGACGGGGCCTGCGCGCGCTGTGGCTCGTGCTCATCGTGACCGTCGGCGTCTCCTTCGCCGCCCTGCTCTACTTCGGCGGCGAGATCTACCAGATGTCCCCGCCCGTCCCCGAGGCCATCCAGACCACCGGCGGCCAGCTCGTCTTCGACCGCGACACCATCCACCGGGGCATGGACGTCTGGCGCTCCGTCGGCGGGCAGGAGCTCGGCTCCGTGTGGGGCCACGGCGCGTACCAGGCGCCCGATTGGACCGCCGATTGGCTGCACCGCGAGGCCGTCTGGCTCGCCGAGACGTGGTCGCGCAGCCGGCACGGCAGCGCCTTCGATGACCTTGGCCCCGAGGAGTCGGCCGCGCTCCAGGCGAGGCTGCAGGAGGAGCTGCGCACCAACACCATCGACGAGGACTCAGGCGTCATCACCATCTCCGCCGACCGCGCCCGCGCCATCGAGGCCGTCCAGTCGCACTACATGGGCCTCTTCGGCGACGACCCCGAGCTGCACGAGCTGCGCGAGCACTACGCCATGCCCGCCAACACCATCCCGGACACCGAGCGCCGGGAGGCCTTCACCGCCTTCATCTTCTGGGCCTCCTGGGCGACGGTGACCGAGCGCCCCGGCCGCGACATCACCTACACGCACAACTGGCCGCCCGACGACCTCGTCGGCAACCACGCGACGCCGGTGATGGTCGTCACGTCCGTCATCAGCTTCGTGCTGCTGCTGGGCGGCATCGGCGGGCTGGCGTGGTTCTTCGCCGCCAGCCGCGACGTCTGGCGCAGCCAGGAGCGCAGGCCCGCCGCCGACCCCCTCATCGACACCGTGCCGACGCCGTCCATGAGCGCGACGCACAAGTACTTCTGGGTGGTGGGCGCGCTGGCCGTGGGGCAGATCGTCGCGGGCATCGTCATCGCCCACTACGGCGTCGAGGGCACCGGCTTCTACGGCTTCCCGCTCTCCGACATCGTGCCCTACTCGCTGGCCCGGACGTGGCACGTCCAGATGGGCATGCTCTGGATCGCGACGTCCTGGCTCGCGACGGGGCTGTGCCTCGCGCCGCTGGTCGCCGGCCACGAGCCCCGTTTCCAGCGGCTGGGCGTCAACGTGCTGCTCGTCGCGCTGGTCGTCGTGGTCGGCGGCTCGATGTTCGGGCAGGCCCTCGCCATCCACCAGGTGCTGAGCGAGAACGTCAACTTCTGGTTCGGCCACCAGGGCTACGAGTACCTCGACCTGGGGCGGCTCTGGCAGACGCTGCTCTTCGTGGGCCTGCTCCTGTGGCTCGTCCTGATGATCCGGCCGCTGGCCCACGCGTGGAAGCAGGCCGAGGGCAACACGCGGCGGCGGCAGTTCCTCGGCATCTTCATGCTGTCCGTGGCCGCCATCGCCTTCTTCTACTTCCCCGGCCTCAT
>CAZCPU010000044.1:2839-14217 GCA_964499855.1 uncultured Dehalococcoidia bacterium | reverse complement strand
CCCCCAGCGCTCGCCACACCGTCTCTGGCTTCATCGGCAGCGTCCGGATGCGCGCCCCCGTCGCGTCGCGTATCGCGTTCGCGATCGCTGCCACCGGCGGCACGATCGGCACCTGCCCCGCAGCCCGGATCCCCAGCGGGTGCTCCGGCGACGGCTCCTCCAGCACCACCGTCTCGATCGGCGGCACGTCCAGCGACGTCGGTAGCCGGTAGTCCAGCAGCGTCGCGTTGCGCAGCGCCCCGCGGTCGTCGAAGTCGTACTCCTCGTGCAGCGCCCACCCGATCCCCTGCGCGACGCCCCCCTGCACCTGCCCTTCGACCTGCCCCGGGTTGACGCTCAGGCCCACGTCCTGGAACGCCGTGTACCGCAGCAGCTCCACCTTCCCCGTGTCCGGGTCCACCTCGACGTCCACCACGTGCGCGGCAGCGTTCGGCGCCAGCACTCCCAGGTTCATCGAGGGTGTGTTCACCGTCCCGTACCCCACCAGCGCCCCGCCGCTCCCGCTCGGCGACTTCTGCGCCAGGTCCGCCCAGCCGATGGACATCTCCCCCGCGCCACGCACGTGGAAGAGCTTGTTCCCGTAGTCCACGTCCGCCGCGTCGACCCCGAAGTGCGCCGCTGCCGTCGCCTTCATCTTCCCCAGCAGGTCCAGGCTCGCCTCCCGCACCGCCCGGCTCGCCACGTACGTCACCATGTCCCCCGAGCTCGAGTCCGAGTACCCCACGACGTCCGTGTCCCCCATCACCACCCGCACGTCGCCCATGTCGATGCCCAGCAGCTCCGCCGCCACCATCGCCAGGCTCGTCCGCGTCGACGAAAGGTCCACCGTGCCCAGCGCCAGCGCGACGGTGCCGTCGCTCGCCAGCGTGATGTGCGAGCTCGCCGTCCCTCCCGGCACCGTCCACATCCCCAGCGCCAGCCCGCGCCCCCGGTTCGCCCCCTCCAGCGGCGTCGTCCAGCACGGGTGCGCCTCGATCGAGTCCAGCACCCGGTCGAAGCTCACGGAGGAGAGCGGGACGTTGTCCGGCATGGGGTCGCCCGCTCGCGAGACGTTGATGCGCCGCACCTCCACGGCGTCCATGCCGAGCGCCCTCGCCAGCTCGTCCATCGTCGACTCTAGCGCGAAGGCGACCGGCGTCCCCCCCGGTGCGCGGTACGCGTGAACGTGCGGGTGGTTCGTCACCACGTCAAACCCCTCGACCCGGAAGTTGTCGCAGCGGTAGTGCGAGAACACCCGCCGGATGGACAGCCGCATCGGCGCGCCCGGAAACGCCCCCGCGTCGTACACAAAGCTCCCCTCGATCGCCGTCAGCGTCCCGTCCGCCTTCGCTCCCAGCTTGACCCTGCAGATGATGGCGTTGCCCGGCCCCGCCGTGCGCAGCACCTCCTCGCGGCTCAGCGCCACCCGCACCGGCTGCCCCGCCTTCCGCGACAGCGCCACCGCAAGCGCGCTGCACCGCACGTTCGTCTTGCCGCCGAACCCGCCGCCCACCTCCGTCGGTATCACCTTGATCCGGCTCGGCTGCACCCCCGCGATCATCGCGATGTCCCGCCGCTGCCCGAAGATCCCCTGCGTGTTCGCCCACACCGTCACGTTGCCCTGCGGGTCCACGTACGCCGAGTCCACGTTCGGCTCGATGTAGCCTTGGTGTACCACCTGCGTCCTGTACTCGCGCTCCACGACGACGTCCGCCTGTGCGAACCCCTCCGTTATGTCGCCGCGCTCGTACACCGCCTGCTCCGCGACGTTGCTCGGCTCCGTCGCAACCCCCTCCGGCGACTTCGTGAAGAGGTCGTTCAGCAGGACCGTCGCGTCGCGCCGCATCGCCTCCGCCGCGTCGAACACCGGCGGCAGCGTTTCGTACTCCACGGTGATCAGCTCCAGCGCCCGCTCCGCCGCCTCCGCCGTCCGCGCCGCCACCGCCGCGACTGTGTGCCCGTGGTACAGCGCCTTGTCCCGCGCGATTACCTCTTGCGCCACGAAGTAGCTGCGCTCCGTCGCCGTCCCCCACGGCGTCACCGTCCCCGGCGCCGGCAGCGGGAAGTCCGCCCCTGTCACCACCGCCATGACCCCCGGCAGCGCCTCCGCCGCCGACGTGTCGATGCTGACGATGCGCGCGTGCGCATGGGGGCTCGGCAGGATGCGCCCCACCAGCAGCCCCGGCAGCTGCACGTCCGCCCCGTACTGCGCGCGCCCCGTCACCTTTTCGACGCCGTCCACCTTCGTCGTTCGCGTGCCGATGACCCTGTTCGTGGGCGCAGCCGTTGTCATGGGTCCCTCCTTGCGTGGGATGCGTTCGGTCTGAAAGGGGGGCTCGCAATCTCAGTATCGGGTTGCCCCTATGGGGCGTCAAGGAAGCCCACCCCAACGCAAACAGGCCCTGGGGGGCAGGGCCTGCTGCGGGAGGGGTGTTGGTTGTCGATGGTCCTTTGGGCTACTCCTCGGACCGCTTCTGGAACCGGTTGCGGATGTACACCGCCGTCGCGTTCATCGAGAGGAGCATGACGAGCAATACGATGATGCCCGCCGCCGCCAGCGACTGAAACTCCGGTTGCGGCCGGTTGACCCAGTTGTAGATCTGCACGGGCAGAACCGTGAACCGGTCAAACGGCGTCGCCGGCACGAAGGTGATGAAGACCACCGCCGCGATGACCACGATGGGCGCCGCCTCGCCGATAGCCCGCGAGAGCGCCAGAATCGTCCCCGTCGCGATGCCCGGCACAGCCGACGGCAGCACGACGCTCCGCGTCACCTCCCACTGCGTCGCTCCGAGGGCGTACGCGGCCTCCCGGTGTGACGCAGGCACCGCGCGGATGGCCTCCCGTGTTGCCAGGATGACGACGGGCAGCACCAGCAGGGAGAGCGTCAAGCCAGCGGCAAGGATGCTGCGGTCCAGCGCCAGGTACTGGACGAAGACCGCCAGGCCAAGCAGGCCGTACACGATCGATGGCACACCGGCCAGGTTGGAGATGTTGATTTCGATGAAGTTCGTCAGCTTGTTCTTCGGCGCGTACTCCTCTAGGTACACGGCGGCGCCCACGCCGACGGGGACGGTGAACAGCGCCGTCAAGAGCATCATCCACGCCGTTCCCGCCATCGCGGACAGGACGCCCGATTGCTCGGGGAAGCGCGACGTCGACTTGGTGGTGAGGAAGTTCGCGGTCAGCGAGGGCAGCCCGTCGATCAGCACCTGCACCAGCAGCGTCGCCAGCCCCACCACCCCCACCAGGAGACAGAGGATGAAGAGCCCGACGTACAGGCTGCCCACCAGCTTTCGGAACTCGAGCTTCGGGTTGAACTGTGCGTTATGTGCCGCCATTAGTACCGCTCCTGCCAGCGGCGCACGACGAAGTGCCCCGCAAGGTTCATGGCAAGGGTCATGAAGAAGAGCAGCAGGCCCACCGCGAAGAGCGTGTTGTACTCGACTGACCCGTGCGCCGCCTCGCCTTGGCTCACCTGCACCAGGTAGCCCGTCATCGTCTGGATTTGCTCCAGGGGGTTGAAGGTCAATTGGGGCCGCGCCCCCGCCGCGATCGTTACCAGCATCGTCTCCCCGATGGCGCGGGAGATGGCGAGGATGAAGGCCGCCACGATGCCCGACAGCGCCGCCGGCACGACCACCTTCAACGCGACCTCGATCCGGGTGGCGCCCAGCGCGTACGCCGCCTCTCGCAGCGACCGCGGCACCGCCACCATCGCGTCCTCGCTCAGCGACGAGACGATCGGGATGATCATCAGCCCCATCACCAGCCCCGCGCTCAGCGCGTTCCAGATCGGCAGCCCCCCGATGAAGTGCTGGAGCAGCGGCGTCACGAAGGTCAGCGCAAAGTAGCCGTAGACCACCGTGGGGATGCCTGCCAGGATCTCCAGGAAGGGCTTCAGCACGCGGCGGGCCTTGTCCGGCGCGTACTCGGCCAGGTAGATGGCCGTTCCCAGCCCCACCGGCACCGCCACCAGCGCCCCGACCATCGCCACCAGGAGCGTGCCCGACACCAGCGGCAGCACGCCGTAGGCGCGCGGCTTCAGGATGGGCCGCCACTCCGTCCCGGTCAGGAACTCGATGACGCCGATCTCCTGGAAGAACCCCATCGCTTGGCTCGCCAGGCTGAACAGGATTCCCACTGTCGTCGCGATGGAAAGAACGGCACAGGTGAAGAAGATGTACTTCACCACCTGCCCTTCAATCGCCCTTCGCCGGGCGCGGTATGAATAGGAACTGCTCTCGGATGTCGGCAAGGACCTGGTCTCTCCGCCCCTCTCATATGTTGCCAATGCGGGTTACCCCCAGCAGGCGGGAAGCGGGAGGCATCCTCCGTGTGGAGGATGCCTCCCCCGTCCAGCCGATTATTATGCTACCGGATTTTGCCCCGGCTTTCCTCGTATTCAGCATCCGTTAGTGCGACATATCCAACCTCGGACGCCAGCTGCCCGGCGTTTTCAAGGTAGTACTCCACAAAGGCCCTGACCTCCGGCCGCTCCAGGTGCTCCACGTTCACGTAGATGAAGAGCGGGCGGGACAGCGGCGCGTAGGAGCCGTTCTTGATGTTCTCGGGCGTCGGCGCCACGCACCCGTTGCCGTTGTCGATGGCCACCGCGTTCAGCTTGTCCTGGTTCTCCAGGTAGTACGCGAACCCGAAGTACCCCAGCGCGTTGGTGTCGCCGGCGATGCCCTGCACCAGGATGTTGTCGTTCGCGTTCGGGCTGTAGTCGGACCGGCTGGCCTGCGCCTCTCCCACGATCTCCTCGGTGAAGTAGTCGAAGGTGCCCGAGTCCGTGTCCGGGCCGTACAGGCTCAGGTCCTGGTCCGGGAAGCTGGAGCGGACCTGGTTCCAGTTGTTGACGGAGGAGCCCGGCTCCCACATCGCCTTCAGCTCGTCCACCGTCAGGCAGGTCGCGAAGTTGTTGTTCGGGTTGACGACGACCGTGAGGCCGTCCACCGCTACCAGCAATTCGACGAACTCGACGCCGTTGGCCGCCGCGGCCTCGCGCTCCGCGTCCTTGATCGGCCGGGAGGCGTTGGAGATGGCCGTCTCACCCGTGGTGAAGCGCTTGAAGCCCCCGCCCGTGCCGGAGACCGCCACGTTGGGGTTCACGCCGCCGTGGAGCTTCTTGAACTCCTCCGCCACCGCCTGCGTGATCGGCTCGACCGTGCTGGAGCCGTCGATCTCGATGGCGCCCTTGAGGTCCACCTTCTCTTCCATCATCATCGCGCCGCCCGACTCCACCAGCTTGCGGGCCGCGTCGTACTCCGCGTCCGTCAGTGATACGTACCCGACCTCGGACGCCAGCTGCCCGGCGTTGTCGAGGTAGTAGTCCACGAACGCCCGCACTTCCGGCTTCTCCAGCTCGGACGTGTTCACGTAGATGAAGAGCGGGCGGGACAGCGGGGTGTAGGAACCGTCCTTGATCGTTGCGGGCGTCGGGGCCACGCACCCGTGACCGTCGTCGATGGCCACCGCGTTGAGCTGCCCCTGGTTCTCCAGGTAGTACGCGAACCCGAAGTACCCCAGCGAGTTCTCGTCACCGGCGATGCCCTGCACCAGGATGTTGTCGTTCGCGTTCGGGCTGTAGTCGGACCGGCTGGCCTGCGCCTCTCCCACGATCTCCTCGGTGAAGTAGTCGAAGGTGCCCGAGTCCGTGTCCGGGCCGTACAGGCTCAGGTCCTGGTCCGGGAAGCTGGAGCGGACCTGGTTCCAGTTGTTGACGGAGGAGCCCGGCTCCCACATCGCCTTCAGCTCGTCCACCGTCAGGCAGGTCGCGAAGTTGTTGTTCGGGTTGACGACGACCGTGAGGCCGTCCACCGCTACCAGCAATTCGACGAACTCGACGCCGTTGGCCGCCGCGGCCTCGCGCTCCGCGTCCTTGATCGGCCGGGAGGCGTTGGAGATGGCCGTCTCACCCGTGGTGAAGCGCTTGAAGCCCCCGCCCGTGCCGGAGACCGCCACGTTGGGGTTCACGCCGGGGTGGAGCTTCTTGAACTCCTCCGCCACGGCCTGCGTGATCGGCTCGACCGTGCTGGAGCCGTCGATCTCGATGGCGCCGCTCAGACTCGCCGTCGTCGCCCCAGAGGATGTCGACGTGGACGCAGACGTCGATGTCGAGGACGATGCAGCCGACGTCGTCGTCTCGTCGTCGTCCCCGCTGCAGGCCACCAGGCCCAGGGACAGGACCAGGACCGCCATCACGGCAACCCAGACTAGGGGCCGCACTTTGGACAAGGCACGCATGAATGCTCCTCCTCTTTGATTGGTGCTTACCGGTCAAAGCCTACACGGCTAGCATTAACCTGCATTGAAGGCCCCATTAAGGCCACGTTAACTGTCAAAACCCGCCCCACTCGGCCTCGTCCGCGTACGTGCGCCACGTTTGCCGCTCAAAGCCGCACCGCCTGCACACCCACGTGCGCTCCACCGTCACCGCGCCCAGTCCCGTGATGTGCGCGTTGTGCTCAGTCGAGTCCAAGCTCGCCTCGCAGCGGGAACACCGCGGCGCCATGTTCGACAGCGACCGCGTCCGGCGCCACAGCACGCGCACCCGCGCCCGTAGGCCCGTCCCCGTGCCCCGCCGCTTCTTCGATGGCTCCAGGCTCTCCGAGAGTCCTGTAGTCAAGCGTCTCCTCCTTTCTCCTCTCTACCTTGCGTTCACCGCCGGCTGCCCGCTCCAACCGGGCGCCCATCTCCGCCAGCACCGCCCGCGCCGTCGCCGCGTTGGTTGCCAGCGGCGCGTCGCGGCCGTTGCACGCCCGCACCAGCCATCGCAGCGCCTCGTCCCATCGCGGGTTCGCCAGCGCGTTCGGCAGGTACACCACCGCGTCAACCTCGCCCCGCGACACCATCCCCGCCACCTCGATGGCGCTCTGCTGCACCCCCGCCGTCGTCAGCCGCACCGGCAGCTCCAGTCGCCTCCCGCAGAGCATCCCCAGCCCCGGGCTCACCACGACCCGGCACCGTCGCGCCACGGCGAACGCCTCCTCTAGCAACGAGAGCGCCTCCCCATGGGCGCTCTCGTGTGCCACGATCCCTATCCCCGGCCGCCATTCCTTGCGCGCCTCTGCCCGCTTCCCCTTGACGCTCTCGCTGTCCATCGGTGCCCTCCCTTCCAATACCACCGTACGGGAGGCGCGTGAACCAGGCTTTTCCCCGCCTTTAACGTATCGCTAACGGCCCGGACCGCCGCCGACAAAAAAAGCCCGCCATCCCGGCGGGCCCCCGCTTCGACTGCCTGCGCCGCCTACGCCAGCGGCACCGTGAACGTGAACGTGCTCCCCTCCCCCGGCCTGCTGTCCGCCGACACCTCGCCCCCGTACAGCTGCACGATGTGCTTGACGATGGCGAGCCCCAGCCCCGTCCCGCCGTCCCGCCGCGACCGGTCCGCCTTGTAGAACCGCTCGAAGACGTGCGGCAGGTCCTCCGCCGAGATCCCCACCCCCGAGTCCCGCACCATGACCCTCACCGCGCTCGCCTCCGCCTCCGCCGAGAGCCGGATGCTCCCCCCGCGGTCCGTCCACTTGATCGCGTTGTCCAGCAGGTTGACCAGCACCTGCCCGATGCGCCCCTCGTTCGCCCGCACCGCCGGCAGGTGCCCCGTCGCCTCGTGCTCCAGCCGCACGCCCTTCTGCTCCGCCGCGGCCCGGTGCCTCCCGATGGCCTCCTGCATCAACGGCTCCAGCTGCACCGCGACGTGCGGTTCCGGCTCCCGTCCACTCTCGATCCGCGCCAGCTCCAGCAGGTCCTCCACCAGCGCGTTCATCCGGTCCACCTCGCGGCGGATGCGCCCCAGGAAGTCCCGCGCGACGGCCTCCTCCGCGATCGCCCCGTCCTCCAGCGTCTCCGTCATCAGCCGCACCGACGCCAACGGGCTCTTGAGCTCGTGCGAGACGTTGCTCACGAACTCCCGCCGCGTCGATTCCAGCTGCCGCAGCATCCGGAGGTCGTGGATCGTCAGCAGCACCTCCGGTGTCGAGCCCCCCGTCAGCGGTGTTGCGATGATGTTGACCGGTATCAGGTGCCCGCCCTGGTAGAGGTCCACCTCCGCCGACTGCCGGATGCCGGTGCGCTGGCACTTCGTCACCAGTTCGCGCAGGTCGGGGTCGCGAATGACCACGCCGTACTCCCGCGCCCCCACGTCCCCCTGCCGGAGTCCCAGCAGCAGCGCCGCCGCCGGGTTGACGAGCTCGATCCGCCCCTGCGTCCCCACCACCATGACGCCGTCCACCATCGTCTCCAGCACCGCCGACACGGTGTCCCGCTCGCCGGCTAGGTCGCGGATGATGTCACGGAGAGAGGTCGCCATGCGGTTCACGGCGAATGCCAGGTCGCTGGTCTCGCTCGTGGCGGTCACCTCGGCCCGGTGGTCCAGCTCACCCTGCGCGATGCGCCGCGCCGAGACCGTCACGCGGCCCAGCGCCCGCCGCGTCATGGCTGCGGCAACGCCTTCCATGATGATCAGCAGCGCCACCGCGCCGGCCCCGGCGCCCAGGAACGTGAGCACGATGCGTTCGCGTGTGGCCGTCGTCGCGTCCGGCATGAAGCCCAGCAGGCTGAGCGCAGCTCCGAGGACGGTGAGCGCGGTCAGGCCCGCGAACACCAGGACCACGCGCCAGTGGAAGCCCCGCGGCAGCTTCATCCCTGAAATCTATACCCTACACCCCTGATTGTCACGATTCGGTTCGGACTGCCCGGCACGGTCTCCAGCTTCTGCCGTATCCACCGTATGTGTACGTCCACCGTTCTCGTATCGCCGATGTAGTCCTGCCCCCACAGCCGCTCCAGGATCTGGTCCCGCGTGAACGCCCGTCCCTTGTTCGCCACCAGCAGCGCCAGCAGGTCGAATTCCCGCGGCTTCAGCTCCAGCTCCTTGTCCGCCAGCTTCACCGTGTGCCCCGCCAGGTCGATCACCAGGTCCCCTGACGTGAGCGTCTCGCTCGACGGCTGGCCGTCGTCCCGCGGTTGGCTCCGCGTGCGACGCAGCACCGTGCGTAGGCGCGCCAGCAGCTCCCGCATGCTGAACGGCTTGGTGATGTAGTCGTCCGCCCCCAGCTCCAGCCCCACCACCCGGTCGACCTCTTCCCCCTTGGCCGTCAGCATGATGATCGGCGTGTCGTGCTCCCGCCTCAGGATCCGGCACACCTCCAGCCCGTCGAGCTGCGGCAGCATGATGTCGAGGATCACCAGGTCCGGCCGGTTCTCCCGCGCGAGCCCCAGGCCCCGCTCGCCGTCGCTCGCCGTCAGGACGTCGTAGCCCTCCCGCTCAAGGTTGTACTTGAGCGCCTCCTGCAGGTTCTCCTCGTCTTCGATGACCAGGACCGTGCCTTCGGCCACGCGCGTCCTCCCGTTGTAAAGGGTGCTCTACCGTTTTCTTCCCGTATTCTACTCGCGTCCACCACGACGGCGAAACGTCGCGGCGTGGACGTTAACTGAGGCTTCACGCCGCGTTAATGGGCGGCCCGGAATGCGGGGTGATTGCCGGTGAGTGGTGGTGGTCGGGGCGGGCAGGATTGAACTGCCGACCTCTTGGTCCCAAACCAAGCGCGCTCCCGCTGCGCCACGCCCCGAAGGGTTGGAGGAGCGCCCCCGGGGCGACTCGAACGCCCGCACCCGGCTCCGGAGGCCGGTGCTCTATCCGCTGAGCTACGGGGGCCACCTATCAACTATAGCAGCGCCCCCATCGCCCAACAAGCTGCGCGCCTGTTCCCGTCCCTTCCCGCTCCCCTACGCCTATGGTACCCTCGACGTAGGAGGCTTCCCCATGTCGACATCCCCCGGACGCGTCGTCGTCGCCATGAGCGGCGGCGTCGATTCCTCGGTCGCCGCCCTCCTCTTGGCCCGCCAGGGCTTCGAGGTCATCGGCGTCACCCTCCGCCTCTACGCCGAGGACCGCTCCGACGCCGCTCCCCTCAGCCGCGGCTGCTGCACCCTCGAGGACATCGACGATGCCCGCCGCGTCTGCGCCGCCATTGGCGCCCGCCATTATGTCATCAACGCCGAGCGCGAGTTCCGCGCCGCCGTCATCGACCACTTTCTCGCCGAGTACGAGCGCGGCCGGACGCCCCACCCCTGCATCGCCTGCAATGACATGATCAAGTTCAGCTTCCTCCTCGACCGCGCCCTCGCCATGGACGCCGACGCCATCGCCACCGGCCACTACGCGAGGGCCCATCGCGACGCCGACGGCACGGTGCGGCTCCTCAAGGCCGTAGACCCCGCCAAGGACCAGTCCTACGTCCTCTTCGGCCTGCGCCAGGACCAGCTCCGCCGCCTCCTGCTCCCCGTCGGCGGCTACGCCAAGTCCGAGCTCCGCGACCTCGCCCGTGACGCGGGCCTCGCCGTCGCCGACAAGCCCGACAGCCAGGACATCTGCTTCATCCCCGCCGGCGACTACCGCCAGTTCCTCACCCTGCACCGTGAGCCAACCCCCGGCGACATCGTCGACCTGGACGGCGACGTCCTCGGTACGCACCAGGGCGTCGACCGCTTCACCGTCGGCCAGCGCCGCGGCATCGGCATCGCCAGCGATGCCCCGCTCTACGTCGTCCGCCTCGAGCCCGACGCCCGCCGCGTCGTCGTCGGCCCGGAGTCCGCCCTCTACGCCCCCGGCCTCGCCGCCGAGGGCGTCAACTGGGTCAGCGGCGCTCCCCCCAACGGCCCCGTCGAGGCCACAGTGAAGATCCGCTACAAGGCCGCCGAGTCCCCCGCCGTCGTCGAGCCCACGCCACAAGGCGCAAACGTCTGGTTTTCCGAGCCCCAGCGGGCAGTCACCCCCGGCCAGGCTGCGGTATTCTACGCGGGGGACGAGCTGCTGGGCGGCGGCTTCATCGCCGCACCCCTCACCACCACCCCTCGCCCCGAGGCTCTCCCAGCACCCCAAAAATTGGCCCCGGTCTAGCGGACACCCAACCCGGTCCCTTCTCCCTCAGGGGAAGGATAGAATGGGGCGGCCCGGCCCACCCACCCCAGTCCCTTCCCTGTCAGGGGGAAGGTTTAGGATGGGGGAACCCCGGCCCACCCAACCCAGTCCCATCTCCCTCAGGGGAAGGATAGAATGGGGGCGGCCCGGCCCACCCCACCCCAGTCCCTTCCCCCGCAGGGGGAAGGTTAGGATGGGGGCGCCCCGGCTCAAATCTGCCAAAAGGAAGTGCTATGAACGCCATAGATTTCGTGGAAATGGCCGCCACCCAGTCCCGCAACGCCACCCTCGCCCTCGTCTCCACCCTCGACCGCGACCAGCTCACCTGGCGCGCCGGCCCCGAGGCCAACACCGTCGGCTTCCTCATCTGGCACGTCTTCCGCACCGAGGACCGCTACGTCCGCTTGCTCACCGGCCAGGAGGAGACCTACACCGCCGACGGCTGGAACGCGAAGTGGCCCCTCCCCGGCAC
>CAZCPU010000044.1:1423-2739 GCA_964499855.1 uncultured Dehalococcoidia bacterium | reverse complement strand
AGGAGGAGACCTACACCGCCGACGGCTGGAACGCGAAGTGGCCCCTCCCCGGCACCATCACCGGCGAGCGCGCCGCCCTCACCACCGGCAACAGCTGGACCTCCGACGAGGTCGGCGCCTTTGACGTGCCGCCCCTCGACGAGCTGCTGGCCTATGGCGAGAAGGTCCGCGGCCGCGCCATGGACATGGTCCGCGCCATTGACCCCGACACCCTCGAGGACGTCCCCAACCCGGAGCGGCCCGAGTGGGTCAAGGCCACCTACCTGCGCTCCATGATCACCCACGAGTTCGGCCACCAGCAGCAGATGGACTACATCGTCGGGCTCCACAAGGTGGCGGCTGGCGCCTAGGCCATGCCCACCCATCCCGACTGGTCTGCCGAGCGTCTCCTCTGGAAGCAGGGTTACCCGCGTGTCGCCGGCGTTGACGAGGTCGGGCGCGGCCCCCTCGCCGGCCCCGTCGTCGCCGCGGCCGTCGTCTTCCCGAAGGGGTTCAGCGCCCGCAGGCTCCCCGGCCTCCGTGATTCCAAGCAGCTCACCCCCGCCGCGCGCGAGCGCCTCGCCCCGCGCATTCGCCGTCTCGCCGAGGGTGTCGGCGTCGGCAGCGCCAGCCCCGCGGAGATCGACGCCCTCGGCATCGTAGGCGCGACGGTGACCGCCATGTTCCGCGCCGTCCGCGAGCTGCCGGTCGGCGTCGACCACCTCCTCGTCGACGCCCTCCCCCTCGACTGCGACGGCCTCCCATGCCGCGCCATCGTCCACGGCGACGCCCTGTGCTGCTCCATCGCCGCCGCCTCCATCGTCGCCAAGGTCGCCCGCGACGCCCTCATGGACGATCTCGACGCCCGGTTCCCCGGCTACGGCCTCGCCCGCCACAAGGGCTACCCGACGCCCGAGCACCTCGCGGCCCTGGCGCGCCTCGGCCCGTCCCCCCTCCACCGGCGCTCCTTCGCTCCCGTGCGCCGCCTGCTGGAGGCCGAGGTTGCCTAGCAGCCGGACGCAGCTCGGCTCCGCGGGCGAGGGCATCGCGCGCCGCCACCTCGAGGACCTCGGCTACGCGCTCCGTGAGGCCAACTATCGCTGCCGCTGGGGCGAGATCGACCTCGTGATGGAGCATGAGGACACGGTGGTGTTCGTTGAGGTGCGCACCAAGCGCAGCAGCGCCTACGGGACGCCGGAGGAGTCCGTCACCGCCGCCAAGCGACGCCGCCTCACCGCCACGGCCTTCCACTACCTGCAGCAGCACTACCTCGACGTGCCGTGGCGCATAGACCTGGTCGCAATCACCGTCGACGCCCGCGGGCAGGTGGCGCGCGT
>CAZCPU010000044.1:0-1323 GCA_964499855.1 uncultured Dehalococcoidia bacterium | reverse complement strand
TTCGACACCAGCCCGCCGCAGTACACGACGGCGTAGATGCCCAGCAGCAGCGGCAGCCAGGAGATGTATTCGACGTTCAGGAACCCCGCGTACGTAAACGCGCCGGCGTCGAAGATCAACGCGGACTCGGCCTCACTGGCAATTCCCATGGAGGCCCGCAACTCTTCAGGCATGGCGTTGAGGTATTCCTCGAAGTTGACGCCCGTGTTCTCCAGCGACGGGTAGATCCAGACCACCAGCAGCGCCCACAGCGCCAGCACCACGCTCCACGCGATGGCCCCCACCTTGCCCAGCGTGAGGACGTTCCGGTATATCGAGGGGCTCACGACTCACCCCCGTCGCCCGCGTAGTACCGCGTGAACGTGTCCTCAAGGCTCGCTTCCGGGAAGACCACGTCCTCCACCGGCAGCGTCGCGAGATGGCCTATGAGTGCGCCGACGTGGCCCGCAACCTGCAGCTCCGCCCGCCGGCCCTCGCACGCGACCACGCTCACCCCGTCCACCTCGAAGTCCTCCGCCGAGGCGTCCCGCGACAGCGTGACCTCCATACGGCGCACCTGCTGCCGGTGCAGCTCGTCCACGTCCAGCGTCGCCGCGAGCACCCCCTCCCGGATGATCCCCACCCGGTCGCACAGCCGGTCCACCTCGCTCAGCACGTGCGACGAGAAGAAGACCGTCACCCCCCGGTCGCGCTCCTCCAGCAGCAGCTTGAAGAACTCCTGCTGCACCAGCGGGTCGAGTCCCGACGTCGGCTCGTCCAGCACCAGCAGCTTCGGCCTGTGCGCCAGCGCCTGCACGATCGCCAGCTTCTGCCGGTTCCCGTGCGAGTAGTGCTTCACCGGCCGGTCCAGGTCCAGCCCGAGCCGCCCCGCGACCTCCTCGCCCCGGTGCTCGCCGCCGTTGTGGTGGCTCTGCATCAGCGCCAGGTGCGCCCGCCCCGACAGGCTCTCGTAGAAGGCGGAGTCGCTCGATACGACCCCGCACGCCCGCCGGACCCCCACCGACTGCGTCGCCGCGTCCATCCCAAGCACCGACGCCCTGCCGCTCGTCGGTTGCAGCAGGTTCAGCAGCAGCCGTATCGTCGTCGTCTTGCCCGCGCCGTTCGGCCCCAGGAACCCGAAGACCTCGCCCTCGCGCACCTCCAGGTCCAGGCCCACCACGCCGCGGCTCTTGCCGTAGTATTTCGTCAGCCCGTGTGTCTCGATGGCATTGCCCACGTGCGTCCCCCCGTACGGGCGTCAACCCCTGCAACTCGACCATCGTAGCACGCCCGCGCGCCCCGCGCCCCCGGCCGGCTCCACGCGCGCAATTGAGCGCCAATTGG
>CAZCPU010000043.1:0-14556 GCA_964499855.1 uncultured Dehalococcoidia bacterium | reverse complement strand
TCGTTGTCCGTGGCCAGCAAGCCCGTCGTGTCCACCCCGTCGTTATCGGTGTTGGCCGTCGTGTCGAAGCCGTCGTCGTCCGTGTCCACCGCGTTTTGTCGCGCCTGCTGGGACGCCGGCAGGACCGTCGTTCCCGGTGCGACTACCTGGACGGGTGCCTGTTCGATGGAGTTGGACTGGCCCGCGCCGGCGTCTTGGGAGGGTGCGCCGCCGACATCCACGTTTGCGGCTATCCCGTTGCTGTCCGCATCCGGCGTTTCGATGCCGTCGTTGTCGGTATTGGCCTCTGTTCCGGGATGCTCCGGGGGCGAGTCCGTACCGCCTTCCTCCCCGTCGTCCCCCTCGTCGTCCCCCTCGTCAATGGCGCTTCGCCCGACGTAGCCCTGGTCACTCGGACTCTCTCCGGCATCCCCAAAGAACGCCACGGTGGTCACGTTCAGGGCCACTGCAACCGCCAGCAGCAGCATCAGGGATGCGGCGCCAATGGCAATCAGCTTCTTCAGCATGCGAACTCAATTCCGCCGGAATGACGAGTCTGTTATATACAATAGCATGATTTGGGGCTATCGTCAATATTATATCTGGTAAAAGTCAGTGTATTTTCTGCTATTTCAAGACCGCCGATTTGCTCCTCCGCCAACCATTATTTGCTCCCTGCTCATCGGGCAAAATACAACGGCTGGGCGGTCTCCCATCGCCTTGACACTCTCGTGCCCGCGCCCTAGCCTTGCGCCACCAACGACGGCAAGCGACGGGGAGGTTGGCTATGGCTACGAGCGAACCACGGTCCTTCGAGTCCACCTGGGGCGAGTACGGCGCGGACGAGTGGTCCGACGCCCTTATGGCCTCCATGAAGCTGGGCGGCGTCGACAACCTATTCTTCGTGTCCGGCTCCGAGATCGCCTTCTTCCAGGAGAGCGCAGCCAAGGCCCGCGAGCGCGAGTGGCCCTCGCCCCGGCTGGTCACCATGACCCACGAGGGCGCGGCGCTGCACGCGGCACTCGGCAACGCGATGGTGACCGGCCAGCCCGCCGCCACCGCCGTCCACGTCGACGTCGGCACCCTCAACTACGGCGCCGCCATCCACACCGCGTGGCGCGGCGGCTACCCGGTGCTCATCACCGCCGGCACCGGCCCGCGCGCCTACCCCGGCACCATGCGCGGCGGCCGCGACGCGAGCATCCAGTGGGTGCAGGAGCCCCGCGACCAGGGCGAAATCCTGCGGCAGTACACCAAGCACGACCACCGGCTGGAACACCTCGACAACCCCGGCCTGATGGTCAGCCGCCTGCTGCAGGTGGCGATGAGCGACCCCCAGGGGCCCGTCTACATGACCGTCCCTCGCGAGGTCGCCATGCAGCAGATGCCCGGCACGACCCGCTTCCCGACGCGCGACCAGCTCGGCGTGGCGCGACCCGCGTGGCCCGACCCGCGCGACGCGAAAACGGCCGCCGAGTGGCTCGTCAAGGCCAACAACCCCGTCATCTCCCTCGCCAAGTCGGGCCGCCACCCGGAGTCGGTCGAGGCGCTCGTGCGCTTGGCCGAGCTGCTGGCGATTCCCGTCCGGGAGCAGCAGACGGACAAGATGAACTTCCCCACCACGCACCCCCTCCACGGCGTCGGGCCCGACGCCTCCGACGCCGACGTCGTCATGGTGTGCGAGTCCCCGTCGCCCTTCGCGCCGGGCCGCAACGCGCCGAGCGCCGACGCCAGGGTCATCTGGGTCGACCCGGACCCGGTGCAGTCGCGCTACAAGACGATGGAGTACCGCGCCGACATGTGGCTGCCCGTCAGTGTCACGGGCGCCGCCGAGGCCATCTACGAGGCCGCGACGGGCCTCCTGGGCAAGAGCGACCTCGACCGCATCGCCGACCGCCGCGCCCGGCTGGAGCAGCGCAAGGCCGAGATCGCCCGGCGCAACGAGGACCTCGCCGCCGAGGCCTCCAAGCGCTCGCCCCTGCACCCGCGTTGGGTCGCCTACCAGCTCGGGCAGGTCATGGAGCCCGACGCCATCCTGCTGGACGACGCGCTGAGCAACACCCCCTTCGTTCAGGCCTACCACGGCCGCTCCCAGCCGAGCACCTACTTCAAGAGCGGCGGCAGCACCGGCGGCTGGGGCAGCTCGGCGGCCTTCGGCGCCAAGCTCGCCAGGCCCAACAGCGACGTCATCCTGGCGTCCGGCGACGGCTACTTCATGTTCGGTACGCCGCTGGCGGGCCTGTGGGCGGCCGCCCACCACCGCGCGCCGTACCTGGCCGTCGTGTTCGTGAACGCGTCCTACAGCACGGGCACGCGCGGGCTGCGCGGCACGTACCCCGACGGCTCGGCGGTGAGCGGCGGGTACGAGGGCGGCCTCTTCGACCCGCCGCCCGACTTCGCCAAGCTCGCCGAGGCGGCCAACGGCTACGGCGAGACGGTCACCACCGCCGAGGAGGTCGGCCCGGCGCTGCGGCGGGGGCTGGAGCACGTCCGCAACGGCACGCCCGCGGTCATCGCGGCCCGCATCCCGACGATCCCGCAGGAGATGGAGCTCAGCGGCGGCGCGCCGCGGGGCGAGTAGCCCGGCGACCGGCAGGCGCCGCATTCCGGTCATCACGCGTACCTGGAAGGGCCTCGCGGGCCGCTACGACCCGCGAGGCCCCTGCTCAAAATCAACCCCCATTCCTCCGAGTTTCCCGTCTTGCCCTTCTCCGTTGGCGCGGGCATATAATGGCGTCAACAACTTCAGAGGAAAGCCTTGTTCACCCACCTGCACGTGCACACGGAATACAGCCTGCTTGACGGGTTGAGCCGGATAGGGCCCATGGTGCAGCGGTGTCAAGAGCTCGGGATGAATGCCCTCGGCCTCACCGACCACGGCGTGATGTACGGGGCTGTAGATTTCTACTCGGCCTGCCGCGAGGCGGGCATTAACCCCATCTTGGGGTGCGAGGTCTACCTGGCGCCCGGCTCCCACACCTCGCGCACCGCCGCCGATCGCAACCCGTACCACCTGACGCTGCTCGCGCGCGACAACACCGGCTACAGCAACCTCATCCAGCTGGTGACCCGATCGCACCTGGACGGCTTCTACTACAAGCCCCGCGTCGACCGTGACCTGCTCAACCGCTACCGGAACGGCATCATCGCCCTCTCGGGCTGCCTCAGCGGCGAGTTCGCCGAGCTCACCCTGTCGGGCCGCGAGCAAGAGGCGCGCGCCTCCATCGACTGGTTCCGTGAGGTGTACAAGGACAACTTCTACCTGGAGCTGCAGCGCCACGACGGCCTCCAGGAACTCGACCGCGTCAACGCCTCGCTGATCGAGCTGCACCACACGCTGGGCCTCCCCCTGGCCGCCACCAATGACTTTCATTATGTCCACCAGCACGACGCCGCCCTGCAGGACATCCGCATCTGCATCTCCACCAACACCACCATTTACGACGAGAAACGTCTCAAGATGTCCGGCGAGTCCTTCTACCTGAAGAGCCCGGAGGAGATGCTGCAGCTCTTCCCGAACTACCCGGACGCCGTTTACAACACCCAGCGCATCGCCGACACCTGCGACATCCGCCTGAACTTTGACCGCATTCGGCTGCCCCAGTACCCAACCCCCGACGGCTCCGACCCGCAGTCCTACCTTGAGCGCCTCTGCCGCGACGGCCTCGAACGCCTGCGACCCGGCGCGCCCAAGCGCTACCACGACCGGCTCGACTACGAGCTCTCCGTCATCGAGCACACGCAGTTCGCCACCTACTTCCTGGTGGTGTGGGACATCATCGCCTTCTCGCGCCGGGAGGGCATTCTCTTCGGCGTGCGGGGCAGCGCCGCCGCCAGCCTCGTCCTCTTCTGCCTCGGCGTCACCGACGTCGACCCGCTGGAGTACAACCTCGTCTTCGAGCGCTTCCTCAACATGGAGCGCAAGGAGATGCCCGACATCGACATGGACTTCCAGGACGACCGTCGAGACCAGGTGATCCGCTACGTCGTCGACAAGTACGGCCGCGACCACGTCGCCCAGATCATCACCTTCGGCACCATGGGCCCTCGCGCCGCCGTCCGCGACGTCGGCCGCGCCCTCGGCATGGCCTACGGCGACGTCGACCGCGTCGCCAGGCTCATCCCGCCTCGCGCGAGCACCCTGGCTGAGGCGGTGGAGCAGAGCGTGGAGCTGGCCGACCTCAAGGACGGCGACACCGCGGTCGACAACCTCGTGAAAACGGCGCAGCGCATCGAGGGAACCGTCCACCACGTCAGCACGCATGCCGCGGGCGTCGTCATCTCGGCCGACCCGCTGGAGGAGCACATTCCGCTCCAGCGCCCTGTCAGGGACGAGGAGAGCGGGACGCCCATGACCCAGTTCTCCATGGACCCCATCGCCAAGCTGGGCCTGCTCAAGATGGACTTCCTCGGCCTGGCGAACCTGACCATCCTGCGGCGGGCGCTCGACCTCGTCGCGGCCAACGGCGGCCCGGAGCTCGTTCTGCAGTCCATCCCGCTCGACGACCCGAAGACCTACGAGCTGCTCTCGCGGGGCGAGACGACCGACGTGTTCCAGCTCGAGGGCTCGGGGATGCGCCGCTACATCCGCGACCTGAAGCCAACGGACTTTCGCGACATCGCCGCCATGGTCGCCCTTTACCGCCCCGGCCCCATGGAGCACATCGACCGCTACATCCGCGCCAAGCACGGCGAGGAGGAGATCAAGTACCCGCATCCGGACGTACGGGAGTTCCTTGAGGAGACCTACGGCGTCATCGTCTACCAGGACCAGGTGTTGCTCATCGTGCAGCGCTTCGCCGGGTACACGCTCGGCGAGGCCGACGCCTTCCGCAAGGCTATGGGCAAGAAGGTCGCCGCCATCATGGCGGAGGAGAAGGAGGTCTTCCTGAAGGGCGCGCGGGAGCGCGGCTACACCCAAAAGGAAGCCGAGGACATGTTCCAGCTCATCGAGCCCTTTGCCGGGTACGCCTTCAACAAGGCCCACGCCGTCAGCTACGCCCTCATCGCCTACTGGACGGCCTACTTCAAGGCGAACTATCCCGTCGAGTACATGACGGCCGTTCTCAACCAGCGCCTCGGCAACACGGAGCGCATGGCGGCCACCATCGGCGAGTGCCACCGCATGCGCATCGAAGTCCGCCCGCCCGACATCAATCACAGCGCCGTCGAGTTCACCATCGAGGGCCCCCGCGGCGCGCCGCAGGCCATCCGCTTCGGCCTCGGCGCCATCAAGGGCGTCGGCGAGGCCGCCATCGGCGCCGTCGTCGAGTCGCGCGGCGCCGAGCCATTCGCGGGCGTCGAGGACCTCTGCCGCCGCGTGGACATGAAGGGGCTCAACAAGCGGATCATGGAGAGCCTGGTCAGGGCCGGCGCCATGGACGCCATCGAGCCGAGCCGCGGCGCGCTGCTGGCCGGTCTCGACCGCATGATGGCCCTCGCGAACCAGGAGGCAGAGCGCCGCCGCAGCGGCCAGACCACCATGTTCGACCTCTTCGGCGAGTCCGTCGACGCTCCAATGCCGGAGCTGCAGCTCCCCGCCGCCGCCGACGCCGGCAAGCAGGAGAAGGCCGCGTGGGAGCGCGAGCTGATGGGAGTCACCTTCTCCGAGACCCCCTTCATCCAGATGCTCGCGGGCGTGGACCCCGGGACCGCCATCATCTCCGTCCAGGACCTCGAGAGCGAGCAGGCCAACGCCCGCGTCGCCCTCGTTGGTCAGGTGGCCTCCGTCCGCTACTTCACCACGCGAAACGGCTCCGCCTCCGCCGCCGCCGAGCTGCGGCTGATGGACGGCGCCGTCGAGGTGGCCGCCTTCGGCGCGACGTACTCGGAGAACCAGGACCTCTGGCGGGAGGGCAACCTACTGCGGGTCAACGGCCGCGTCAGCATGCGCGGCGACCAGCAGTCCATCGTCTGCGAGCGAGCCGCCCTCTTCCTCCTCCCGACCGGCGCCGAGCAGCCGTCGCCCGCTGCCGCGCCGTGGGACGATGCGCCCGTCGAACCCGAGCCGCCGCAGCCCTCTGGGATTACGGTGCCGGCCGTGCGCCCCGACAGCGGGTTCGTGGCGCCGCCCATTCCCGCGCCAACAAACGGCCACCACGAGGTGATCGGCGCGGCGGAGCGCGCGGACGTCCCACAGGCGTCCGAGAATGGTCACGAGGCAGTTGATACTGAGGCCCCGTCGAACGGCCATGCGCCCCAGACCAACGGCAACCGCAACGGCGGCCCCGACCGCTGGCTGCGGCTCCAGCTTCAGGAGACCGACGACCCCCAGCAGGACGAGCTCACGCTGCGCGACACGCTCCGGCTGCTGATGGACTACCCCGGCAACGACCCCGTCCTGCTTGAGGTGCGCACCAACGGCAAGACGGTCCGGCTGGAGGCCTCCATGAAGGCCCACGGTTGCCAGGCCCTCTACGACCGGCTGGAAGGCATCCTCGGCGAGGGCATGGTGCGCGAGCACCCCATCTAGCCCGGATAGGGGAAGGAGCACGGTCATGGCGGACGACACCAGGCTGAGCGACGAGGCAATCGCGGCGGGGCTGGCCGCGCTCACGGGGTGGGAGCGCGACGGCGACGCCATCGCCAAGACGTACACCTTCGGCGCGTACTTGGACGGCATCGCCTTCGTCAACGGCGCGGCGGAGGCCGCCGAGGCCGCCGACCACCACCCGGACATGGCCGTCGGCTACAAGCGCGTCACGGTCACCCTCAGCACGCACTCCTCCGGCGGCATCAGCCGGAAGGACCTCGACCTCGCCGCGGCGCTGGAGTCGCTGGCCTAGCCTACGCCCCGGCCTCCCTCGCGACCTCCACGCGCAGCACGCGGCGCGTCTCCGGCGTCACCCGCGCCCAGTGCGCGACGGCGTACCCCGCAACCCACGCAACCCCCCTCGGCGAAACCAGCAGCGGCACGGCATCCCGCTCCTGCCGGGGCACGTGCGCGTCCACAAAGTAGTCCTGCAGCTTCTTGCGCCCCTGCGCCATCCCGAGCGGCTGAAAGCGGTCGCCCGCCCGCCGTGCCCGCAGGCGCAGTTCGCCGCCGAGCGCGTCCGCGTCCAGGTACGCTGTCATCGGCGCCGCATCGAGGTTGTCCGGCATCCCGACGAGCTCCGTTTCAATGCGCCAGCATCCCGCCGCGGTGACGCCCGGCACGCGCACGTCGTGCTCGCCTGCGAGCGGCCCCGGCGACGCCGCGCCCCGTGCGTGGAACACGAGCGCCCCGTGCCGCGCCTCCGCCCGGACACCGCCGGGCATCTGCGCCTCCCTGCCCGCCGGCCCCGCGGCGAGCCGCAGAGCCGCCTCCACGTTCACCGCGTCCAGCGATCCGCTCGCACCTCCCGCCGCCTCGTGCGCTCGCCGCACAGCGAGCGACTGCAGCGCGGGGTGCAGCGACCGAAGCCGCTCGCGGTCCAGCGCGACCGCCCCGCCTGCCGACAACGCCAGCGCCGGCCACTCGGCGTCCAGCGCAGCGTCGAGGAAGTCCTGCGCGCCGCCCGCGTTCTCGGCCAGCCGTGCCAGCGCATCCACGGCGCGGGGGTTCAGCCGCTCCAGCAGCGGCAGGACCTGCAGGCGCACGAGGTTGCGGGGGATCCGTGTGTCGGCATTGCTTTCGTCCAGCACTGGCGTCAGACCGAGCTCCCGGCAGTAGGCGACTGTGTCGCTGCGGCGGACACCCAGCAGCGGGCGGAAGACCCGCGCGGTCGCGCCATCAACGGGCGCGTCGCCCATAACGGCCATCGCGCGCAGGCCGCCGAGGCCCGCGCCGCGTACGGCGCGCAGCAGCACCGTCTCCGCCTGGTCGTCCAGCGTGTGCCCCGTCGCGATGGCCCCCGCGCCCTCGCCCTCGGCCACGTCTGCGAGGGCGCGGTAGCGAGCGTCGCGGGCGGCCGCCTCGGAGAAGGAGCCGTCGCTCCGTCGCGGCACGGCCACAGCCACGACGGTGCAAGGCAGCCCCAGCGCCTCGGCGTGCTCGCGCACGAAGTCGGCGTCCCGCCCGGACGACGGCCGCAGCCCGTGGTCGACGTGCGCGACGTGCAGGGAGAGCCGGTGCGAGTTCGTGATGCAGTGCAGCGCGTGGAGCAGGGCCAGCGAGTCGGGGCCGCCGGAAACGGCCGCCAACAGCGTCGCGCCCATGAGCCCGGCGGCGTCGACGTGCCGCGCCACCGCCTGCGGCAGCGTGGCCACTAGCGGTCCCCTGCCGACTGCGGCTCCTCCGCGCCAAAGGGCGTGATGTAGTGGATGCGCACCTTTTCCACCCGCAGCCCGTCCATCTCCGTGATGGTGAAACTCACGTTCCCGTACCGGTACTGCTGCCCCTCCGAAGGGATGTTGCCGATGCGCTCCAGCAGGAATCCGGCCACCGTTTCGTAGTCGCCCTCCGGCAGGTCGAGCCCCATGCGCTCCGTCAGCTCGTGGAGGCGCAGCGCGCCGTCGACGGCGAACGTGACCTCGTCCAGCGCCTCCACCTCTTCCTCTTCGTCCTCTATGTCGCCCGTGAACTCCAGCGGCCCCAGCACCTCTTCACCCAACCTGACGATGGTGACGAGACCTACGATGACACCGAATTCGTCCACCGCAATGGCCGACGTGTCGTCTGCCTCCTGCATCTCCTCCAGCAGCTCCGACGCCATCTTGGTGTCGGGCACGAAGACCGCCGGTCGGGCGAGCACCGTCACGTCGCCGCCAAGGCCAATGTGGTGCAGCGCCAGGCCGCGCAGCATGTCGCTGGCGTCCAGGACACCCACCACGTTCTCAAGGCTGCCCGAATAAACGGGGTAATGGCTGCGCGGCCGGCGGCCAAGGAGCGCAAGGAACTCGCCCATC
The DNA here is from genome assembly GCA_964499855.1 of uncultured Dehalococcoidia bacterium. Classification (GTDB taxonomy): domain Bacteria; phylum Chloroflexota; class Dehalococcoidia; order Lucifugimonadales; family UBA1127; genus UBA1127. The sequence continues at coordinate 5,751 of CAZCPU010000043.1, read as the reverse complement.
TCCGCGCCCTTTTCCACCATCACCAGCTCATTCCGGGGCACCATGACCTCCCGCACCTGGTGTTCGGCGAACCGCAGGACCCGTTCCATGATTCGCGCCTCGCGGGAGGCGACGGCGCCCGACTCCCGCCCCTGCGAGATCATCGCGCGCAGCTCCCCCTCCGACATCCGGATGCGCCCCGTCGTCCCCCCCAGCGGCTTCAGCGCCAGCTCTATGATCGCATTGAGCACCACCACGAAGGGCAGCAGCACGCGACCCAGCACCCGGATCGGCGGAGCGACGATGAGCGACAGGTTCTCCGCGTGCCGCACGCCGATCGCCTTCGGGACGGTCTCGCCGAAGACGAGCAGCAGCGCTGTGACAGTGGCCGTGGCCGCCAGCACCGCAAGCCCCTCGGAGCCGATGAGCTGCACCGCGATGGCGGTTCCCAGCGCAGCCGCGGCCGTATTCGTCAGGTTGTTCGCGAGGAGGATGGTGGGCAGGAACCGCTGCGGGTTCTCGACCAGCCGGGCAACGACGCGCGCACCGGGGACTCGGCTGCGCACCATGTACTGCAAGCGTACGCGCTGCACGGAGAGGAGAATGGCCTCGGAAGAGGAGAACAGGGCGGAGAAGGCCAGAGCAATGACGAGGAGAACGATGTAAATTGCCAGGCTGCCTTCCGGCATATGTGGAGGTCCCTCCGGACCCAGTCATTGCTCCTTTCGGGAGCTCACGGCGCTGGTCCACCGCCCAGATTGGGGAAGCGTCGCTTCCTAGGCGATAAATACTAGCATTGGCTAGGGTTGGTGTCAAAAAGCGACCGCAGTTTGGCTCTTGCGGTGTGGAAGCGCAATCCCAACGCCCTCAGACCGTCTCGAAGCGAAAGCCGGCGACGTCCAACTGCGGGGAACGCTTGGACAAGTGGAGCGCTTCCACCCCAATGACCTGGCTAGAATCGTTGTAGTCCAGCACCACGCCAGGCGAGACCTCCAAGGTGTCAACGATCTCCGAATCGTCCAACTTCAAGTAGAGGGCATCAGCCTTCTTGTCAATGCTGAGCTTCATAGCGCTCCCTTGCGCAAACTACGGCCGATTCTTCCCAGGCCTACCCCGCCAGCAGCGCGTCCGCCCGCTCGCGCACGACTCGCGCCACCTCGCCCCGCGGCAGCGTCGCGTCTACGACGAGCCACCGCTCCGGCTCCTGCGCCGCGAGCTTTAGGAAGCCCTCCCGGACGCGCAGGTGGAAGGCAACGTCCGCGGCGTCCGCCTTCGCCAGCCCCGCCTCGAACCTGTCGCCGCCGCGAGGCGCGCGCCGCATGAGGGCCAGGTCGATCGGCAGGTCCAGCAGGATCGTCACGTCCGGCTGCACCCCGCCCGTCGCCGCCTCGTTCAGGCCGCGAAGCTCGTCCACGTCGAGACCGCGGCCGTAACCCTGGTACGCGAGCGTCGAGTCGCTGAATCGGTCGGACACGACGATTGCGCCGTCCGCCAGCGCGGGCGCGATGACCTCCTCGACGAGCTGCGCGCGCGCCGCGACGAAGAGCAACGCCTCGGCCCGCGGCGATATGGGCATCTCCCCATGCTTGACCAGTCTCCGCAGCCTTAGGCCAAGCTCGGTGCCGCCGGGCTCGGCCACGGTGACGACGCGGCGGCCTGTGCCGCTCAGGTAGCCGGACAGCTGACGCACCTGCGTGGACTTGCCCGTTGCTTCCCCGCCCTCAAACGAGATGAAGAGTGACTGTGCCAAGGCTGCTCCGTTCTCCCGTTATGGGTGAAAGATCACCACGCGGCGCTGCGGTTCGCGGCCCAGGCTCGCGGACCCGAGGTTGTAGCGCTCTGCCAGTTGGTGCTGCAGGCGGCGCACGTAGGACGACTGCGGCGCCAGCTCCACCGACGGCCCGCCGTCGATGACCTGCACCACGGCCTCCTCCGTCTCCTCCATCGCCTCCGCGATGCGCTGCCGGCCGTCGCCCCCCCAGCCCGCGCTCAGCGACTTCAGGAACTGTTCCATCTGCACCTGCGAGTTCTTGCGCAACACGTAGATGGGCAGCCCCTTCTCCTGCGCGTACTGCAGCGACTCGCCGCGTTTCCGGTAGTGCACCTTGGTGGTCAGCACCATGTCCGCTTCCTGCACCGTCGCTGTCACTTCCGCGCCGATGCCCAGCGTCCGCGCCGTCTCCAGCAGCCGGTCGCGGTTTACGCCGTACGAGAACACCCTGGTGCTCTTGCCGACGATCTCCGCCGCCGTCTCCCGCAGTGGCTGCGTGTCTCGCACCGGCCGCGTCGGCCCGACGCTGGCGGGTCGCGATGGCGGCGTGAACGACGACGGTCTCGACGGCGGCGGCTCCGGCCTCCGCATCCCGCCGCCGCGTCCGAAGCCGCCGAATCCCTGCGGCCTGCCCGCCGACGCCAGGTACTGCGGCTCGCCGACGCCGTGCTCGACAACGCCGGCGGCATTCAGCCTGCGCTGCTCCGGCGACACCGGGAAGCCGCGCAGCAACGTGTCCACCGTGCTCGCGATCTCCTCGTGTACGGCTACGCGCTCCCACGTCTGGATCTCCACCAGCGCGTCGAAGGACGGCGGGGCCTTGCGCTCCAGCACGCTCTTCCGCGTCCCGCGCCGCCGCGCCTCCTCGTCGCCCAGGGTGACCGTCTGCACCCCGCCGACCAGGTCCGCCAGCGTCGGGTTCATCAAGAGGTTGTCCAGGCTGTTCCCGTGCGCCGTCGCGACAAGCTGCACGCCACGCTCGGCGATGGTCCGAGCCGCGGCGGCCTCCGCCTCCGTGCCCATCTCGTCGATGACGATGACCTCCGGCATATGGTTCTCCACCGCCTCGATCATCACCGAGTGCTGCTCCGACGGCGACCCGACCTGCATGCGCCGCGCCTTGCCGATGCCCGGGTGCGGCACGTCGCCGTCCCCGGCGATTTCGTTGGACGTGTCCACGATGACGACGCGCTTGTGGGCGTGGTCCGCCAGCACGCGCGCGACCTCGCGCAGCATCGTCGTCTTGCCCACGCCCGGCCTGCCCAGCATCAGGATGCTCTTCCCGGACAGCACCAGGTCCTCGATGATCTTGCTCGTCCCGAACACCGCCCGCCCCACCCGGCACGTCAGGCCGACCACCTTGGCGTTGCGGTTCCGCATCCCCGCGATGCGGTGCAGCGTCCGCTCGATGCCCGCGCGGTTGTCCCCCCCGAAAGGGCTCAGCTGCGTGACGACGCTGTTGATGTCGTCCTCGGTCGTGTCCTGCTGTCCCAGCGCCTCCTCCCGGTCGAAGAACCGCGCCTGCGGCGGCCTGCCCAGGTCCAGGATGATCTCCAGCAGCCCGTCCAGGGGCTCCAGGTCCTGCAGCCACCGGCGGACGCGCCGCGGCAGCACCTGCAGCAGCGACTCCAGGTCATCCACCACCACCTTCTGCGCAACGGGAGCCTCGGCGTCCGCCGGGAGGGCGGCGCCGGGGTACGGGGCGTTGGCGGCGTCCGGGATGTGCTGAATCACTCCCCACCTCCATTTCGCATTATCCGCGCATTCAGCTTCCGCCCGCGCGCTCCTGGGCCGGGGCGGCCATTTCCATGAAGTACCGGTGGAACCGGGTGTCCGCCGTCAGCTCCGGGTGGAAGGCTGTCGCCAGCACGTTCCCCTGCCGCATCGCGACCGGTGTGCCGTCCCGCAGCGACGCCAGCGTTTCGACGCCCGCGCCCATCGAGACGACGGCGGGCGCGCGGATGAAGACCGCCGGCGCCGGCTCATCGCCGAGGTCCGGAATCGCCAGCTCCGTCTCGAAGCTCTGCAGCTGCCGCCCGTACGCGTTGCGATGAACGGTGATGTCCATGAGGCCGAGCGGCTCCGGCCGCTCCTCCACCAGTTCGCGCGCCAGCAGGATCATGCCCGCGCACGTGCCCCAGACGGGCATCCCCTCGCGCGCGCGCCGCTGCAATGGCTCCCGAAGGCCGTGCAGGTCGAGCAGGTGCGCCATGGTGGTGCTTTCGCCGCCGGGGATGATGAGCGCGTCGATGCCGTCCAGGTCGCGGGGAAGACGCACCTCGACCGGCTGGGCGCCCAGTCGTCGTAGCGAGAGCTCGTGCTCCAGGAAGTCGCCCTGCAGCGCGAGGACGCCGGTGCGGACGTCGGGAGCCGCCCGCTCGGGGGAGTGCGCGTCTATGTTCCAGGCAACCGGGGCAAGGGACGCTGCGCCTCGGTGTATCGCCAAAGACCTTCCTCCGGTGGCTATGTGTGTGCCGCCGCGGGCGCCGGTCTCTACCAGCCGCGGACAGCCAGCAGCTCCTCCGGTTTGAGCATGCGGACGTCAATGCCCGGCATCGGCGTGCCCAGGCCCTTGGAGACCTCCGCAACCACGTTCCAGTCCTGGTAGTGCGTCACCGCCTGCACAACGGCCTTCGCGCGCCGCGCCGGGTCCTCCGACTTGAAGATGCCCGATCCGACGAACACCCCGTCGCAGCCGAGCCACATCATCAGCGCTGCGTCGGCCGGCGTCGCGACGCCCCCGGCCGCGAAGTTCACCACGGGCAGCCGTCCTAGCCGCTTGACCTCGATCACCAGGTCCAGCGACGCGCCAAGGTTCTTGGCCTCGGCGGGCAGCTCGTCGTCCGGCATGTTCTGTACCTTGCGGATGTGGTCCGTTACCGAGCGGATGTGCCGCACCGCCTCGACGACGTTGCCCGTGCCTGCCTCGCCCTTGGTGCGGATCATCGCCGCGCCCTCGCCGATGCGGCGGTGCGCCTCGCCCAGGTCGCGGCACCCGCAGACGAAGGGCACCTTGAAGTCGTGCTTCCACACGTGGTGGCTCTCGTCAGCCGGCGTCAGCACCTCGGACTCGTCGATGTAGTCGATGCCAATGGCCTCCAGGATGCGCGCCTCGGCGAAGTGCCCGATGCGGCACTTCGCCATGACCGGAATGCTGACCGACTCCATGATGGAGACGACCATCTCCGGGTCCGACATGCGCGCGACCCCGCCGTCGGAGCGGATGTCGGACGGGACCCGCTCGAGGGCCATGACGGCGCACGCCCCGGCGTCCTCGGCAATCTTCGCGTGCTCCGCCGTGACGACGTCCATGATGACGCCGCCCTTCAGCATCTGCGCCAAGCCCGTCTTGACCCCCCAGGACCCCTCAGTGCCATTCGGTGCGCCATTGGTCATGCAACTGCTCCGGTATAAAATGGATGGGCCCCTAAGAACCCGCTTCCATTATACGGCGGGGCATAGCCGTCCACAATTGAGCGGAGCGCGAATTTATGTCGCCTACCGCTGTTCCCCCGTGATTGGCCCCGCGCTGGGCGCAATTGGCGGAAGCCGGGATATTCGGGGTTGACACGCCCTTGGGCGAGTGTAACAATGTTCGGACGCAGCGCACTCCGCAAGGGTGCGTTGTTGGCACCTTAACAGTGGAAGAGTGGAAAGAAGGTAGGGTTCACTTTAGCTGGAGAGTATGATCCTGGCTCAGGGTGAACGCTGGCGGCGTGCCTAATGCATGCAAGTGGAGCGCCTCGCTTCGGCGGGGAGCCGCGAACGGCTGAGGAACGCGTAGGTGACCTGCCCTTCGGTGGGGGACAACTCCGGGAAACCGGTGCTAATACCGCATACGATCTTCCGGTTGCGGCCGGTAGAGGAAAGTCGCAAGACGCCGAGGGAGGGGCCTGCGTCCCATCAGGTTGTTGGTGGGGTAATGGCCTACCAAGCCGACGACGGGTAGCTGGTCTGAGAGGATGATCAGCCAGAGGGGGACTGAGACACGGCCCCCACTC
>CAZCPU010000042.1:10491-14768 GCA_964499855.1 uncultured Dehalococcoidia bacterium | reverse complement strand
GCGACCGCCAGTCCCGCACCGTCGTCGGCCACACCCAGCTCCGCGTCGGCCCCCCGCCCACGCCCACGCCCACGCGCGAGCCCACCGCCACCCCCACGCCCACCCCATCGCCGACGCCGGAGCCCACGCCCACGCCGACCCGGACGCCGCCGCCGCTGCCCACCTCGACTCCCTACCCGACGTCGACCCCGTACCCCACCTCAACCCCCTACCCGACGGCAACGCCCTACCCCACCTCGACGCCGTACCCGACGCCCACGCCCTACCCCATCCCCACGCCCGCGCCAACGCCAACGCCAATCGTGCAGGTCGTGGAAGTTGAGTCGGGTCCGCCGCTCTGGGTGTGGGGAGTCCTCGCCCTCGCCGTGCTGGAAGCCCTCGGCATCGCGGCCCTCGCCGTCCTGCTTCGAAGGCGCGCCTAGACCCCACGAAGTGCGAAAACTGTCGGAACGCTAGGCCTTCAGCGCGGACCGGCGCTCCTCCAGCGCGGCGGCCAGCAGCCCCGCCACCCCGTCCCGTGCCGCCTCGTCGAGGCTGCGCACCTTTACGTGCCGCAACGCCGCCCCGGTGCCCTCCAGCAGCCCCTCCGGGTCCGGCAGGCTCGCCCCCCGGTAGAACCCGAGGTTTATCCACCGGGCATGCGGCATCATGTACGCATACCCCTCGATCATCTTCCTCGGCCCCACGCCGTACGTCGCGGCCCGCTCCCCCAGACGCACGACCTCCGTCGTCTCCGGGTGCAGCCGGGTTATCGCCTCCCGCAGCGCGATGGCAACCGGCCGAAGCGGCTCGGGCGTTATCCCCAGCAGGTCCTCGAACGTCCCCGTCCTCGCCGTGCTCACCCGCCCGTTACCGCCGCCACTCCGCGATGTTCCAGATCTCGCTGTCCCACGCGTTCATCCGAACGCCCTTCAGCGTGCTCGCGTGCGCCGACACCAGCCCCCGGTCCACGAGGTAGATCTCGAAGTAGCTCCCCACCAGGATGTCGTTGAGCTGCTTCACCAGCGCGTCGCGCTCCCCCCCGATGGTGAGGTCGTCCAGCCGCGGCAGGTGCGCGTCGTAGTCCTGGTTGCACCCCCGCGTGTTGTTCCCGTCGGCCCAGTTGTTCTCCCGCGATTGGATGTGGTCGCACCCCTGGCTGGCGAGATAAATCGCCGGGTCTATACCCGTGTCCGTGGCGTACATCTGCACGTCCGCCAGGAACCGGCGGTACGAGACGTCCACCGTCGCCGGGTCCCCGCCGAAGAACGCCGCGGCGTCGTGCCACACCAGCGTGGTCTCGATGCCGATCTCCCGCCACCATCCCTGGATGAGCTCCTGCGTGGCCTGCCGCACCTCGTTCTCCGTCGTCTGGTACGTCAGCCGCAGCGGGACCCCGTTGTGCTCCCGAACCCCGTCCCCGTCCGAGTCCACGACGCCGTTCTCCTCGAGCAGCCGCTGCGCCCCCGCGATGTCCTGCGTCACGCAGCCGTCGTTGGCCGCCGACCGGTATCGCGGCGGCGCCTCCACCAGGTTGCACGCCGGCCTCCCCGCAAACCCGTACAGCTCCTCCGCCAGCCGCGTCCGGTCGATCGCCATCGACATCGCCTGCCGGATGGGGTGGAACGACAGGAAGGGGTGCGGGTTCGCCCCGTCCATGTACTCGGACCGGTCGTCTCCCAGCGCCGGGTCCACGTTCGTCTGGTTGAGCACAAGCCGCTCCACCAGCCCCGCGAACGCGCTCACCACCGTCCCCTCTCCCGCCGCCTCCATCGACGCCAGCGTCCCCGGCGGGATCTGCAGGTTCCATGCGTAGTCGACCTCCCCCGTCACCAGCGCCGCCCGCGCCGCCGACTCCGCATCCCCGCCCCCGAGGATCACCACCCGGTCGAAGTACGGCCGTTCGCCCCAGTAGTGCGGGTTGCGCTCGTACTCCGCCCGCTCCTCGGAGACGAACTCCACGATGCGGTACGGCCCCGTGCCCACCGGCATCATGTTCTCCTCGTCGCAGCCCGACGCCGCCGCCCCGACGCAGTTGCGGAACTGCGCCTCGCTGATCACCGGCGACCCCTGCCCGACGAACGCGTTGTACGGGTACGGCGTCGGCCCCTCGAACTCGATCCGCACCGTCCGCTCGTCCACCGCCACGATGTCCTCGATGCCCAGGAACGCGTCCACGGCGATGCACCCCGTCTCCTCGTCCGTGCAGTAGCGCCATGTGAAGATGATGTCCCCTGTCGTGAGGTCGCTGCCGTCGGACCACTTCACGTCCTCCCGCAGCCTCCACGTGATCGACGTCAAATCCGCCGGGACCCCGCCGTTCTCCACCGTCGGGATCTCCTCTGCCAGTCTCGGCGTCAGGTTCCCGTCGGGGTCGTAGTTGGCCAGGGGCTCCAGCGTGGGAGCGGCGGCGTCCGTGTCCTTGTACCCGCTCGAAAGGTATGAGCTCGGCAGCGTCGCCGCCTGCCAGTATTGAAGGGTCAGCACCTTTTCCTCGCCGCAGGCCGGCAGCAGCGAAAGCGCAACCAGCCCGGCAATGACTACCAGAAGCAACCCGCTCTTCCTCAGCTTCATCTCCCCCACACCTCCACCCCATGAGTGTACGGATGCCCTTCGCGGGAATGCAATCTGGTACGGGAAATATTGCGTTGCGGTTTTCGTCGCCCGCACCCGCAATCGGTACCCACATCAGCTACCGCGGTGCTACACTGGAAGTGCGCGATTTCTCCCTGCCGCCCAACGCCCCAACTGCGCCCTCAACATCCGGAGACCCCGCCCTCCCGCCCGTCACCCGTTTGGAGGTCACGCCCGTTGCTGCGCACGCTCATGCGGCGAAAGCTCCGCACCCTGCTCACGGTGCTCGGCATCACTGTCGGCATTTGGGCCCTCATGGTCATGAGCGCCATGGCCAACAAGCTCACCGCCCTCGTCGACGGCGGCTCCTCCTACTTCGACAACAAGATCGTCGTCAGCGACGCCACCAACCCCGCCTTCGGCTTCGGCCACGTCCCCATGCCCGTCGACGTCGTCGACCGCGTCGCCCAGGTCCCCGGCATCGCCGTCGCCGCGCCGCGCGTCCAGCTCCTCCGCGATCCCAACGACACCGGCTCCGGCTTCGGCGCGCCCGATTTCGTCGTCGGCTTCGAGGCCGGCTTCGACCGCGGCTATGAGACCTTCGGCTCGGATCTCGCCCAGGGCCGCCGCATGACCCTCGACGACGAGGGCAGCCGCGTCGTCGTCCTCGGCGCCGACCTCGCCCGCAAGTTCGACGTCGCCCCCGGCGACCCCTTTGAGATTCGCGGCGAGCAGTTCGAGATCATCGGCGTGATGGAGCCCACCCTCATGTTCTTCGACACCACCGCCGTCATCCCCTTCGCCGCCGCACAGGAGCTCCTGAAGCGCGACGAGGCCTTCGAGTCCGGGTCCCTCCTCGCCGATGCCGTCCTCACCTCCATGGTCATCGCCTACCCCGAGCCCGGCTCCGACTACCGCGCCATCATGCGCGCCATCGACGAGGCCCTCCCACAGACGCGCTCCGTCACGGGAGAGGACTTCGATGACCAGTTCGGCTCCACCATCGCCATCTTCAACGCCATCATCCTCAGCGTCGCCCTCATCAGCATCGTCGTCGGCGGCCTCTCCGTCATCAACACCATGACCATGAGCGTCGCCGAGCGCACCCGCGAGATCGGTATCAAGCGCGCCATCGGCGCCAGCCGCGGCGTCATCATGCGTGAGCTCGTCCTGGAGGCCGGCCTCATGGGCTTCATCGGCGGCCTCATCGGCCTGGCCCTCGCCGGCATCGTCGTCTACTTCGCCAACGACGCCGGTCAGACCTCCGGCACCATCCTCTTCCTCCTGACCCCGTGGATCGGCGCCCTCGGCGTCTCGTTCTCCACCCTCCTCGGCGCCGTCTCCGGCGCGCTGCCCGCGTGGAACGCCGCCCGCCTCGACCCCGTCGAAGCCCTGCGGTTCGGCTAGGAGCGCGCGATGGCCTTTCTGGAAGCCAGAAACCTCCACAAGACCTACCGGCTCACCCGCAGCAACCACGTCCGGGCCCTCCGCGGCGTCGACGTGTCCGTCGAGGCCGGCGAGATGGTCGGCATCATGGGCCCCTCCGGCTGCGGCAAGAGCACCCTCATGCACATCCTCGGCCTCCTCCACGCGCCCGACCTCGACGCCGCGCCCCCGCCCAGCCTCGCCATCGAGGGCCGCGACGTCACCGCCCTGTCCGACCGCGAGCGCACCCGCATGCGCGCCGAGCGCATGGGCTTCGTCTTCCAGGCCTTCAACCTCGT
>CAZCPU010000042.1:4374-10391 GCA_964499855.1 uncultured Dehalococcoidia bacterium | reverse complement strand
CTGGTTCAACCGCGAGCGCGGCCAGACCATCGTCCTCGTCACCCACGACACCCGCGTCAGCGAGGCCTGCAGCCGCGTCCTCACCATGCAGGACGGCGTCATCGCCGCCGGCAACGGCGCCCGTTAGTCCCGCGCTGCCATCGCGCCCAAAGCCGTCACAAGTCCCGGTGCCCTCCGCTTGTCCCGTCGAATGCCCTGCTGCTATTGTTGACGTGTGTACGTAGGGCCCCGGCGGGCCCTGGTGAAGAGGAGGACACCATGGATGCGCTACGGAAGCCGGTTGGGGCCTACCTGGTGCTCGTGGCGATTGCGGTCGCCGTGTTCTTCATCATCAACCCCCTCCTGGCCGACTCCATCGAGGTGCAGGACGTCTGGTTCGTGCTCGACATCCTGATGGCCATCGCGCTGGCCCTCGGGCTGGTCTACGCCTACCTCGGCAAGCAGAAGGTCGACGCGGAAGACGGCGTCACCCGGTCGTACCTGGAGGCCAACGTCATCTTCTTCGCCGTCGCTGCCGTGACCGTGCTCTTCCTCCACAACTGGTTCTCCCTGCTGGCAGGGAACAGCCTGGACGCTGACAACCACCAGGCATGGGTCATCTGGGCCTTCGTCGACACCGCGCTCCCGCTCACACTCGGCGTCCTTGGCTGCCGGCTCTGGCGCGGCTCATAGTGGCGTTTCCTGGGGCCATGACCTATTGAAGCCGCCTCTCCTTCAAATTCAGCTCGTTCCTCTATCGGTCAGAGGAAGGCCGGGCGTGTGCAAACATAACGGACACGCCATTCTTCGGAGATTCAAAGGAGTCCACAGGTGTTCAGATTGCGGACATGATCGCGTCAGTCATCCGCCAATACGAGGAAGCTGAGTTGTTTCGGAGCGTTCCCGCTGGGGACGCTTTCCTGCTGTCCGTCAGGAGATACTATCGGATCATCGAACAGAAGACCCTGGAGCAGACCAGTCACGACGGATACAGCAGACCAGGCATTTACAGGATGCCGGTGGAACAAGGCGCCTTGCTTGAAATCACAAATGAAGAGAGCCAGTTGTAGCTTCTGCAAGAAGCTACGCCCGGCTCCCACAGTTGTATCCTATCAACTAGTCAGACCAGTGTCAATTGCTTGACTGGCGCATCGGTGATTGCTTCAAGGGCTTGTCTCTTGCCATAGCTTCTGGTCAAGATAGAAGGGGGTTCCCCGCACATTCCTTGCGCAGGTGCATACCTAGATGGCTCGAATCTTGGCGTTCCTGTGGTCGCTGTGTCTCAAGTTCCCCCCGGTCATGCTCGTCTACCGCACCGTGCAGGAGATGAAGCATGACGACGCCACGCACATGGCCGCCGGCGTCGCCTACTACTCCATCCTCTCCCTCTTCCCCCTCACCATCGGCATCCTCGCCGTCTTCAGCCCCCTCCTGCCCTCCGACACCGTCGAGAGCGCCCTCCTCGACTTCCTCCAGACCTACCTCCCCGGCTCCGACGACGCCTTCCGCGAGAACCTCGACGCCACCGGCGGCGTCCGCAGCGCCCTCGGCGTCGTCAGCATCCTCGGCATGTTCTGGGCCGCCAGCGCCATTTTCGGCGCCATCTCCAAGGCCGTGAACCGCGCCTGGGACGTCCACGAGGACCGCCCCTTCTACATCGACAAGGTCCGCCACGTCGCCATGGCCTTCAGCGTGGGCCTCCTCTTCCTCCTGTCCGTCTCCACCACCACCCTCCTCCAGTTTGTCGACGACTTTGTGGGACACAACGGCGGCCTCATGGCCGTGCTTGAGCAGGACACGGTGAACACCGTCGCCCGGCTGTTGCCCTTCATCTTCAGCCTCGCCATCTTCCTCATGATCTACAAGTTCGTGCCCAACACCGCCACCCAGTGGCGCTACATCTGGCCCGGCGCCCTCCTCGCCGGCCTCGGTTTCGAGATCAGCAAGGGCCTCTTCATCGTCTACCTCGACCACTTCGCCGACTTCGAGCGGGTCTACGGCTCCCTCGGCTCCGTCGTCGTCCTGCTCATGTGGACCTACGTCTCCTCCCTGACCCTCATCATCGGCGCCGAGTTCACCTCCGAGTACGAGCGCATGCTCAAGGTCGTCGAGCGCGGCCGCGCCATTCCCAGGCGCCAGCGCCCTTGAAGTCCGGCGCACTTGGCCCGCAGTCCGGGTAAAATGGTTGCTGCGGGCCCTGCCCGGCAACAACACCAAGAGGAAGCATCGTGACATCCAGTCCACCAGACGCCGGGCGCGAGTCCCACTCGGCCCTCCAGCGCATAACCGTCCCGCTCAGCCGGGTCGTCGAGTCTCGCACCTTCGAGCTCTTCATCATCGCCGTCATCCTCGCCAACGCCGTCCTCCTCGGCCTCGGCACCTCCCCGTCCATCGAGCGCGACTACGGCCGCCTGCTCGACCTCGGGAATCAGGTCGCCCTCGGCATCTTCATCGTTGAGGCGCTCATGAAGCTCCTCGCCCTTGCGCCCCAATCGCACCGCTACTTCCAGTCCGGATGGAACATCTTCGATTTCGCCGTCATCGTGTTCTCCCTCATTCCGGCCACCGGCCAGTTCGCCATGGTGTCCCGCCTCGCCCGCCTCCTCCGCGTGATGCGCCTCATCACCACCGTGAAGGAGCTCCGCGTCATCGTCGCCGCCCTCGTCCGCGCCATCCCCAGCGTCGGCCACGTCATGGTGCTCATGAGCATCGTCGTCTACATCTACGCCATCATGGGCTACCACCTCTTCAGCGAGGAGGACCCGGAGCACTGGCGCAGCCTCGGCATCGCCGTGCTCACCCTCTTCAACATCGTCACGCTGGAGGGCTGGGTCGAGATCATGAACGCCGTGAGGGACACCTACCCCTGGGCATGGGTGTACTTCACCAGCTTCATCGTCATCGGCACCTTCGTCGTTATCAACATGTTCATCGCCATCATCGTCAACAGCCTCGACGAGGCCAAGGCCGACGCCGTCCGCTCCCTCCGCGAGCCGTCGACGGCCGACGAGCTGCTGCGCGAGATCCGCGAGACCCAGGCCGCCCTGCAAAGGCTGCAGGAGCGCCTCGACACACAGGCCGAGAAGTAGGTGGAGGGATGGGGATGCGTACGTGGAGTCATCTGGGACCAACCTTGCGAGCCCTCGCGTTCGCACTAGTCGCCGCCCTCGCCCTCGCCGCCTCCGCGGCCTGCGACGACGCTGACGGCTCCGACACCGAGACCCCCTACCGCGTCGGCGTCATGGAGTCCCTCACCGGCCCCGGCGAGTCCTACGGCGTCGTCGCCAACCAGTCCAAGCGGATGGCCCTCGACGAGATCAACGCCGCCGGCGGCGTCGACGGCCGTCCCATCGAGTTCGTCGTGGAAGACTCAATGTGCAGCGCCCAGGGCGCCGTCACCGCCTACAGGAAGCTCACCTCCGTCGATGGCGTCAAGATCATCCTCGGCCCCTCCTGCAGCGGCGCCATGCTCGGCGCTGCCCCCCTCGCCGAGGCCGACGGCGTTGTCCTCTTCTCCGGCATGGCCAGCAACGCCGACATCGCCAACGCCGGCGATTACATCTTCCGCACCCAGATCAGCGACATCGAGGTCGGCCGTCTCACCGGCGATCTCCTCTGGGCCGACGGCGTCCGCCGCCTCGCCACCATCACCGAGGCCACCGACTACGCCGAGGGCGTCCGCCACAACACCGTCGAGCGCTTCGAGGCCCACGGCGGCCGGGTCGTCGCGTCCGAGGCCTTCGCCTCGGACGTCACCGACTTCCGCTCGCAGCTCAGCAAGCTCTTCGCCGCCGGGCCCGACGCCCTCCACCTCGCCCCCCAGTCCGAGTTCTCCGCCGGTGCCATCCTCAGGCAGGCCCGCGAGCTCGGCTACGACGGCCCCATCTACGCCGAGACCGTCTCCCTCGGCGCCACCGCCCTCGAGATCGCCGGCCACGCCGCCACCGGCATGAAGGCCATCGCCGCCGACATCCACCCGGACAACCAAAAGGGTCAGGAGGTCGTCGCCAGCTTCCGCGACCGCTACGGCTACGTCTCCCTCCCCTGGCACCTCAGCTCCACCTACGACGACGTCTACATCACCGCCGAGTGCCTCCGCCAGACCCGCGACGACCAGGACGCCGACGGCTTCCGCGACTGCCTCTACGGCATCACCTGGACCGGCGCCATCGGCGAGAACTACAGCTTCGACGAGAGGGGCGAGGTCGTCGGCCTCTCCCGCGTCGTCGTGCAGGTCCTCCCCCTCGCCGAGCGCACCGCCGACCGCAACTACGTCGTCCTTGACCTGCCCGTCGTCGACGCCCCCTAGCCCCGAGCCGCCCTCGCCCCGCGTCGAACGCCGTTCCTTGCGCCCGCAACCCGCCGCGCCCGACAATGAATGTGTGGGGCGCGGGAGGTGATGCCATGGCGACGCACGTGGTCACGGGGGCGTTCAGCTACACCGGCAAGTACATCGCCCGGCGTCTCCTCGCCGAGGGCCACACCCTCCGCACCCTGACCGGCCGCCCCCGCGCCGACGACCCCCTCGCCTCCGAGATCCAGGCCTTCCCCCTCGCCTTCGACGACCCCGCCGCCCTCGCCGCCGCCATGCGCGGCGCCGACACCCTCTACAACACCTACTGGGTCCGCTTCGCCCGCGGCGCGGTCACCTTCGAGCGCGCCCTCGAGAACTCCCGCGCCCTCATCGCCGCCGCCGTCGACGCCGGCGTGCGCCGCATCGTCCACGTCAGCGTCACCAACGCCGACTCCTCCTCCCCCCTCGCCTACTTCCGCGGCAAGGGCCTCGTCGAGGAGGCCATCCACGCCTCCGGCCTCTCCTACGGCATCGTCCGCCCCACGCTCGTCTTCGGCCTCGGCGACGTCCTCGTCAACAACATCGCGTGGACCCTCCGCCGCATGCCCGTCATGGCCGCGGCCAGCGGCGGCCCCTTCGAGTTCCAGCCCGTCTACGTCGACGACGTCGCCGAGATCGCCGTCGCCGCCGGCCGCGAGGACGCCAATGTGACGTGGGACGCCGTCGGCCCCGACCGCATCACCACCCCGGAGCTCATCCACCTCGTCGCCGGCGCCATCGGCCGCCGCGCCTTCGTCATGCCCCTCCCGCCGCCCCTCTTCCGGCTGTCGTCGACCCTGCTCGGCCTCATGCTCCGCGACGTCATCATGACCCGCGATGAGCTCGCCTCCCTCATGCGCGGCCTCCTCACGTCGCCCGACCCGCCCCGCGGCCGCACGTCGCTCCGAGAGTGGGCTCGCGAGAACGCGGACCTGCTCGGCCGGAGTTATGCCTCAGAGGTCGCCCGCCACTACCGTTGACCGCCGGGGGTGCGCGCCGTCTCCCCTCTGCTAGAATGGCCCACAGGAGGACGTATGCCCAACCGATTGGCCCATGAGACGAGCCCCTACTTGCAGCAGCACGCCAACAACCCCGTCGACTGGTTCCCCTGGGGCCCCGAGGCCCTCGATCTCGCCGCCCGCGAGGACAAGCCCATCTTCCTCAGCATCGGCTACTCCTCCTGCCACTGGTGCCACGTCATGGAGCGCGAGTCCTTCGAGGACCCCGCCATCGCCGAGGTCATGAACCGCCTCTTCGTCAGCATCAAGGTCGACCGCGAGGAGCGCCCCGACCTCGACGCCATCTACATGAACGCCGTCGTCGCCGTCAGCGGCGCAGGCGGCTGGCCCATGAGCGTCTTCCTCACCCCGGACCTCAAGCCCTTCTACGGCGGCACATACTACCCCCCGCAGGACCGCGGCAACTTCCCCAGCTTCCGCCGCGTGCTGGAGGCGACCGCCAACGCCTACCGCGAGCGCCGCAACGAGGTCGTCGCCTCCGCCGACCAGATCGTCCAGCACCTCCGCCACAACGCCGCCATCATGGGCGACGACGAGGACCTCACCCCCGCCGTCCTCGACGTCGCCTTCAAGCGCCTCGCCCCCAACATCGACACCGAGTGGGGCGGCTTCGGCTCCAGCATCAAGTTCCCCCAGCCCATGGTCCACGAGTTCATCCTCCGCTTCGGCGACCGCAGCGGCGAGCC
>CAZCPU010000042.1:0-4274 GCA_964499855.1 uncultured Dehalococcoidia bacterium | reverse complement strand
GCCGGCGAGCGCTTCTGCGCCGCCTACGGCGTCACCGACGCCGGCAACTTCGAGGGCGCCAACATCCTCTTCCTCCCCCAGGAGCTCGCCGCCGTCGCCGAGGGGTTGGGCGTCTCCCCGGAGCAGCTCTCCGCCGAGCTCGCCCAGGGCAGGGCAACCCTCCTCGCCGCGCGGGAGGAACGCGTCTGGCCCTTCCTCGATGACAAGGTGCTCACGGGCTGGAACGCCCTCATGCTCGCCGCCCTCGCCGAGGCCGCCGCCGTCCTTGACCGCAGCGACTACCTCGCGGCCGCCGAGGCCAACGCAACCTTCCTCCTCGCCGCCATGCGCGACCCCGCCGGCCGTCTCCTCCGCTCCTACCGCGAGGGCGAGGCCAGGCTGAACGGCTACCTCGAGGACTACGCCTTCCTCGCCGACGGCCTCCTCTCCCTCTACGAGGCCACCTTCGAGCCCCGCTGGCTCCGGGAGGCCCAGTCCCTCGCCGAGTCCATGCTCGCCCTCTTCTGGGACGAGGACGTCGCCGGCTTCTACAGCACCGGCACCGACCACGAGGAGCTCCTGATGCGCCCCCAGGACTTCTTCGACAACGCCATCCCCAGCGGCGCGTCCGCCGCCGCCATGGCCCTCCTGCGCCTCGGCACCCTAACCGGCGTCCCCAAGTACGCCCAGGTCGCCAACGCCGCCCTCCGCTCCCTGCGCACCACCGTCACCCAGCAGCCCATCGGCTACGGCCACTGGCTCTGCGCCATGGACTACGCCCTCTCGACGCCCAGGGAGGTCGTCGTCGTGGGCGACCGCGCCGACGCCGCGACCAAGGCCCTCCTCGAGGCCGTCCACAGCCGCTTCATCCCCAACAAGGTCGTCGCCGGCATGGCCTCCGAGGATGACCCCATCTCCGACGAGCTCGCCCTCCTCGAGGGCCGCGGCCTCATCGGCGGCCGCCCGACGGCCTACGTCTGCCAGAACTACGCCTGCCAGCTCCCCGTCACGGACCCCAACGCCCTCCTCGAACAGCTCGGCGCCAAAGGGGACCCCGCGGACCCAACCCAGCTCACCAGCTACCTCCTCCCCGCCAAGTGGCGCCTGAACCCAACCTCGGAAGCGGGCGAGTAGGCCGCGGTTTGACCGCTCGCTCTCGTTCAGGTAGCGTTGGCGGAACTCGGCCTCCCGGGTTGCCGCCCGGAACGGGAGGTCTGCGTTTCGGAACCAATTCCGCTACGGAGGCGTCTAAGCTTGTGACGAACACGGACCTCGCTATGGACGCGGCCCTCCTTGAGGAGGCCCAGGCCATCCGGCGCTGCCAGGCGGGGGACAAGGAGGCCTTTCGCTTCGTTGTGGAACGGTACGGCAACCTGATGTACGGAACCGCATACCAGATGACCCGCAACCACGCTCGCGCGCAGGAGCTCACTCAGGACGCCCTCGTGCTCGCGTGGCGCGGCATAAATTCGTTCCAGGGCGGCTCCCTCAAGGCCTGGCTGGTCAGGATCCTGACCAACCGCGGCATCAGCCTCAGCCGCCGTCGCGAGCTCGATGCCGCGACCCTCGACGACCCCGAGTCGCCCATCACCGTCGCCGACGAGTCCCAGGACCCGGCGGCCGCCGCGGTCTTGGCCCTCGAGCGCGACCGCATCCGTGCGGCGCTCTCGACCCTGCCGGAGGACCAGCAGAAGGTCGTCTCCCTCCGGTTCTTCTCCGAGCTCTCTGTCTCGGAGACCGCCGCCGCCCTCGGTGTCCGCGAGGGCACGGTGAAGTCCAGGCTCTCTCGGGCCTTGGACAAGCTCAGGGAGGCGTTGGCGGAGGAACAGCGCTAGGCAGGCACAGCGGATAGCATATGAGGATTACGAATCTTGACTGACGACAAGGGCCGCGAGGACATCGAGCGCAGGCTGCAGGGCTACTTTGCAGCCGAGCGTGACGCCCTGCGCGCGCCTTCCGATCTCTGGGCCAACGTCTCCGCCCGCCTCGGCGAGCAGGACCCCGCCCCCTGGTGGCGCCGAGTGTTCGGCGGCGCGACCCAGGGCATGGGCCGCCTCTACGCAGGCGCCGCCGCCGCCCTCGCCGTCGCCGTCGTTGGCGCCGTCATGTACGCCGCCCTAATCGGCATCGACGGCTCCGGCGTCTCCCAGGAGTCCATGGCCGCGGACGCCCCGGTCACCACCGCCGCTGCCTCGATGGCCGCCGCCCCCGCCCTGCCGCCCACGGCCGCGCCCGCCGCTGCGCCCGTTGCCGCCGCAGCCGAGATGGCCCCCGCCGCCGCCGCGGTGGACTCCGCCGCCATGGCCGACTCGGTCCCCCGCGCCCCCGCCGAGCTCACCCAGAACGCCTCCGCCGCAATGGCCGAGCCCGAGGAGCAGCCCTTCCGCCTCGAGATGTGGGGCCTGCAGAACGGCGCTCGCACCCACCTGTTCTGGGTTGACCTGCCCGAGGGCTGGATCTCCGGCGCGCCCATGCTCGTCAACGGCGAGTGGAGCGGCGCCTTCTCCGGCCGGGGCGTGACCCTCCACTACACCTTTGGCGAGCGCGTCCAGACCGATCTGCTGCGCGCCAACTCCCAGTCGGCGGCCGCGGCGGGCAACCAGCGCGTGTGGGACGAGTACGTCATCGGCAACCTCGCCTTCATCGTCGCGCCCCCGGAGCGCGCCGTCGGCGACCTCCGCATGACCCTCCAGCTCCCGTCCGGTACCCTGCGCCTCTCCGGCGACGCCCTCACGCCTGAGCAACAGGGCTGGGCCCTCGTCATCTTCCGTTCCATCATTGCATAATTGCCGCCCCATCGTTATGCGCAAGTCGCCCCGGTGTGCTAGAATGGAAACCTAATTCCCGCTGGAGGCTTTTCGCCCAGGGCCCGTCTTCCCCGCGGTCGGTCCTTGGTGCACCTGTCGAATGAGCGCGCCTGACGACAAGGAATCCGTGGCCGAGCGCCCCGGGGAACCCGACGAGGATCCCCAATCCTCCGTCGCCTTGGACGCCCCCGCCGAGCGGCCCCATCGCCCCGGCCGGCTGGACGAACGCTACGTTGACCACGCCGAGCGCGGTCGCGCCGCCCTCACCGGGCGGATGTTCGCCTCCCTCAGCAACTCCCACTTCCGCCTCTTCATGGCCGCCATGATGGGCCAGATGGGCGCCATGAACATGCAGATGGTCGCCCGCGCCTGGTTCATGTACGAGCTCACCGGCTCCGCCGCCCTCCTCGGCGCCGTCAGCCTCGCCAACGGCCTCCCCCTCCTCCTCCTCTCCCTCTACGGCGGCGTCATCGCCGACCGCGTGCCCAAGAAGCACGTCCTGATGGTCGGCCAGATCGCCTCCGCCGTCCTCGCCCTCGGCGTCGCCCTCCTGATCTCGACGAACATCATCAACTGGCAGCTCCTCATCGTCGCGTCCGTCGTTCAGGGCATGATCATGGCCCTCATGATGCCCTCCCGGCAGTCCGTCATCCCCGAGCTCGTCGGCGAGCAGGGCCTCACGAACGCCGTCGCCCTTAACACCGCCGGCATGAACCTCAACCGCCTGACCGCCCCCGGCATCGCCGGCCTCATGATCGCCGTCATCGGCATCGAGTCCGTCTACTACGTGATGACCGTCCTCTACATCGTCGCGACGTTCTTCGCCGCCCTCCTGCCCATCACCGGCTCCACCTCCCTCTCCGGCGGCAACGCCGTCGAGAACGCAAAGGAGGGCCTCCGCTACATCAAGGACAGCCCCGTGCTGCCCGCCCTCCTCATCGTGACCCTCGTCTCCGTTGTCCTCTCGATGCCCTACATGCACCTGCTGCCCATCTTCACCAAGGACATCCTCGTCTTGGACGCCGAGGGTCTCGCGTGGATGACCGGCCTCCCCCTCGTCGGTGGCCTCCTCGAGCCCCTGCCCGCCCTCTTCGAGAAGTCCAGCTTCAGGCTCGGCACGCTTATGACGGTGTCCGGCATCGGGGCATTGGCCGGATCGCTCTTCATTGCCGCCCTGCCTGCGGACCGGCGGGGCATCTACTTCCTCGGCAGCCTCATGCTCTCGGCCGTGACGCTGCTCTCCTTCGCCATCTCGCCCTGGTACTTCCTGTCCATCGTCCTCGTCATCCCCCTCGGACTCGGCCAGGCCGGCCGCATGGCCCTCAGCAACGCCCTCGTCCAGGCCAACTCGGACGACGTCCACCGCGGCCGCGTGATGAGCGTCTACATGATGGAGTTCGGCGTCACCAACTTCGGCATCTTCCTCATCGCCATCATGGCAGACGTCATCGGCGTCCAGTGGGCCATAGGCGGCAGCGCGGCGCTGCT
>CAZCPU010000041.1:10566-15443 GCA_964499855.1 uncultured Dehalococcoidia bacterium | reverse complement strand
AAGGGGCCGCCCCAACCGGAGCGGCCCCCCTCTTTCTCGCGTGTAGCGACGCCCTAGATGCCCAGCTTCTCCGACAGCATCGCCCGCATCTCCTCGACCGTCGCCCGCTGCCACGCCGGGTACCGCTCCAGCGTCTTGGGCCGCGCGGCCTGCCGAACCTGCGCCTCCTCGGTGCCCTCCGGCAGCTCCTTCCGCGCCTCCTCCACGAACTGCGCCCCCTCGGCATAGCCGATGGCCGGCCGCTCGATCCAGTGGCACAGGTAGTCGCCGTCACTGGTGTAGAAGACGACGGTGGGGATGGAGCGGAACTCCCCCCGGTTCAGGAACTCGTCCATGATGTCCAGGTTCTCGTCGCGCGGGAACACCCGCAGCTCCATGCCCGCCGACTCCGCGATGCGCGTGAAGACCGGCAGCCCGCGGTACACGTCCGGGCACCAGTCCTCGCCCAGCACCAGCATCCGCGCCGCCCCGCCGTCCATCGAGGCGGCCTTGCTGAAGAACGCGACGTCGTCCTCCGTCATCGAGTCTGCGGCCGTCTCCGTGTACTTCTCGAACTGGTCCTTGTTCACGTTGATCTGCGCGATGTAGTCCGGGTAGGTGAAGCCCTGCCCGTACCGCTCCGCGGTCACGACGCTGGTCTGTTCTGCCATGTGTTCCTCCTGTTGTCTTTGTCCCTGGTTGTCTGCGGCCCGATCACGCGGGCCTATTCTAGAAAATCTCTCAACCCGTCTCGCCGTTGAAGCCCTCCTCCACCCGGCCGTCCGGGTAGACGATGACCGGCACGACGCTCCCGTACTCGCGCGCCTCGTCCATGTACTCCTGGCTGTCGTCCACAATCCGCTCGTCAAACTCGATGCCCTGCTCCCTCCACGCAACGCGCAGCGCCTCACACGTGGGTCAGGTGCGCAGCGTGTAGACGATGGGGATGTCTGCCATGACGGCCTCCTGAACGCAACTCGCATACGGCTGTCGGGGTTGTCGAGAGCAATGGTACACGACGGCGAGGGGGCTGTCACGGCCCGGGGGAGTGGTGGGGGCGTTAGTGCTCGGCAGCGGGGGAGTACGAGGGTTGACGATGATTGTCGTGCGCGCATCATGTGCTTAGAATCATTGGTAGAACGTTCTATCGCTTGACCTTTCGCGGGGCGCTTGTGTTCTGATTGAAGCCGAGCACATGGAGAGCGGGGGAGCCATGACCACAATCCCGAACGACAAGACACAGAAGGACATCCTCGACACTGAGAGGCGTACCCCCCTCCTTTACGCAAGGCTCCCTGAGCTTCTGGAAACGCACCCAGACGAGTGGGTGGCTTTCGTTGAGGGCGACGAGTGGTACTTTGCCGAGTCGTTGGCCTCGCTCCTCCGTGTACTTGATGAGAAGGGGAAGCGGCGCGACACCGCACTCATCAGGTCATTGGCATCCCGTCGTGACACTATGATCCTCTAGAAATGCCTACAGGTCGTTTCGACGAGGCAGAGGCTCCGAGGATTGGGGGAAGGCTTAGCATCCCCTCCCTGGCAGTTTCCGGACACATCGACTTCCTGGTTGACACCGGGGCTGACAACACCGTCCTGTTCATAGATGACGGGGACCGGTTAGGGCTGCCGTACAGCGATTTACCGGCAGCGACACCCGGCGCTCGCGGCGTTGGCGGCCCCGCGGCTGTATCTGTCGTTGATGCCACGGTCAGCCTATGGGACATCGTGAAGGAAAATGGCCTTGACCATCTCCAGGAGCATCCGATGCCCATAAAGCTCCTCATCATGCTGCACAGCGCGGATGAGGAGAAAGAGCAGTCCATGCGGGGGATGCCCTCATTGCTTGGGCGGGATGTGCTGAATCGCTGGAGAATCTCGTACGACGCGGCAGCCAACGCCCTCACATTTGCCGACTTCCGCGCCTAGCTTTCGGCATTCGCCGCACTGGCCACTTCCACCGGAGCGGGGAGTCGGTCAGGCTCAAGGCCCAAACTCACCGACATACAATGCCCGCTATTGCTTTGGTAGAGCAAAGGGAAGCGTAGGGCCCGGTGCCAAAGTGTCTCTAGCGTGAATCTGTACCGCTACCCAGGGGCGCCGCCCCTACTGCCCCGCCGCCCCCAGCGTGTTCCACGCGTAGTCGAGGTCCAGCAGCGCCGCCGTCGCCTCCTCGATCGCCGCCATCACCGGGTCCGGGTACACGCCCAGCAGCACCGTGCCCAGCGCCATCGCCCCGATCACCGCGGCGAGCGCCGCCGGCGTCGCGACCGCCACTGAACCGCCCTCGTCCTCCGGCGCCTTCTCGATGTACATCTGCCGGATGAGCTGCAGGTAGTAGTAGAGGGAGATTAGGCTCGCCACCATCGCCACGCCCGCCAGCCACAGCAGGCCCTCGGCCGCCGCGGCGCTGAAGAGGTAGAACTTGGTCACGAACCCCGCCAGGAACGGCAGCCCCGCCAGCGAGAACAGCCCCACCGTGATCGCCGCCGCCAGGAACGGCGCCCGCCCCGCGAGCCCCGCAAAGTCCGGGATGTCGTCCTTGCCCGTCGCGTTGTAGAACGCCGTGATGGCGAAGAACACCGCGAAGTTCGTCAGCGAGTACCCCACCAGGTGTACCATCAGCGCGTTCGACGCCAGCGGCGACAGCGCCGCGATCCCCATCAGCAGGAAGCCCACCTGCCCGACGCTCGAGTACGCCAGCATCCGCTTCACGTTCGTCTGCACGATGGCCACCACGTTCCCGAAGATCATCGTCAGCGCCGCCAGGCCCGCCACCAGCATCTGCCACTGCTCGTACGCCGGCGCGAGCCCCTCGTAGAACAGCCGCAGCACCAGCGCGAACGCCGCCGCCTTCGACCCCACGGCGATGTACGCCGTGATCGGCATCGGCGCGCCCTGGTACACGTCCGGCGCCCACATGTGGAACGGCACCGCCGCCAGCTTGAACCCCAGCCCCGCCACCAGCAGCGCGAGCCCCAGCAGCAGCCGCCCCTCCACGCCCGCGCCCTCCAGCGCCACCGCCATCTCCGCGAAGTGCGTCGTCCCCAGCGCCCCGTACAGCAGCACGATGCCGTACAGCAGCAGCCCGGACGAGAACGCCCCCAGCAGCACGTACTTCACCGACGCCTCGTTCGAGCGCCGGTCCTGCAGCGCAAACCCGCTCAGGATGTACAGGCAGAAGCTCAGCAGCTCCAGCGACAGGTACGCCGTCAGCAGCTCGCCCGACGCCGCCATCATCATCATCGCCAGCACCGACACGATGATGATCGCGTAGTACTCCCCCGGGTGCGTCAGGTAGCGGTTGACGAAGTGCAGCGACCCGAGGATGACCGCAATGCCGATGCCCATCGAGAGCGCCTTGAAGAAGAGCGCGTAGCCGTCGACCCGGTACAGCCCGTTGAACAGGCTGTCGTCCTCGTTCAGCAGGAACGGCACCGTGAAGGCGATGATGACGGCCAGCCCGGCCACCGAGACCCACGCGAGGATGTCCTTCCTCACCGGCCGGACGAAGAAGTCCAGCGTGAACACCAGGAAGGCCAGTCCCGCGACGAGGAACTCCGGCCACAGCAGTTCGAATCGAACGTCCGGCGTCATGATATGCCCATGCCCTCAAGCAGCGGCTGCACGCCGCTGTCGATGATCTCCACGATGCGGAAGGGGTACAGCCCCCACAGCAGCAGCACGCCCACCAGCGCCGCCCCCACCGCCGCCTCCAGCGGCTTCGCGTCCTCCAGGTCCGCCCACCGGTCGCTGATGGGCCCGAAGAACACCTTCGCCATCAGCCGCAGGATGTACACCGCCGTGATCGCCGCCCCGATGACCGCCAGCACCCCCAGGATCGGGTACGTGCGGAACGTCCCGATGAAGACGAGCAGCTCCGCCACGAAGCTGCTGAACCCCGGCAGCCCCAGCGACGTCAGCCCCGCCACCGCGAGGAACGCCCCCACGATGCCCATGCGCTTCCCCAGTCCCTCCAGCACCGTGATGTCGCGCACGTGCGTCCGCTCGTAGATGATGCCCACCATGGCGAAGAAGAGGCCCGTCATGATCCCGTGCGAGAACATCTGGAAAACCGCGCCGTTCAGCCCGATCACCTCCAGCGTCCCCAGCCCCATCAGCACGTACCCCATGTGGCTCACGCTCGAGTACCCGATGACGTACTTCAGGTCCCGCTGCCCCAGCGCCGAGACCGCCCCGTACAGCACGTTCACCGTGCCGAGCCCGATGAGCGCCGGCGCCCACGCCTCCGCGCCCTCCGGCAGCACGACCATCCCCACGGCCAGGATGCCGAACGCCCCCAGCTTCATCAGCACGCCCGCGTGCAGCATGCTCACCGCCGTCGGCGCCGCCACGTGGCCGTCCGGCGACCACGTGTGGAACGGCCACAGGCCCGCCAGCACCCCAAAGCCGATCATGAAGAACGGGTAGAAGATCACCTGGAAGTTGCGGGAGTACTCGACGTCCGCCAGCGACGCGATGGCGAAGCTCGCCTCGCCCGTCGCTTCCCGCGCCTCGGCCCACACCGCGATGATCGCGATCCACACCAGCACGCTCCCGGCGACGAGGTAGAGCATCAGCTTCATCGCCCCATATTCCTTGGGCCGGTCGTACCTGCCGCCGCCGCCGAAGCCGCGCCCCTCGTACGCCTCCTGCTTGGTGAAGTCCGTGCTGCTGCCCCACACGCCGATGAGCAGGTACATGGGCACCACCGCCAGCTCGTAGAAGAAGAACAGGAAGAAGAGGTCCGTCGAGAGGAAGACGCCGTACACGCCCGAGACCAGCAGCGTCAGCCAGATGAAGAAGTCCTTGGGCCGGTGCGTCACGTTCCACGACACCAGCACGCCCGCCATGAAGATGATCGCGTTCAGCAGCACCAGCGGCGTCGTGATGCCCGAGAT
>CAZCPU010000041.1:8303-10466 GCA_964499855.1 uncultured Dehalococcoidia bacterium | reverse complement strand
AACACCATCACCAGCGCCCCGAAGAAGGGCACCGCGATCAGCGCAAAGAGCAGGACGCTCTCTATCCCGCTCATGGCGCCATCCACCACGCAACCGCGACGGCCAGGAACCCGAGCACCATGCCCAGCGCGTAGCTGTAGAGCTTCCCCGTCTGCAACAGCCGCAGCACCGTGCCCGACCACGCGGTCACGACCCCCGGCCCGTTCACCCCGACGTCGTTCACGAACGCCCGGTCGATGAAGGCCGTCCCGTTGCCCAGCGTCAGCACCACCCGGTCAATCGTCCACTGGTAGACCTCGTCCACGTAGAACTTGTTGGCAACCGCCGTGTGTACCGGCCGCACGCCCGCGATGATGCCCTCCGTCTTCAGGCTGCCCGTCACGTACGCCATCCACGCGATGCCGAATCCCGCCACCGCCAGCAGCGTCGACGCCCCCGCGATCCACCAGTTCAGGTGGAACGCCTCCTGGTGGTCGCCCGCGAATACGAAGTAGCCGAATCCCTTGTACCCGTCGGTCCAGCCCAGCGCCAGCAGTCCGCCCACCAGCGCGACCGCCGAGAAGACCACCATCGGCAGCAGCATCGAGGGCCCCGACTCGTGCGCGTGCTCGTTGTCGGGCTTCAGCGGACCGAGGAATGCCGAGAAGAAGACGCGGCCCATGTACAGCGCCTTCATGAACCCCACCGTCAGCGCGACGAAGAGGAAGATCCACCCGTACTGCCCGTGGAACACGGACAGCGTGACCTCGTCCTTGCTGAAGAACCCCCCGAAGGGCGGCACGCCGCCCAGCGACAGCGCCCCGATGCCGAAGGTCAGCGCCGTCCACGGCATCACCCGCCGAAGCCCGCCCATGTTCCGGATGTCGGTCTGGCCGCTGCCGTGGGAGATGCTCCCCGCGCCAAGAAACAGCACGGCCTTTGAGAACCCGTGTATCAGCAGGTGGAACATGCCCGCCGTCAGGCTGCCCGCCCCCAGCGCCAGCATCATGAAGGCAAGGTCCGTCAGCGTCGAGTACGCCAGCACCCGCTTGATGTCCGTCATCACCAGCGCCATCGCCGCCGCCCCCAGCGCCGTCACCGAGGCCAGGATGAGCACCACCAGCGACGCCGTGTCCGAGGCCTCGAAGAACGGGAACACCCGCGCCACCAAGTACACGCCCGCCACCACCATCGTCGCCGAGTGTACCAGCGCGCTCACCGGCGTCGGCCCCTCCATCGCGTCCGGCAGCCATACGTGGAACGGGAACTGCGCCGACTTGCCGATGGCCCCCAGCAGCATCAATATCGCCGCGCCCGTGACCACGCCGTCCGACAGCGCGCCCTGCTCCAGCGCCGCGAAGATCGTCGAGAGCTCGAACGAGCCGGTCTCGCGGAAGAGCAGCAGGATGCCGATGAGCAGCCCAACGTCTCCGACGCGCGTCGTGATGAACGCCTTCTTCGCCGCCTCAGCCGCCGACCGCCGGTCGTAGAAGAACCCGATGAGCAGGTAGCTGCAGATGCCCACCAGCTCCCACGCGATGTACAGCAGCAGCAGGTTGTCCGCCATCACCAGCGCCAGCATCGACGCCGCAAAGAGCGAGTGTACGGCGAAGAACCACGTGAACCGCGGCTCGCCCGCCATGTACCCCCACGAGTAAACCTGGATGCCCAGCGCCGCCGCCGTGACCAGCCCCACCATCGTCAGCGTGATCGGGTCGATCCACATCCCCCACGTCAGGACCGCGTCGCCCGCCCGCAGCCAGTCGATGCTGTAGATGAACGTGTAGTCGTCCGGAAACGACTTCGCCCCGAACCAGTCGGCAAAGACGAAGAAGAACAGCGCGAAGCTGACCGCCATCGAGCCCGTCGCCGCGATTGCCGACCAGGTCGGCAGCCGCTTCCCCAGCGTCACCATCAACGCAAAGGCGATCGCCGGCAGCGACGGGATGAGCCACGCCCACTCCATCATCGCCCGGCCTCCGCCCTATGTGCTCCCGTTCCTGTCACCCGGTCCTCCAAAACCCAATCCGTCGTTCCCGCGGAGCCTGCCCCGTACCCCGATACGGGGGCGTGAACCCCGCCGCTCACCCTGAGCCCAATACCCCCGTTCGCCCTGAGCTTGTCGAAGGGCGCACGCACCTACCCCTTCATCTCGTCCGCCTCGTCCACGTTGGCCGTGGCGCG
>CAZCPU010000041.1:0-8203 GCA_964499855.1 uncultured Dehalococcoidia bacterium | reverse complement strand
GCGCTCAGCAGCTCGACGTGGTACAGCTCCATGCCTAGCCCCCGCTCCCCGGCGTCGAGCCGTTCCCCGAGTCGCTGTCCGACGCCCGCGCGAGGATGATCGCGCCGATCAGCGCCATCAGCAGCACCAGCGACGCGATCTCGAAGGGCACCACCCAGTTTGTGAACAGCTCGCTGCCCAGCTCCCGCAGGCTCGGGCCGTGCAGCTCCTGCGTGTCGAGTCTGTCGTTCAGGATGACGGCCGCCATCGCGCCGAAGACGCCCAGCGCGGCCACCGCGCCGACGGCCCACTGCGGGTTCGCCCGCACGTTGGAGAACTCCTCGGCGCGCGTCAGCATCAGCGCGAAGAGCAGCACGATCGTCACCGCGCCCCCGTAGATGAGCACCTGCACCAGCGCAAGGAACTCGGCAACGAGCAGGATGAAGACGCCCGCCACCGACGCCAGGCTCACCAGCAGGAAGAGCGCCGCGTGCGCCACGTTGCGCGTCGTCACCACGCCGATGCCGCTGACCAGCGCCACCACGGCAACGATGGCAAACGCGACCGCCTGCGCGTCCATTAGGCGTCATCCCCCTTGTTGGAGGCTTCCTCACCCGCCTCGCCGTCAGCCGCTTCCGTTCGCCCTGCGCCCGTCGAAGGGCCGGCTGCGGCCTTGGCCGCGGCCGCGACGGCCGCCTTCTTCTTCGTCGGCGGGATCCAGTTGGACTCCCGCTGGTACTTCACGCCCATGTCCAGCAGCATCGGCAGGTCCACCCGCCGCCCGTTGCGCGCGTAGTGGCTGATCTCGTGCTCGTGGCTCATCTCGATGGCGTCGAAGTTGCACACCTCCACGCAGATGCCGCACAGGATGCACCGGCCAAGGTTGATCTCGAAGTCGCCGATGATCTTGCG
The DNA here is from genome assembly GCA_964499855.1 of uncultured Dehalococcoidia bacterium. Taxonomy (GTDB): domain Bacteria; phylum Chloroflexota; class Dehalococcoidia; order Lucifugimonadales; family UBA1127; genus UBA1127. The sequence continues at coordinate 7,312 of CAZCPU010000041.1, read as the reverse complement.
GCGCGTGCTCGCCCCCTCGGCGTGCTTGGGGTTGTCGACCATCGTCCCGGACATGCACTGCGTCGGGCACATGCGCACGCAGACCATGCAGCCCACGCAGTACGGCTCGCCCACCTCGCCGTCCCACGTCAGCGCGGGAAAGCCCCACTGCCGCTCCTGCAGCGGCAGGTGCTGCTTCGGGTACTGCGCCGTCACCGGCTTCCGCAGCGTCGTCGTCAGCGTCACCAGCATGCCCTTGAGCGCGTTAAACACGTCGCACCTCCCGTGCGGACACCAGCCGTACCTTCGGCCGCGCCTTCTGCGACGCCTGCCGCGTGTAGATGAAGACCGCCGCCACCGCCAGCGTCACCACACCCAGGATGCTGTGGACCCACACCGGCCAGCCGTAGAACAGCACGAACGCGACCAGGATGAAGTTCAGGAACGACAGCGGCACCAGCGCCTGCCACCCGAAGGCCATCAGCTGGTCGATGCGCAGCCGCGGCAGCGTCCCCCGCAGCCAGAAGATCAGCAGGATGACGGCGTAGCACTTGATGAGGAACCACGCCACCTCCGGCAGGAAGGGCCCCGACCAGCCGCCCAGGAAGAAGATCGTCACCAGCGCCGCGATGAGGAACGTGTTGATGTACTCCGCCAGGAAGAAGATCGACCAGTGCGCCCCGCTGTACTCGATGAACGGCCCGCCCACCAGCTCCGACTCCGCCTGGAAGATGTCGAAGGGGCTGCGTCCCACTTCGGCGAGCCCCGCCAGCAGGAAGACCACGAAGGCCATCGGCTGCAGCAGGATGTACCACTGGTACCCCTGCCCCTCGGCGATGTCCGTCAGGTTCAGCGTCCCCGCCAGCATCGCTATCGTCATTGCGATGACCAGCAGCGGGATCTCGTAGCTGATGAGCTGCGCCGCGCTCCGCAGCCCGCCCATGATGCCGTACTTGTTCGCCGACCCCCACCCGGCCATGATCAGCCCGATGATCGACAGCACCGACATCGCGAGGATGTAGAGCACGCCCAGGTCCATGTCCCGCAGCACCAGGTCCGAGCTGATGGGCACCGCCACCCACACCAGGAAGCTCGGCACGAAGACCGCCAGCGGCGCCAGCCAGTAGATGGGCCGGTCCACCCACGACGGCATGATGTCCTCTTTGGTCACCAGCTTGATCACGTCCGCCACCGGCTGCAGCAGCCCGAACGGCCCCACGCGCATCGGCCCCATCCGCTGCTGGATCCGCCCCAGCGACTTCCGCTCCAGCCACGTCAGCGAGAGCACGACCACGCTCAGGATGGTCAGCAGCGCCCCCGCGCGGATGACCAGCTCGATGGCGTCCCGGCCCCCGAAGAACACCGACAGCGCCACCAGCGCGACGAGGCCGAGGACGCCCAACGCCAGGGCCACGAGGAGGATCACCGGTCCACCTCCCCAAGCACGATGTCCAGCGAGCCCAGCACCATGACCGCGTCCGCCACGTAGGCGTTGCGCAGCATGGGCCGCAGCGCCTGCAGGTTCGCGAACGACGGCGGCCGGATCTTCAGCCGGTACGGCTTGTCCCCACCGTCGCTGACCAGGTACACGCCGATCTCGCCGCGCGGGTTCTCGGCCCGGAAGTAGGCCTCGCCCTTCGGCGGCCGCGGGATGCCGCGCACCTGCGCCTTGATCGGCCCCGTCTCCGGCATCTGCTCCAGCGCCTGCTTGATGATCTTCACCGACTGCCGCATCTCCTCCACCCGCATCGCGTACCGGTCCCACGTGTCGCCGTTCTCGCCGATCGGGATGTCGAAGTCGAACCGGTCGTAGATCGAGTACGGCTCGATGGCGCGGATGTCGTCCGGGATGCCCGACGCCCGCAGCGACGGCCCCGTGAGCCCGTAGTCCAGCGCCTCCTGCCCGCTGAGCGCCCCGATGCCCCGGGAGCGGGCGAGGAAGACCTCGTTGTACGTCAGCAGCCGGTCGCCCTCCTCGATGCCCTGCTCGATGGCGGGCAGCACCCCCCGCACGCGGGCCGCGAAGTCGTCGGGCGGGTCCTCGCGCACGCCGCCGATGCGGAAGTAGTTGTGCATCATGCGCGCGCCCGTCACCGCCTCGAACAGGTTCTGGATGCGCTCCCGCTCCCGGAACCCGTACATGATCGGCGTCATCGCCCCCGCGTCGAGGCCCATCGTGCCGTAGAAGAGCATGTGGCTGGAGATGCGGTTCAGCTCGCAGAGGATGACGCGGATGTACTCCGCCCGCTCGGGGACCGTGAGGTTCATCAGCTTCTCCACGGCCCCGACGAAGGCCAGCTCCGTGTTGAAGTTGCCGATGTAGTCCATCCGGTCGAACAGGGTGATGATCTGCGCGTACAGCTCACCCTCGGAGAGCTTCTCGGACCCGCGGTGCAGGTACCCGATGTGCGGGTCGCAGTCCACGATCCGCTCGCCGTCGACCCACAGCACCATGCGGAAGACGCCATGGGTTGACGGGTGCTGCGGCCCCATGTTCACGAGGATATCTACGGATTCCAGGCGTTGGGCTTCCGTCATGCCCTCTCCACCCGAGTTGCGTCCCGACGGGGCGTCTCACAAGGCGCCCCGTCGCATGGTCTGCCGTGCGCCCGCACGGCGTATCTTGTCTAAGGATGTGCCGTTGCCCTGTCGCCTCCGGCCCGCCGCGGGAGGGGCCTACATCATCCGGCGGATGATCTTCTCGCGCTGCTCGTCCGTGACGGCAATCTCCCGGTGGGCGATGGGCCCGCCCTTCTCCAGCACCGGCTCCCGCTGCCCCAGCGTTTCGCTGTCGTTCCCCTGGAAGAAGAGGCCGATGTTGATGGTGTCGCCCCACTCCATCGCCCGCTCGCATGCCGCCTTCCAGTCCTGCGGGTCGTGGCCCTGCTCCTCCAGCTTGACCACCCGCTGCTTGAAGAAGTCGTGCGAGTTGTCCAGGTTGAAGGTTACGCAGGGGCTGAAGACGTCCACCAGCGCGAACCCCTTGTGCTCGATGGCGCCCCGGATCAGCGCCGTCGTGTGCCGGATGTCCCCGCTGTACGCCCGCGCGACGTACGTGGCCCCGTTCATGATGGCCTGCGTCAGCGGGTTCAGCGGCGTCTCCACGTTCCCGAAGGGCGTGCTCTTCGTCTTCATCCCCAGCCGGCTGGTCGGCGAGATCTGGCCCGTGGTCAGCCCGTAGATCTGGTTGTTCATCACGATGTACGTGATGTCGATGTTGCGGCGCGCCGTGTGCGTGAAGTGGTTCCCCCCGATCCCGTAGCCGTCGCCGTCCCCGCCCGTCGCGATGACCGTCATGTCGTGGTTCGCCAGCTTCGCACCCGTCGCGAACGCCAGCGACCGCCCGTGCAGCGTGTGCATCCCGTAGGCGTTGATGTAGCCCGGCAGGTTGGAGGAACAGCCGATGCCGCTCACCGTCAGAATCTGGTGTGGCTGCAGGCCAAGCTCGGCGCACGCCCGTTGCAGCGAGTTCAGTACGCCGAAGTCGCCGCACCCCGGGCACCAGTCCGGGTTGATCCCGGAGCGGAAGTTCGCAGCCGTCATTTGTGCACTGCCGGTTGTCATGACCCTTCCTCCCTAAACGTTGACTTCCTGGTAGGGGACGAAGACGTCCGCCTTACCGGTCAGGATCTCCCGCGCGCCGTTGGCGATGTGGTGGGGCATGAAGGGCTCGCCGTCGTACTTGCGGATGTGGCTGTCGATCGTCAGGCTCGTCTCGCTCCGCAGGTAGCGGTAGAACTGGCCCGAGTAGTTGTTCTCCACGATGATCGGCTTCTTGGCCCCCTTCACGACCGAGGTGATGACATCGGCGTGGAAGGGCACGATCCACTTGATCTGCAGGTGGTTCACGCTCACGCCGTCCGCGGTGAGCTGCTCCGCCGCCTCCTTGATGGCCCCGTAGGAGGAGCCCCACCCGATGAGCGTCACGTCCGCGTCCGCCGGGCCCTCCAGGGTCGGCGCCGCCACGCGCTCCAGCACGTCGTCCAGCTTCCGCGCGCGCTTCTCCACCATGGCCCGCCGCTTGTACGGGTTCGTGTACTCGTCGCTGATCAGCCCCCCGTCCTCGTCGTGCTCGTCGGTGGACACCACGTGGACGTACCCCTCGACGCCGGGCAGCGCCCGCGGCGAGATGCCGTCCTCCGTGTCCTTGTACCGCTGGTACCCGTTGCCCGTCCCGGCCTCCGTGATCAGCTTGCCCCGGTTGATCTCCGGCGACATGTCGAGGTCGTCGGGGTCGACGCTGAACGTGCCCTCGGAGATGAGCAGGTCTGACAGCACCAGGCCGGGGCACTGGTAGTGGTCCACCAGGTTGAATATCTCTGGAATCGTCTTGAATGCGTCCAGCGCGTTCTGCGGCGCGACGATCAGCCGCGGGAAGTCGCCCTGGCTGGCGCCCAGCGTCTGCCACAGGTCGCCCTGCTCCGTCTTCGTCGGCACCCCCGTCGAGGGGCCCGCCCGCTGCACGTCCACCATGACGGTCGGAATCTCCATCATCGCCGCCGCGCCCACCGCCTCCGTCATCAGCGCAAAGCCCCCGCCGGAGGTGGAGCACATGGACCGCGCGCCCGCGTGGGCCGCGCCGATCACCATGTTCGCCACGCCGATCTCGTCCTCCACCTGCCGCACCATGATGCCCAGGTCCCGCGCGTTCTGCGCCATCCAGTGCAGCACGCCCGTCGAGGGGCTCATCGGGTAGGCGGCGTAGAACTTGACCCCCGCCGCCGCCGCGCCCATCGCGATGGCCTCGTTCCCCATCCACTGCGCCTGCGGCTTGTCCGTCTCTGGCAGCGCCACCGGGAAGGGCGTGAAGTTCGCCTGCGCGTACTCGTACCCCGCCCGCGCCACGCCCACGTTCTCGTCGATCACCGACTGCCCCTGCCGCGCGAACCGCGCCTGCAGCGAGCCCTCCAGGATGCCGAAGTCCAGCTGCAGCAGCGCCGCCGTCGCGCCCACCGCCACCGTGTTCTGCACCAGCCGGTTGCGGCTGCCCGTCACCTGCGACACCGGGATTGGGCACAGCTCCACGCCCTGCCTCGGGTTGCCCGGGTTGATGGAGTCGCTGTTGAAGATCGCCCGCGTACCCTCGCCCATCAGGCCAAGGTGCCGGTCCATCGTGTCCTGGTTCAGGCACAGCAGCATGTCCAGCTTGTCGCCGTGGTTGTAGATCGGTGCGTCGCTGATGCGTACCGTCAGGAAGATGTGCCCACCCCGGACGATCGACTGGTAGGCGTTGTAGGCGTTGAAGTGCAGGCCCCTGCGGATGAATAGTCGCGTCAGAATGTTCCCCGGCGTGGCGATTCCCTGTCCCGCCTCACCGCCGATTGCCAACGCAAAATCGAAACTGCCCGCCATACGTGATCTCCTCCGTGCACTATGCCGACCGCATAGGTCAACATGACTTGCGCAGTATACGAGCAAACTTTTCGGGCGTCTATTTGTTGACCGCCGTCCGCCGTGTCGCCCATATAAGCTATAGAAACACTCTATACCATGGTGAATGGGTATATATCAAGCCCTGGTTGTCAGCCGCCCTCGCGTCAAGCTCCCCTTGCCCCGTCGTTCCTGCGAAGGCAGGGCCTGCCCCTGCGTACGCAGGGGAACCCCGACGGACCAACTCCGTTCGCCCTGAGCCTGTCGAAGGGTCGCCCTGAGCCTGTCGAAAGAGCCACGGGTTGAAGGGGCCCGCCTACCACTCCTGGTAGTCGTGGAAGGGGAAGGACTTGCGGCCCGGGAAGCCCTCGAACCCCTCGTACAGGATGAGGACGCGCGGGTCCGGGTGCCCCGGGAACTCCACGCCGAAGAGGTCGTACCCCTCGCGCTCGAACCAGTCGGCCCCTCGCCACACCCCCGTCACCGACGGCACCGACGGCGCCTCCACCGTCGTGTCCACCTTCAGCGTCAGCTTGTGCCGGTGCTCCCGCGACCACAGGTGGTACACAACCTGGAACCGGTCCTCGTAGTCAACCACCGACAGGCACCGCAGGTAGTCGAAGGCGAGCGATGGGTCGCCCCGCAGCGTCGCGCACGCGTCCAGCAGCCGCTCCGACGGCACCGTGACCACCACCTCGTCCAGCGCCGTGTCGATCTCCGGCTCGAAGGGTTCCAGCGGGCCGGGCAGCAGCTCCTTCAGCGCCTCGCCCCTCGCGTCCAGCCCGATGGGCGGCGGCGCGGGCTGCCTCGCCGGTCTGGCCGGCGCTCCCCCGCTCTCCTGGGCGCCCGCTTCCTCTGCCGGGCTGCCCTCCCCCTCGGTCGCCCCCTCATTGGAGGGCGGGCGGGTTGCTTCCTCCATATCGCCTCGCATCGTGTTGGATCTTGTCCTGCAGCCGCAGCAGCCCGTCCATCAGCGCCTCCGGCCGCGGCGGGCACCCCGGGATGTACACGTCCACCGGCACGATGTGGTCCACGCCCATCACCACCGAGTACGACCGGTAGTACGGCCCCCCGTTCGTCGCGCAGCTCCCCATCGCGATCACCCACTTCGGCTCCGGCATCTGCTCGTACAGCAGGCGGATGGGCTCCGCCATCTTCTTCACCACCGTCCCCGCGACGATCATCACGTCCGACTGCCGCGGCGACGGCCACGTGACGATGCCCATCCGGTCAAGGTCGTGGTTCGCCATGTACGTCGACATCATCTCGATGGCGCAGCACGCCAGCCCGAACGTCAGCGGCCACAGCGAGTTTTTCCGTCCCAGCGCCAGCAGGTCCTCCAGCGGCGCCGTGATCACCCCCGGCGTCCCGCTCCGGTACGGCGCGGGTGGCGCCACGTTCCCCGCCGCCGCCTCCGACGGCGGCAGGTCCATGCTGCTGCTCCGCTCCCACTTCTGGTACCACCCCGGCACCACCGGGCTGATCCCCCACGTGGGCTTCTCCTTCTCTACCGCCACTGCAGGACCCCCTTGCGCCACCCGTACAGCACCCCGAAGAGCAGGATGGCGATGAACAGGATCATCTCGTAGAAGACCCACGACGCCCCCTCCAGGAACATCAGGATCCACGGGAAGAGGAAGACAGCCTCAACGTCAAACAGCAGGAAGAGGATGGCGAAGATGTAGTACCGCACGTGGATCTGCGACCACGAGAAGGGCGTCGGCGGGATGCCGCACTCGAAGGGCAGCGCCTTCGCCTCCGACTTCCGCTTGGGCGCGAGGAAGAAGCTCGCCGCCAGCATGCCGCCCATCGCCAGCAACCCCACAGCCGCCACAATCACGACGGCCGTATAGTTCAGCGCATACCCCTCAGGCATAGCAAAACCCTCCGCGCACCACTATAGCACGCCGGCGGGACGCCCTCCAATCCGCCCGTCCCGCCTTCGCTCCATCCGTTCGCCCTG
>CAZCPU010000040.1:13684-16449 GCA_964499855.1 uncultured Dehalococcoidia bacterium | reverse complement strand
AAGCTGCGACTACACTACTCGCATGGACAACATCCTCCTGACCGGGTTCATGGGCGTGGGCAAGACGTCCGTCGGGCAGGCCGTGGCACGGCAGCTCGGGTGGGCGTACGTCGACACCGACGACGTGCTGGAGCGCATCGCGGGCAAGTCCATCGAGGCGGTGTTCGCCGAGGACGGCGAGGCCGCCTTTCGGCTGCTGGAATCGCAGGCGCTGGCGCAGGTCTGCGGCGCAGAGCGACAGGTGATAGCTACCGGCGGCGGCATGGTGAATTCGCCCGCCAACCGCACCCTGATGCGCGCCTCCGGCTTCGTCGTGTGCCTGGAGGCGACGCCCGAGACGATAGTGCGCCGGCTCTACCCCAACGGCGCGGGGGAGGGGACCGTGCGCCCCCTGCTGGCAGGCCCCGACGGCGAGACGCCGCTGCAGCGCGCGCGGACGCTGAAGGCCGAGCGGGCGGCGGCGTACTCCACTTCCAATTGGACCATACACACCGACGCAATTTCAGTCATGGACGTGGCGCAAGAGGTGATTCGCGCGGCCAGAACGGTGGGCGGCGTGGACAACGGTCCCGAGCGGGGCGCGCGCGACCTGGCCGCCACCGTGCGGTCCTCGGCGTATTCGTGCCCCATCTTCGCGGGCACGGGCGTCATGGACCGGCTCGGGGAGCTCTGCCGCGACGTCGGACTCACCACGACGGCCTACCTCATCTCAGACAGCAACGTCTTCTACTCGCACGGCCGCCGGGCGCAGGTCGCGCTGGAGGCGGCCGACATCCCGGTGCACACGTTCGTCGTGCCGGCGGGCGAGAACTCAAAGAGGCTTGAAACGCTGGAGCTGGTGTACCAGTGGCTGGCGGAGCAGCGCGCCGAGCGGGGCCACTTCGTCGTCGGCGTTGGCGGCGGCGTCGTGGGCGACCTGGCGGGCTACGCGGCGGCGACATTCAACCGGGGGCTGCCGCTGGTGCAGGCGCCGACGTCGCTGGCGGCGATGGTGGACGCGTCGATCGGCGGCAAGACGGCGGTGAACCTGGAGGCGGGGAAGAACCTGGTGGGCGCCTTCCACCAACCGCGGCTCGTGGTGGCCGAGGTGGACGCGCTGCAGTCGCTGCCGGAGCGCGAGCTGGCGTCGGGCTGGGCGGAAGCGATCAAGCACGGGCTCATCCTGGACGAGAAGCTCTTCCGGACCTTCGAGGAGAACGCGGAGGCCATATGCCGCCTGGAGCGGCCGCTGGCCGACGACGTCGTCCGGCGCAGCATGGCGGTGAAGGCCGACGTGGTGAGCCGCGACGAGCGCGAGACGCTGGGTCTGCGAATCCTGCTGAACTACGGCCACACCATCGGCCACGCGCTGGAGGCGGCGACGGCCTACGGCGAGCTGCTCCACGGTGAGGCCGTCGCCATCGGCATGACGGCTGCGGTGCGCATCAGCCGCTGGATGGGGCTCATCGACGACGACCTCGTCGCGAGGCAGGACGCGCTGCTGAAGCGCTTCAACCTGCCGACGTCGCTGCCGGGGGCTGACCGGGACGCCGTACGGGCGGCGATGAGCGTCGACAAGAAGACCTCCGCGGGCTCGATCCGGTGGGTGCTGCTCGAGGGCTGCGGGCGGTCGACGACGCGCAACGACGTGCCGGCGGAGATCGTCGAGGACGCGCTGGCGGCGGTGACGTAGGGGTTGCGCTTCGTCATCCTTCCAATTCCCTCAGGACGGACGGGGCGGCGGTCGCCTAGCGGAAGAGGTCCATGGACGCCTCGCGGATGATGACGTCCGCACCCTCCTCGGACACATCGTAGGGCAGCCCGCGCAGGATGGTCACCGGCACGCCGATGGTCTTGCGCGTCACGAGCTCCGCCGCGCCCGCGGCCTCGTCGGCGATGGCGGAAATGGAGACCTGCAACGTCCGCCCGTCGCGGTCCACCATGCCGCGGTAGTCCTTCAACGGCGCGATCCCCGCACTGCCGATGGCGACGTCCGTCGTGCCGACGCGCCACGGGCGGCCGAAGGTGTCCGAGATGATGACGGCGACGGTGCAATCCACGCGCTCGCGGATGGCGTCGCGGATGCGGCGGGCGGAGGCGTTGGGGTCCCTCGGCAGCAGACAGAGCACGTCGTCGCCGGGGACGTTGGACGCGTCGACGCCCGCGTTGGCGCAGATGAGCCCGTGGTGCGTCTCCGTGATGAGCACGCCCCGCTCCATGCGGACGATGCGGCGGCTCTCGCGCAGCACGACCTCGACGTGGCGCGGGTCCTTCATCTCGCCGGCGATGGTCAGCGCGAGGGGACTCGGCTCGACGTCGGCGAGGCGCACGAGGGCGCCCTCGGCCTTGGAGACGACCTTCTGCGTCACGACGACGATGTCGCCGTCTTCGACCGGCGTGCCCTGGGCCTCGGCGGCCGAGAGAATGGTGCCGGGGAGGTCGTCGCCCACCTGAATCTCCGGCACGCCCGTTATCCCGATGACCCGGAACTCCGGGTAGGCGGGTCGATTCTCTGACTGCGTCATGCGTTCGCCACCCTGCCTCCGTTGCACGTTGAATGTGCAATTAGCCCAGTATCGGCACAAGAAGGGTACCACGCAACGGCGGTCGCAGGGAGTCGTGCGTACGGGCCCGGCGGCCCCCGTGGTACGATTGTCGGGATGGCCTGTAGCTGAAATGGATTCCCGGAGGGTTGGCTTGACCGCAATCGTGGTGGGGGTGGACACGGGCGGCACGTTCACGGACCTGGTGCTGCTGGGCCCCGAGGGGCTGCGCGTCCACAAGGT
>CAZCPU010000040.1:8405-13584 GCA_964499855.1 uncultured Dehalococcoidia bacterium | reverse complement strand
GGGGCGGAGGCCGTGGCCATCTCCCTGCTGTTCTCGTTTCTCCACCCGGCGCACGAGGAGCTGGTGGCGGAGGCGCTTGCTGAGCTTGACCCGCCGCCCTTTATCTCCGTCTCAAACCGCGTCCTGCCGCAGTACCGCGAGTACGAGCGCACGAGCACCGTGACGGCCAACGCCTATGTGGGCCCGGTCATGGCCGGCTACCTGCGGCGGTTGGAAGCCGCCCTCGGCGCGGAGGGCGCGACGCCCGGCCGCGTCCGCGTCATGCAGTCCTCGGGCGGGAGCGTCTCGCTGGGGGCGGCGGCGCAGGAGCCGGTGCGCACCGTGCTCAGCGGGCCCGCCGGGGGCGTCGTCGGGGCGCTGGCCGTTTCGAGGCTGGCGGGCTACCCCGACATCATCACGCTGGACATGGGCGGCACGTCCACCGACGTCTCGCTGTGCCCGGGCCGGCTGCAGGAGACCGTCGCGGCGTCGCTGGGAGGCGTGCCCATCGGCGTGCCGATGCTGGACGTGCACACCGTCGGAGCCGGCGGCGGCTCCATCGCCCACGTCGACGCCGGAGGGGCGCTGACCGTCGGGCCGGAGTCGGCCGGGGCCGACCCGGGACCGGCGTGCTACGGCGTCGGCGACGCGCCCACAGTCACGGACGCCAACCTCGTGCTGGGGCGCATTCGGGCCGAGGACTTCCTCGGCGGGCGGATGCCGCTCGACCGGAACGCGGCGCGAGCGGCGCTGGAGCGGCTCGCCGGGGCGATGGGCGCCGGCATCGACACGGCGGCGCTGGGCGTCGTCCGCGTGGTGAACGCGACGATGGAGCGGGCCGTCCGGGCGATTTCGTTGGAGCGCGGCTTCGACCCACGCGAGTTCACGCTGGTGGCCTTCGGCGGGGCCGGGCCGCAGCACGCCTGCGAGCTGGCCGAGGGGCTGGGCATCACGCGCGTGCTGGCGCCGACGACGCCCGGAGCGCTCTCGGCGTACGGCGTGGCCATCGCGGACATCACGAAGGACTACTCGCAGACGGTGCTGTACCCGCAGGAGCAGGTGACGGCGGAGCGGCTGCGGCAGGGCTTCGCCGGGCTGCGCGCCCGGGCGCTGGCCGAGCTGCGCGACGAGGGCGTGCCACGGCGGCGGGTGCGGCTGCAGCCACTGCTCGACGTACGGTACGTGGGCCAGTCGTACGAGCTGACGGTCGACTGCCCGCGCCTCGGCGCGAGCGTGGCGGCGAGCGCGGCGCGGGCCTTCCACGCCGCCCACGCACAGCGGTTCGGGTACGCCGACCAAAACGCGCCGATCGAGGTGGTGAACCTGCGGCTCAAGGCCATCGGCAGCTCGGCCGTCGAGCAGGCTGGGGCGGACCCGGCGAATGCCGTCGGCGGGGGCGAGGCGCTTGTGGCGGAGGACACCGTCGTGTTCGCGGACGGGCCGCGCAAAACGCCGTTCCTGCGACGCTCGGCGCTGCGCGCGAGCGCCGTCGTGGCGGGGCCCGCCGTCGTGCTGCAGATGGACGCAACGACGGTCGTGCCGCCGGGGTGGAGCGCGACGGTTGACGCCCACGGGAACCTGATCATCACGCGGGCCGGGTAGGGTCGAGCGGACTAGGACTGCGCGGCCTCGCTGCGCTTGGCGTCGTCCCAGAGCGCGAGCTTTTCCTCCCGCGATGCGTCGCGCAGGCCGCGGCCATCGGCGCGGGCGGCGGACTCCATGTGGGTGAAGCGGCGGTAGAAGCGGGCGTTGGCCTGGCGCAGGGCGGTCTCGGCGTCGAGGCCCATCCAGCGGGCGGCGTTCACAAGGGCCTGCAGCGCGTCGCCAAGCTCTTCCTCGCGGCGCCGCGGGTCTTCGGCGGCCTCCAGCTCGGCGAGCTCCTCGCGCACCTTGGCCATCACGTCGGCGAGGCTCTCCCACTCGAAGCCCGCGTGGGCGGCGCGGTTGGAGATGGCCTGCCCGTAGCCGAGGGCGGGCATGCCCCTGGCGACGCCGTCGAGGGCGGACACGGCGTCGCCGCGCTCCCGCCGCTTGGTCTCCTCCCAGTTGGCCTCCACCTCGCGGGCGTCGCGCACCGAGACGTCGCCGAAGACGTGGGGGTGCCGGCGAACGAGCTTCTCGCAGATGTGCCGGAACATGTCGTCCTGCGAGAACGTGCCGTTCTCCTCGGCTATCTGGCAGTGGAAGACGATCTGCACGATGACGTCGCCGAGCTCCTCGGCCAGCGCGTCGGGCTGCTCGGCGTCCAGCGCCTCGAGGGCCTCGTAGCACTCCTCGAGGAGGTTGCGGCGGAGCGACTGGTGTGTCTGCTCGCGGTCCCACGGGCAGCCGCCGGGCGACCGCAGCCGGTGGACGATGTCCCAGAGCGACTGGTACGTGTGCTGCCCCTGCTCCTGCATGCGCGTTACTCCTGTCGGGTTGCGGCCATTATACTGGTGGGAGTTGCCCCCAATACACACGAGGACGGACTGAGCTTTGGACAAATGGCTGGAGAAATGGTCACGGGTCTCGCCGGGGGTATTTCGATGGGCGGGCGTGGTCATGCTGGTGGCGCTGCCGGTCTTCCTGGTCACGTTCAACGTGCGCGTGCTGTTCAACTCGGCATGGGTGTACAACGCGGGGTTCGAGCGCAACAGCATCGCGGAGACGACGGGGCTGCCGTCGTCGGAGATCGAGCGGGTGGGGGACGAGATCCGCGAGTACTTCAACGACGACCAGGAGTACATGGCCATCTTCCTCGGCGCGCAGCCGCTCTTCACGGCGCGGGAGGTCGAGCACATGCGCGACGTGAAGGCGCTGCTGGGGCTGGTGTACACGGTCATGTGGGTGACCGGCGCGGCTGTTGCGGCCTACGGGGCGTGGGGCTTCCGCCGGGAGGGCCTCCGGTTCCTGCGCCGGACGTCGATGGCGGGGGCGCTGGGCGGCGTGGGGCTCGTCGCGACGGGCATCGTGCTGGCGCTGGGCTTCCCCGTCTTCTTCACGCTCTTCCACCAGATCAGCTTCAGCAACGACTACTGGATCCTCAACCCGAGCGAGCACTTCCTGGTGGTGCTGTTCCCCTACCGGTTCTGGCTGGAGGCAACGGTCTTGCTCGCCGTGATGACGGTCGCCGAGGCTGCGGCCATCTGGGGGGCGAGCCGCTATCTGCACCGGCGGCACGTCCCGAGGAGCGAGGCAGCGGCCTCGGCCATGTGAGTGCAGCGCTGTCCGGACAAAGCAAGAGCCCCGGCTGGGCCGGGGCTTCGTTGTGTCTTGCGTTATGTCTTGTGGCTAGTGACAGCCGCAGGAGCCGCCACAGCAGCCTCCCCCGCCGCCCGCGAGGGGCATCGGGGCCTCGCCGGGGCCGCCCGCCGTGACGGCCGCGAAGACGGAGAGGACGCGACGGCCCGCGCCGCCACACGCCGGACACGTCGCCGGGTCGTTGCCCTTGGACATGGGGCGAAGCACCTCGAAGCGGTCGTTGCAGGGCTCGCAGTGGTACTCGTACAGCGGCATAGCGTCCTCCTCAGTCTCGGTGACTGGGGTGATTGTAGCTGCGCGAAGGGGGTTGGTCAACCGGACCGCGCCCGGGTTCGGCCCCCTCACAGGCGCGAGGGATTACACAAGGGCGCACCCAACGGGTACAATGGCAGGTACGAATTGCATCCATTTCCTACAGAGGTTGCCAGGAACATGCCCACTTCCCCGAAGCACATCCAGGAAATGCTCACCGCATTCTGGATGTCCAAGACGCTCTTCACCGGCGTGGAGCTCGGCGTGTTCGACGAGCTCGCGAAGGGGCCGGCCAGCGCCGAGGTGCTGGCCTACCGGCTGCGGCTGCACCCGGGGGCGCTGGAGCGGCTGATGAACGCGCTGGTTGCGCTGGAGCTCATCCAGAAGGAGAACGGGCGCTTCAGCAACACGGAGGAGGCGGCCCTCTACCTGGTCAAGGGCCAGCAGGGGTACCTCGGCGCGCAGGTGGAGCACCTGAGCCAGCTGCACTGGCGGCTATGGCAGCTGCTTCCAGGCGCAATTCGCGAGAACACGCCGCGGGTGAAGGAGGTCTTCGGGCCCGGCTTCGACATGCTGGCCGCCGTGTACGCCGAGCCCCGGCAGCTCCGCGGGTTCGTGCAGGGCATGCACAACCTGACCGTGCCCGACGCGCAGGAGATCGTCGACGCGGTGGACTTCACGCCGTACCGCTGCCTGCTGGACGTGGGCGGCACCTCCGGCGCGCTGGTCATCGCGGCGCTGCGCAAGCACCAGCACCTGCAGGGCATCGTCTTCGAGCAGCCCGCGGTCTGCGCCATCGCCGACGACTACCTACGGCAGTACGGGGTCGAAGACCGGGCGCGCACGCACCCCGGGGACTTCTTCGAGGACGGCAGCCTGCCGGCGGAGGCCGACGTCATCGCGCTCGGCTGGATCCTGCACGACTGGCCGGACGAGCAGTGCCACATCATCCTGCGCCACTGCTTCGAGGCGTTGCAGCCGGGGGGCGCGATCCTGGTCTGCGAGAAGCTGCTGGACGAGAGCGGCACGGGCCCGTTGCTGACGACGCTGATGGACCTCCACGCGCTGGTTTCGACGGGCGGGCAGGAGCGCTCCGCCGACGTGTACTGCGCATGGCTGGAGCAGGCGGGTTTTCGCGACGCGGACGTTCGGCTCCTGGAGGGCAGCCGGGACCTCGTCATCGCGCACAAGCCCTGACGGGCGTCCGCGCGGCCCTCTCCCCACACCCTCACGAAGGAGCGCCCATGACAAACGTACCTGACGGCACGCTGCGCATCGTGGTGCCCGACGACGAACCGCCGGCCATTGGGGGCTCGCCGCAGGAGGGTAAGCTGCGCGACCTCGGCGAGCTCCGCGTCCACGACTCCCTCGCGCTGGGGCAGGAGATGCTGCTGGAGCGCATCCGCGACGCGCACGTTGCCATCTGCATCCGCAACTCCAGCCATTTCACCGCCGAGGTTCTCGAGCGGTGTACGGACATGCGTCACATCGTCGTCTTCGGCATCGGCGTGGACATGGTGGACCTGGAGGCGTGCCGGCGGCTGGGGATCCTGGTCACCAACACGCCCGGCTACTCCGCGCCCGCCGTCGCCGAGCACGCCATCGCGCTGGCGCTCGCCGTCGCCAAGCGGGTGGTCGCGAACGACCGCCTCGTCCGCGACGGCGGGTGGGCGAAGGAGGCGGTGGGGCAGCTCTACGGCAAGACGCT
>CAZCPU010000040.1:0-8305 GCA_964499855.1 uncultured Dehalococcoidia bacterium | reverse complement strand
GTGAACACGGCGCGCGGCGCGATTGCGGACGAGGAGGCGCTGCTGGAGCTGCTCGCCGCGGGGCGCATCGCGGGGGCCGGGCTGGACGTCTTCAGCCAGGAGCCGCTGCCGGAGGGGCACCCGTTCACGGCGCTCGACAACGTCGTCCTGGCGCCCCACGTCGCCTCGTCCACGCCGGAGGCGGACTACGACGGCCTCGAGATGGTGGTGGACAACATCCGGCAGTGGATTGCGGGCACGCCCGTCCACGTGATCACCTAGAGCGGGCCCCGCCCTACGTGAACGGCATGTGCAGGACCGCGCGGCGGAAGAGCAGCTTCCGAACGTGGGTCCAAGCGCGTCCGACCTGCTCCAACTGGGCCTGGGAGAGCGACCGGCGGCTGTAGCGCTCGATGGCGTGGGCGTTGCCCAGGATGCGCAGGTCGCCAGAGGCGTCGGGAAAGATCTGGGCGAGCCGCGACGTGTACTCGGACGGGGTCTGGTTGCGGTGGTGGGGCAAGCCGGCCCACGCGCCAAGCCAGCACATGCGCTCGAACACCACGGCAGGCACGCCCACCTTGACGAATGTGCGGCGGTAGCCGTACCACGTCGCCCAGACCACAAACAGGGCCGCAAGCGTCCACGCCGCCACGGTCCCGCTGATGAACGGTTCTTCCTCCACAGCCAGGCCGTCAACGGTCAGAAAGACGTCTTCCTCAAAGAACTCGTCCTCATCGAAGAAGTCCTCCGCGCCGGTCACGGTGACGTCGCTTCCCTCGAAGAACGGGCTTTCCGGCGCGACTGGGAGCTGCCAGTTGGGCGTCGGCTCGAACTCCACCCAGCCGTAGCCGGGGAAATAGGCCTCCGCCCAGCCGTGGCTGTCGGCCTCGCGCACCACCCAGTGGCCGGCGTTCTGGTCGAACTCCCGCGGCGTGTACCCGACGACCATTCGCGCCGGCACCTCAACCTCGCGCAGCAGCACGGCCATGGCCGAGCCGAAGTACTCGCTGTAACCTCGCTCCAGCTCAAAGAGGAAGTGCTCCACGCCGTCCGCGTCGTAGGGCGGGGCAGGGATCTCCTGATCGTATCCCAGGGTGTGGAGATATTGCTCGATGGCCTTGGCCTTGTCGTAGGGGTTGGTGATGCCTGCCGTGATCTCCTTGGCGAGGTCGCTCACGCGCTTCGGCTGGTCGCCCGGGAGCTGGAGGTAGCGGTCGCTCACCCAGCCGGGGTAGTCGTTTCCGGCGGCGCGCAACTGGTCAGGAGACGCGGTCGACTTGCTCGACGTGATGGAATACGTGTCGCCCGGATCGAGTTTGCCTACGCTGCGCAGGGCCACGATGTCCGCCGGGTCCGGCGGGCGGCGCGACACCTGCACCCAGGTCAGCGAGCGCGTGTCGCGGCGGAGGGTTGCCTCGAGGGCCTCGCGCTCGGTGAGCGCCTCGCCCGGCTCGGGCTCCTCCACGCGGTAGGTCCGCTCGTTGCCGCCCTCCGGCGTGTCGCGGAAGGCAACCTGGGTAACGACGGCGTCGTCCGGTACCATGGCCAGGATGACGTCGGCCTGCGTAGCCACGTCGCGCTCGTAGAGGCGCGCAGCCTGCAGCACGGGGACGATGAGCTCGATGTCGGCGGGCGTGTCGGGGCCGGCCGCCAGATTGTCGGCCAGCGGCAGCCAGTATCTGGGCGCAGGAAGGGCATGCACCTTCACGGTAGCGTCGCCCTCGTGCAGCAACGGGAGGTTGGAGACGGGCATGGTGTCCGTGCTGAAGAGCGGGATGACGCTGTGCTCCAGCTCAAACCGCTCGGCGTAGCCGCGAGGCCGGCTCCAGGGGAGGTCATCGTCAAAGGTAATAGTCTCCATCTCGCCCGTCGTCCACCCCTGCGCGGTGTAGTCCGGGTACGCGCGGGCCCGCAGATACGCGGGCTGCGGCGACTCGAGCAGGAAGAGGGGTTCGTCGCTGAGCGAGATGGAACCCTGGAAGGGGAGGTGCGTCCCAAAGTTCAAATTCAGGCCGCCCTTGCGGTCCGGCAATGCGGCGAAGAGCCTGTCGAGGTCGTCCTCGAGGGTGTCCAGGGGCGCGCGCGTCCACTCCCACGCGGTGTCCAGCCACGGCGACTGCCAGGGCCGCGCCGGCAGGAGAAAGGCGATGAGCAGCACCGCCACGATGTACCAGCTCCCCCGGAAGAGGGCGCGCAGCCCGTAGGACGGCAGGATGGCGAGCCCTTCCTTTGACCAGGACTCCCACTGGTTCAACGAGTTCATCCGCACGATGAGCAACATGGCGAACGCCAGGTAGACGAACATCTGGAAGCCGAACTGCTCCGGGAGGTAGCTCAGGTTGGAGAACATCGCGGCGCCGCCGGGGACGACAGTGAGCCAGACGCTGCGCCGCCGGAAGGCCGCCCACGTCGACACGTAGGCGATGGCCCACGCCATCACCGTCAGGAACAGGGCGAAGGGCAGGGTGTCCGTGCTGATGCCGCCCTCAGTGGCCGTCTCGCCCCACGCGGCGAGGCGCGTGTTGAGGACGCGGAAGGGCTCGATCCACCCCGCGGTCTCTGTGAGGGTGGAGAGCTGCTGGTAAACCAAGGCCGCCCCGGCGAGGAGGGCGCCGGCGTGCCACGCGGCCCGCCAGCCGGGCGCCTTGGCGACGCCGAGCCCCATGAAGGCGCCGACGAGGAGCACGAGGTAAAGCGACGGCGTCTCGGCCCAGGCCGCTTCAGAGATGGTCCATGCGATCACGAAGAGCGGCGCCAGCACGGCCAGCAGCGTCAGCCAACCCTCGGCGGGCGTGAACCGCCGGAGCGGCCGAAGCGAGAACCACCCTCGGGGAAGGACGGCGCCGGTGGCCCGCACGGAGGCGACGGTTGTCATGCGACCGCCTCCGTCTGCCTTGGCGCGAGGATCCGGCCGGAGGGCAGGAAGAGCGGCCGGGCAAGCGCCTGCGAAAGGGAGTCGCCCTTGCGGACGGCGTAGGTGCGCACACCGCCTGTCGCCAGCCGGTCCGCCACCGCCGAAACCTCACCCTCGCCGCCGAACGACGCCGGGTCGAGGAGCACGGTGCTCACCTGCGAGCCGTGGCGGTACAGCCAGCTGGTCGCCTCCGGCCACATGGGGTCAACGGAGGGCGTGATGATGACCATGGTGCTCTGATCAAGGCCCAGGTGCCGCCCTTCCTCCAACGCCGACGCCAAGGGCTGGCTCCCCAGCGCCCGGGCGGTCGCCAGCGTGCGGAACACGCGGTCCTGGTGGGCATAGCCGCGTCCGGGCAGGAGGTGAATGGGCTCCTCGCCAAAGGCAAACAGCCCGACGGCAAGGCCCGAGTCGAGGAGACGGTGCGCCATGGAGGCCGCGATGGTGACGCCATACTCCTCCGTGGAGTCGTCGCCCCCGCCCGCCTGCACGTTCCGGTGCAGGTCGAGCACCAGCCAGACATCGCTGCCGGTGTCCTGCTCGAACTGCTTGACCATGAGCTGCCCGGTGCGGGCCGTCGTCGGCCAGTGGATGCGGCCGAAGGTGTCCGTCGGCAGGTATTCGCGGACGCTCGTCACCATGGGGCTGGTGCTCGAGAAGGGGCTGCGCCGCTCGCCCTCGCCCGGCGAGCCTCGACGCGGCAGCGAGAAGAGCGGCAGCGGCACCGTCGCCGGGTACACCATGACCTGCTGCGCAGTCCCGAACGAGCGGCGGTGACGGAAGATGCCGAAGGGATCTGCCGAGGTCACCTCAATGGGCCCGATGATGTAGTCGCCCCTGCGGGAGGCCACGATGCGGTTGACCCACATCTCGGTGGAATGCGTGCTCAGGTTGATGACGCGTCCGCCCCTGGGGCCGGGAAACGTCGTGAGCTCCTGCACCACCAGCATCGGCTTCGGGCCGGCGGAGTTGGTGACACTGATCTGCGATACGAAGTTGCCGCCGACTTCCCGGTAGCCCAACCTGCGTTGGACGCGCACGTCCAGGCCCCACAGGCCGACCTTGCCCCAGATGAACGTGCCGAAAAGCGCAATGACGAGCGCGTAGCTGACCTGGTAGTACACCGTGAACCCGGTGGCCAGGGCGTACAGGAAGGACAAGGTCAACAACAGGAGGACGACGTGGAAACGCGTCGGACGATAGCGCATAGCCGTACCTACCGCGCCGGGGTTCTCTGTCCCGCCCGCGCGCCGGGGACGGCCACCTCCTCCAGCGCGCCCTCCACGATGGTCCGGCCGTCGACGCCGCGCATGCGGGCGGATGGCGGCACGATGACCCGGTGGGCGAGAACGGGGACCGCCATCTCCTTGACGTCGTCGGGGAGCGCGTAGTCGCGGCCTCGCAGCAGCGCGAGCGCCTGGGAAACGCGGAAGAGGGCCAGGGAGCCGCGCGGCGAGGCGCCAAGCTCGGCCTCCGGGTGCCGCCGCGTCACCTGCGCGAGGCTCACGGCGTACTCCATGATCGTCCGGTCAGCGTGGATGCTGCGCACCACGTCCTGCAGCTCGATCACCTCCTCCGGCGACACCACCGGCTCGAGCGCCTCGATGGGGTGCCGCGTCACCTGGTGCTCGACCACCGACACCTCGGTCTCGAGGTCCGGATAGCCGAGGTTGATGCGCAGCATGAAGCGGTCGAGCTGGCCCTCCGGCAGGGGGAACGTGCCCTCGTACTCGATTGGGTTGAGCGTGGCCAGCACCATGGCCGGCCGGGGCAGCGCGTGGGTGACGCCGTCCACGGTCACCTGGTGCTCCTCCATCGCCTCGAGCAGCGCCGACTGGGTCTTGGGCGTCGTGCGGTTGAGCTCGTCGGCGAGCACCATCTGCGCCATGATCGGGCCGGCGCGGTACTCGAACTCGCCCGTCTGCTGGTTGTACACGGACACGCCGGTGATGTCGCTGGGGAGCAGGTCGGGAGTGAACTGGATGCGACCGAAGGAGCAGCCCGTCGACCGGGCCACGCTCCTCGCGAGCATGGTCTTGCCGACGCCCGGCACGTCCTCGATGAGGATGTGACCGCCGCAGAACAAGGCGATGACCGCGTGCTCCACGGCCTCCCGCTTGCCCAGGATGACCCGGGAAACGTTGTCAATGAGCTTAGTAATCTTCACCTGCGCGCTTGCGCCGTCCTGCACTTTGACCTCCTTGGGCCTGCGCGATCCGGGGGGCACTGACCCACGCGCTCCGCCGACATGGCTATGTTGATGCGGGCACCATTGGGAATTGGCGGATCATTGGCCTGCCGCACAGCAATAGCATCGCCGCAGGCCCAATAGGCATTGGATTGCATACAGCATATCGCAAATGTCCATAACGGTACAGCAATACGGTATTTTGCGATGCGCGCCGCGTGCAACATATTCGTGAATGAGGATTGCGGCTACGGAGCCGCGGAGCGCTCCACGAGCATCTGCTCTCTCGCCGCCTGGGTGACTCGGGCCAGCACCTCCTGCAGGGGCAGGCCACGGTCGACGGCGATGGCTCGGCAGGCGTCGTACTCGGGCGCGGCGGTGATGGGCCGGCCGTCCAGCAACTTCACCTTGACCGCCACGGGTCCGAACTCCGTGTGGACATCGCGCATCTCGCGCTCCGCCTCGTACCTTTCGACCTCACGCCGGCGCACGCCGAGGGTCGTCGTCTCGCGCAGCAGCAGCGCGACTGCCTCCGCCTCCAGCGCGGCGGGGACCAGCACGCTCAGAAGCGTGCCCGGCCGGTTCTTCTTCATCTGAATGGGGGTGTGCCACACGTCGAGCGCGCCCATGTCGAAGAGCCGTTCCTGCGCGTAGCCAAGCAGCTGCGGGCTGGCGTCGTCGATGTTGGTCTCCAGCAGCGTGACCTGCCGGCGCACGGGCGCGGCCTCGGCCTCACCCAACCACAGCGCGACGGCGTTGGGGAAGCTCTCCGGGTTTCGCGTGCCAAGCCCGTACCCGACGCGCTCCAGGCGCATGGCCGGGCGCTCGAAGCTGGCGAGCCCCGTTACGATCGCCGCGCCGGTCGGCGTGACCAGCTCGCCGGTGTAGCCGTGCGGCGGCGGCGTGACCGGCGCGTTCGCCATGGCGGCGATGGCCATCGTCGCAGGCGCCGACGCAGGCAGCGGGCCGTGGGCGGCCCTGATGACGCCGGAGCCCATCGGGATGGGGCCGGCGTACAGCCGCTCGACGCCCAGCAGCTCGAGCCCCGCCACCGTGCCGACGACGTCGATGAGCGTGTCCAGCGTGCCCAGCTCGTGCGGGTGCGGCGACGGGTCGCCGGGCTCGGCGTTATGCACCGAGCGCTCCGCCTCCTCCAGCAGCCGCATCACGCGCAAGCTCCGCTCGGCGACCGTGGGCGCAAGGCCGCTCGCCGCGATGGCGTCGGCGAAGTCCCGCCAGCCCATGCGGACGGACTCGGCGCCGGCGCCGCCGGTGTCGAGGGTGACGTGGACGCCGGGCAGGCCGCCTCGGTGGTCGCGCCGGGCGGCGATGGCGCACCCGGGCACCGGGAGCTTCATGAGCTCCGCCTCCAGCTCGGCCGGGCTGAGGCCGGCGTCCAGCAGCGCGCCCAGCAGCATGTCGCCGCTGGCCCCGCCGACCATGTGGATGTACCCAACGCGCATCTCGCCTCTCAATCCTGGTACGTAGGTCAGACGCCAATTATCCCCCACCGCGACTGACCCCGCCAACACCTGCGCACGTCCCACACTCGCGCCAATTGAAGGGGAGCCCCTGAGCGGGACTCCCCTCGGTGGTCCAGCCGCGGATTGGGTCGACTACGCGGGCACGTACTCCGGCGTGTAAGGCGCGCCGTCGTACAGCTCCGGCGAGAGGACACGTTGCCAGTCCGTGCCTATGGGCAACACCTTCTCGATGGGCCGGAGCTGGTGGACGTTGGGCGTCAGTCCGGGCGGCGCGCCGCCGTCCTCGACGCGGCGGACGGCGTCGAGGAGGATCTTGCGCGCCATAATGATGGCGCGGTCCGTGGTGCCGAGGTGCTCGCGGGTGCGGTCGCAGATGGGGCCCATGGTGTCCTGCACCGCGCGGTCCTGGGTGTTGGTGCCCGGTATGCCGGAGAACGTCTCGGTGCGCTGCGCCTCGCGGTCGATGAGGTAGTCGTTCTCCGCGCTGGCGCGTGACCTGAAGCCCGCCTCGACGTCGATGTCCTTGCCGAACTCGTTTCCGGAACCCGTCTGCCGGCGCTCCGACTCCGCCATTTCGTTGCCGTCAAAGCGGTAGCTGAAGTTCCACACCATCGTGTTCTCGTCGTCGATGGGCACCCAGATGTGGCCGGATGCCCGGCCGTGGCGCCGCTGGAGCTGTCCGCCCGGTCGCAGCTGGTAGAAGGGCGCGATGAAGTGGTAGGCCCGGACGTAGTTGCCCTCGTCCTCGCTGACGGTGCGGATGCCGGCGTACGTGTAGCCGTAGTCGGTCGGCGCGACCTCGACGTGGGCGGCGAGGGAGTTGGCGCGGGCGCGGTCCATGACGTCCGTGCCGGAGCCAGCGAACCGCCGGTGGAGGAAGTTGGTGTGCACCGTGTCGATGCCGCCCTC
Source organism: uncultured Dehalococcoidia bacterium (assembly GCA_964499855.1). Taxonomy (GTDB): domain Bacteria; phylum Chloroflexota; class Dehalococcoidia; order Lucifugimonadales; family UBA1127; genus UBA1127. The sequence continues at coordinate 831 of CAZCPU010000040.1, read as the reverse complement.
GAGCCCCTGCAGCCAATTGCAGCGCTGTACCACCTTGGTGGTGCCGCGGTGCAGCTCCGGCACCTGCGTCCACTCGAAGGCGGGCGGGTCCGGCCGCAGCTCGCTCGGGCCCATGTACACCCACACGATGCCGCCCAGCTCGGCGGTGGGGTATGCCGTGACCTTCACCTTGTCCTTGAAGTTGCTCTCCGCCGGTTCCGAGGGCATGTCGACGCAGTCGCCGCGCACGTCGAACTTCCAGCCGTGGTAGACGCAGCGCAGCCCGCTCTCCTCGTTCCGCCCGAAGAAGAGGCTCGCCCGGCGGTGCGGGCAGTAGTTGTCGAGGATGCCGACGTCGCCGTTGCTGTCGCGGAAGGCGACGAGGTCCTCGCCGAGCATGCGCACGCGGATGGGCGGGCAATCGGGCTCCGGCAGCTCCCACGAGAGGAGCGACGGCAACCAATAGCGGCGCATCACGGCGCCCATCGGCGTGCCCGGCCCGACGCGCGCCAGGGTCTCGTTTTCCTGATAGGTCAGCATGGGTTGCACCCCCAAAATGCGTTGTCCGGGACACCCCGCATTCGGAGCGCCCCGGACAATGCGTTCAAGCCTGCCTTTTCTACTGGCGGACGCCCTTGACCAGCTCGTAGTGCGTCCAGAGGTCTGAGATGTTGCCTGGGAAGTTGTAGGACTCCACGAACTTGGGGTTGTAGACCAGCTCCGCCGGGATCCAGTAGAGGAAGATGCCCATGTGGAGCGGGTAGGCCAGGTCGCCCAGTTCCCGCATCAGCCGGGTTTGCTCGTCGATGTCCATGGTGGCCTGGATAGTGTCGATCAGGTCCCTGGTCTCCA
>CAZCPU010000039.1:0-16524 GCA_964499855.1 uncultured Dehalococcoidia bacterium | reverse complement strand
GCCCATCCCGGACCCGGACATCGAGTCGGAGCGCGACCGCATCATCCTGCAGGGCGGCATCCCCAGCCCCGCGAACCCCCCGTCGGGGTGCGTGTTCCACACCCGATGCCCCATGGCCATCGATGAGTGCAAGACAACCGTCCCCGAGCTGCGGGAAATCACCCCCGACCACTGGGCAGCCTGCATACGCGTCTAAGTGGCGCATTCAGGGGAGAACCGAAACTGGGAGGTAACGTGTTATGAAGCGCGAATGGGAGGAAGTGAAGCACCACGTGGCGGTGGCAAACCGCGTCCTGGCGGAGCTGGGGTTGGCCACAGGGTTCCGGGCATCCCTCGGACATGCCAGCCTGCGCCTGCCGACGGACCCAGACAAGTTCATCGTCAAGGGCCGCGGCTACGAGGTCGATGCCCTCTTCAGCGTAACGCCGGAGCAGATGATCGTCTGTGACCTGGAGGGCCACAAGGTGGACGGGCCGCTCGGCACCACCCAGTGCATGGAGGTGAAGATGCACTCCTGCATCTACAAGATGTACCCGCATGTGAAGTCAGTGGTCCACGTGCACCCCCACTACACCATTCTGGCCACGACACTGCGCAAGCGGCTGCGCCCCATGAACCAGGAGGGCATCCAACTCGTGCGTAACGAGCTCCCGGTCTGGGACCACGTGAAGACCGTCCAGACGGACGAAGAGGGCATGGAGGTCGCCGCCCTGCTTGGCGACGGCAAGGCCATCCTGCTGCGCGGCCACGGCGCAACGACCGTGGGCAACTCCCTGGAAGAGTCGGTGATGAACATGCTCCAGCTTGAGGAGCAGGCAAAGATGAACTACTGGGCCTACTCCGTTGCCGGTGAGGACCATGCATTCATCGAAGACGAGCTCATCGACGAGATGACGAACCGCACGCCGGCCCACGAGCTGCCGCACTTCAAGCCCTACATGCCCGCAGGCGGTCGCGCCCCGCGAGTCGGAGGTGTCTGGGAGTACTACACGCGGCTGGTCTCCGGCGATCCGTCCGCCAGTCCGCCCATCAATCCTCTGTAAGCGGTTGCCACGTTCTCGACCGGACGCGGCTCTGACTAAACCCCGGCATTAGCCGGATTTAACGAGAAAGCCGGCCTGTCCCGTAAGGGTAGGCCAAACCCTTCCGCCGCTCTCACGAGCCGCCTGGCGGCAAGCTGGGCGAGCAGACACCAAGACCCCCGTTCGCCCTTGAGTTCCACGAGGGCTGACGGGGGTCTAGTCGTTCGAGGCTACCTGGCGTGCCCTAGACCTTCAGGTTGAAGCAACGCGCCGGGTTGTCCCACAGAAGCTGCTTCATGAAGTCGGGCGTGACGCCCTCCACGCTGGTCAGGATGTCGAGCCCCCGCGGGAAGTCCATCATCGCGTCCCGGTGCGGGTAGTCCGACGCCCACATCGTCACGCCGCCGCCCAGCGAGCGCTCGATCATCGGCAGCGCCTCCTCGCCCGCCTCGCAAGAGACGAAGGCCTGGCCGCGGCGGAAGTACTCGGACGGCTTGTGCGCGCCCCCGTAGCCCTCGTTCAGCATTGGGTTGGACACCTGCTGGTCCAGCCGCTCCATCCAGTAGGGCAGCCAGCCCGCTCCCGACTCGAGAAAGGACACGGTCAGGTTGGGGAATCGGTCGAGGACGCCGCCGCTCGTCATGGCGAGACATGCCGCCATCTGCTCCATCGGGTGGCAGGCCGCGTGGTGCGCGAAGTGGGTGTTGACGCGGCCCTGCGGGAACCACGGAAGCCGGTTCTGAATGCCCTCGTGTACCGAGATATTGACCCCGTACTCCTCCGCGATGGCGTAGATGGGATCGTACGCGCGGTCCGACATGAGGCGGCCCATGTGCGGGTTCGGGCGCCAGAAGATGCCCACCATGCCCAGCTCCGTCGCGCACCGGCGCAGCTCCTGCGCGGCCAGCTCGATGTCCTGCAGCGGCAGCAGGCAGACGCCCTTCAGGCGGTCGGGGTCATGCGACATGAAGTCGTACAGCCAGTTGTTGTACGCGCGGCACATGGCGGCGGAGAGATCCGGATCGAGGTTGTCCCCCCACGTTGCGTAGAGGCCGATGCCGGTGAAGCACACGGCAATGTCGACGCCCTCCTCGTCCATGTCCTCCAGGTACGCCTGCGGCTCGAAGTTGTGCGTCATGCCGTGCTTGAACTTCTTGCGCCAGATGGGGTCCGTCGCCATGCCGGCCCCGGGAGAGCCGAGGGAGTCGTCGTTCTGCAGCACGCCGCCGATGCGCGTGGCCAGCGTGAAACGGCCGCCCATCTGCACGTTGTAGTGCTGGAACCGCTGCTCCAGGTAGTTGTCCCACATGTCGATGGGCTCTACCACGTGGCGGTCGCAGTCAATCGTCCTGAATCCGGCTTTCATTGTGGTCCCTCCCAGCCAGTGAAGATACGGGGCAGGGTCGAGGGTGTCAACCGGGAGGCCTACCGCATGCGGCGGCGGGCCAATAGCCCCACCAGTAGGAGCGCCGGCACGGCAATCGCGATGTCCATCCCCCCGCCCTCGGCGCGGCTGCACCCGCCGCCGGACTCCGTCGCGGCAGGCTCCGGCTCGACGGCCTCCTGCGTCCCGTCCGGCCGCCCCTGGCCCACGGCTGCGGGAACGGGTGTCGAGCCGACGCCAAACGGCACGAGCGTCGGCCGCGGAATGGGCGTGGGCAACGCCGAGCGGCTGGGCGTCGCCGCCAGCGGAGGCGCGCCGATGCGCGTCCGCCACTCCTGCTCGAGCCCTGTACGGTCGATCCCGTAGGAGGCGATGAGCGCCTCGTCGATGGTGGCGCCGTCGCGCAGCCCCTTGAGAAGGTTCTGCAACGGCTCTTCGCCGTACGTCTCAATCATGTAGGTGACGACGCTCTCGGACTGCCCGTACATGAGCAGCGCGTCCTCCGGCCTGCCGGGCGCGCTCGTGAGCGACGTCAGGGGGAGGAGCGTGTTGTCGTAAAGGCGGCGGGAAAACACGTTCTCAAAGCTGAAGCTTGGGAACGGGTTGGCGTATTCCGCGAGCCCCTCGTTCAGCCAGACGGGCACGGAGCGCGCGCCTCGGCCGACGGCGAACCGCATGAGGAAGTGCACCGTCTCGTGTGCTGCCACGCCTTCCACCTCGGGATTTTCGCCCAGGAGCAGCACGACGCCCGTGTCGCCGAAGGATACGCCCTCCGTGACCAGGATCGCCTCCTGCACCTCGCTCCTAGGCGGCAGCGCGACGCGCATTGCCCGGATGCTGTTGTAGACCGTGAGCCGCAGCGTGTCCCGCTCCTCGACGCCCATGAGGCTGCCCATGCGCTCGAGCGCCTCCTGCGCCGCCTCAAGCGCTCGGCGGGCGCGGCCCTCTTGCCCCCCGTAGTAGTGCAGGTACACGCCGGACGCGTCGATGCGCGTCCACTCGAAGCGCGGGTCGAGGAAGATGGTGCGCTGCGGTTGGGATTCGACCACGTTGCCCGTGGCGTCGACCGCCTCCACGGAGTACTCGATCTCCGCGCCGGGCGGGATGTAGCGGGCGGCCGTGTCCGTGCGCACCAGCAGCTCGGTCGTCACCTGCCGCCCCGGCGCGAACTCGAGCGGCGCGTTTCGCGACACCTGCTCCCCGAGCACGCGAAACCGCATCCGCGCCTCGACGATCTCGACAGGCGCGTTCATGGAGACGTCGAAGTGGAGGCCGTCCGGGAACTCGCTTCGGGGGAGGACGGTGAATTCCACGCCTGCCTGTGCTGAGGCCGTTCCACCACTCGATAGCACAATCGCCGCAAACATTGGGACAGCGAGAAGAGGCAGCAGGCGTCGCATTCTGGCAGCTAGCGGCCGAAAATGCTGGTGGGCCCGCTGCCGGTGTCGCCGTCCGCCGGCCTGCCCTTGTCTTCCAGCAGGTCTTCCTGCCCTATGACGCCCAACATCTTCTGTAGCAGCGTCCGCTCGTTGACGGCGCCCAGCACTTCCGAGACGCCGTTGATGATGGTCTTCGGCACCGCCCGCACCTGGTGGGCCTGCGAGAGGTGGGGGAACTCCTGCGCCTCGACAACCTCCGCCTGCACCATGGGAGTCTCCATTGCCATTGCGTGCGCCAGCCTGGCGACGGTGGGGCAGTGCGGTCAGGTGGGTGTCACGAAGACCTGCAGCTGCACCGGCCTCACCAACCGCCGGAGCGCCTTGCGCGTCGTCAGCTGCAGCGGGCTCGTGCCCTTGGACGCCGCGATAATGTCCTCGATGAGCGTCATGACCTCGTAGCCGGCGGGGATGCCGTAGAAGCGCAGGTTCGACGACTCTTCACCCTCACCGTGCAGCGTAATGCACGGCACTCGCTCGATGCCGTGCTCGCGAGCGTCATCGGCGTCGGCGTAGAAGTCCTTGACGGTCAGGTGCACGTGCTTGGACGCGGCCGCCACCTCGGTCAGGAACTGCTCGGTCTGCGGACACGTGGGGCACTCGCGTCCGGGCAGGATGAGGCCGCCCACGTTGCGCACGGTGTAGAGCGTGATGCTCACGTCGCGCTTCACGTCCTTCTTGAAACGCGTCTCCAGCGCTTTGCGGTCCTGGTCGGATAGGAGGGGCATGGTGCACCTGTGCCTTAAGCGTTGTCCTCGCCCTCCGGCGGGTCGGCGTCGCCGAGGCCGTTGGTGACTAGTTCGACGGTGGGTTGCGCGGCCGCGCGGATGAGCTGCTCGATCTCGTCGGCGATCTCCGTGTGGTCGCGCAGGAAGTCCTTGGCGGCCTCGCGCCCCTGCCCGAGCCGCGTTTCGCCGTAGGAGTAGAAGGCGCCGCTCTTCTTCACGATGTTCTGCGCCGCGCCCAGGTCCAGCAGGTCGCCCTCTTTGGTGATGCCCTGGTTGAACATGATGTCGAACTCGGCTACGCGGAACGGCGGCGCAACCTTGTTCTTGACGATGCGGGCCCGCACCCGGTTGCCCAGCACCTCGCTGCCGTGCTTGATCCCCTCGATGCGCCGCACGTCGATGCGCACGGACGAGTAGAACTTGAGCGCGCGGCCGCCCGGCGTCGTCTCCGGGCTGCCGAACATGATGCCCACCTTCTCCCGGAGCTGGTTGATAAAGATGACCACCGTGTGCGACCGGTTGATGGAAGCCGTCAGCTTGCGGAGCGCCTGCGACATCAGCCGCGCCTGCAGCCCGACGTGTGTGTCGCCCATGTCGCCTTCCATCTCCGCCCGCGGCACGAGCGCGGCCACACTGTCGATCACGACGATGTCGACGGCGCCGCTGCGCACCAGGTAGTCGGTTATCTCCAGCGCCTGCTCGGCGAAGTCGGGCTGCGAGATGAGCAGCTCCTCCACGTTGACGCCAATGCGCCCCGCGTAGGACGGGTCGAGGGCGTGCTCGGCGTCGATGAACGCCGCAACGCCGCCCAGCCGCTGCGCCTCCGCGACGATGTGCAGGGTGAGCGTCGTCTTGCCCGACGCCTCCGTGCCGAAGACCTCGACGACGCGGCCCCTCGGCACGCCGCCGACGCCGAGCGCCAGATCGAGCGCCAGCGAGCCCGTCGGGATGGCGTCCTGCTCCATCTTGGCCGCGGCCTCGCCCAGCCGCATGATGGAGCCCTTGCCAAACTGGCGCTCTATGTGGCTCATCGCCATGTCAAGGGCCTTCTGCTTCTCGACCGTGGTCATCAACACCTCAATCTGCGGCGGCTGAAATTGGGGGTACTCTAGTCTTCCACATTCTACACCGTCAAGGGTCGCGCGATGTGGTTTCATGTGGTGTATTGCGCCGGTTTTTCTGGGGGAGTGACCGCCGCGTTGACATGGCGGGGAGGCCGTACCTATGCTGACGGCGTCTCTGTCCCGGATGACGGATGACGGATGACGGATGACGAAAAGGAGCGCGTATGCAAGCCGCAGCCAACCCCCGGACCCTCATCGACGCCATCGTCCCGCTCTACCGGCCCGACGACCGCGTTTACCGCATCGCCCGAGACGTCGCGATCATGGTTGGCTTTGCCTTCTTCGTGTCGCTCTGCGCGCAGATTGCCATTCGACTGCCGTGGACGCCCGTGCCCATCACGGGACAGACCTTCGCCGTGCTGGTGACGGGCGGAGCTCTGGGCGCGTGGCGGGGCGCCGGATCACTGACGATCTACATGCTCATGGGCAGCATGTGCATGCCGGTCTTCGCGCCGGGTCCGGAGGCCACGGGCGGCACGTGGGACGCCCACTTCATCCTGCCGTGGAGCGGCTCCTGCGGCCTTGTGTGGAGCCTGTCCAGCGGCGGCTACATCGTCGGCTTCATCGCGGCCGCTGCCCTCGTCGGCTGGCTGGCCGAGCGCGGCTGGGACCGCAGGCAGTGGGTGCACCTGTCGATGTTCCTCGGCAACGCCGTCCTCTACATCCCCGGCCTCATCTGGCTAAACATCGACGCCGCCGATGGCGACTGGGCCAAGACCCTCGAGTGGGGCCTCTACCCCTTCATCGTCGGCGACATGATGAAGCTCTTCCTCGCCTCCCTCACGCTCCCGGCAGCATGGGCGCTGGTGGCCAAGATGCGTGGGAGTGGGGGCCAAGAGTAAACCCGCAAGGAGACCCTCCCATGCCCTACCGCACAGACCACGTCGGCAGCTTGGTCCGCCCCGAGCGGCTCCTCGTCGCCCGCGAGTCGTTCAAGGCCGGCCGCCTCTCGCTGGAGGAGCTGCGCGCAGTCGAGGACGAGTGCATTTTGGAGGCCTTCCGACGCCAGCGGGACATCGGCATCGAGGTGGTGACAGACGGCGAGTTTCGCCGCCAGTCGTACACGACCGACCAGTACGACGCCATCGAGGGCTTTGCGGCTGAGTACCCCATGCTCGAGAGCACCCGGCCTGACGGCGTCAAGGTCATGGTCCAGCGCCACACCAAGCCCGTCGTCGGCAAGCTCCGCAAGCTGCGTCGGCTAACGGAGCACGAGTCGGCCTTCCTGCTCGCCAACGCGCCTCGGCCTTTCAAGGTCACCATGCCCACGCCCGTGCGCAATCCCGGCGAGCAGCCCACGATCCCTCCGCCGTACTCCAGCTTCGGGGAGATCAACGAGGACATCACCACCATATTTCGCGACGAGATGGTGGCGCTGGCTGACGAGGGCGTGACGTACCTCCAGCTCGATAAGGTGCCCAACCGCTTCGTCGACCCCGGCTCGAGGGAGGTCATGCTCGCCCAGGGGATCGACCCGGAGGCGGAGTTCGCAACGGAGGTGGCGCTTGAAAACTCGTGCTACGACGCCGCCCGCCGCGAGGGCGTAACGCTTGCGATGCACTTCTGCCGTGGCAACCGCACGTGGTGGCAGGGCGGCTCCGGCGCCTACGACACGATCGCCGAGCAAGCGTTCCAGGGGCTGCACGTCGACCGATTCCTTCTCGAGTACGACACGGAGCGTGCCGGCGGCTTCGAGCCGCTGCGCTTTGTGCCGAAGGGCGTGTCCGTGCACCTGGGTCTCGTGAGCACGAAGAACCCCAATTTGGAGGACCAGGACGTGCTCCTGCGCCGTATCGACGAGGCCCGCAAGCACATCGACCTGGACCGGCTGGGCATCGGACCGCAGTGCGGCTTCCACTCGGCCTCGGAGCGCGACGGCGCGAACATGACCGAAGACCAGCAGTGGCGCAAGCTTGAGCTCATCGTCGATACTGCGCGAAAAGTCTGGGGTTAGAGCATCAAGCGACGCTGCCCTGACCCATCCGTCAAGACAAGGAGGCACCAATGACCTACCGCACAGACCACGTCGGCAGCCTTGTCCGCCCCGAGCGGCTGCTCGTTGCGCGCGAGGCGTTCAAGGCCGGCCGCCTGCCCCTCGAAGAGTTGCGCGCCGTCGAGGACGAGTGCATCCTGGAGGTCCTCCAACGCCAGAAGAACATCGGCATCGAGGTGTTCTCCGACGGCGAGTATCGTCGGCAGTCTTACACGACGGACCAATATGAGGCCATCGAGGGCTTCGCGGCGGAGTACCCCAAGTTTGAGAGCACCCGGCCCGACGGCGTCACCGTGCTCGTGCAACGGCACACCAAGCCCGTCGTCGGCAAGCTCCGCAAGCTGCGGCGGCTCACGGAGCATGAGTCGTCGTTCCTGCTGGCGCACGCGCCCGGGCGGTTCAAGGTAACCATGCCCACGCCCGTGCGCAACCGCTCGGAGCAGCCCACCATCCCCGCGCCCTACGCCAGCTTCGAGGAGATCAACGAGGACGTCACCGCCATCTTCCGCGACGAGATGGTCGCGCTTGCTGACGAGGGCGTGACGTACCTGCAGATGGACAAGGTCCCAACGGCCTACGTCAACCCGGATGCCCGCGAGGCAATGCGCGCGCGGGGCCTGGACCCGGACGCCGAGTTCGCGTCCGAGGTCGCGCTGGAGAACACCTGCTTCGACGCCGCTCGACGCGAGGGCGTGACTCTCGCCATGCACTACTGCCGCGGCAGCAGGACGTGGTGGCAGGGCGGCGCCGGCGCCTATGACGCCATCGCGGAGCAGGCGTTCGGCGGGCTGCACGTCGACCGCTTCCTGCTGGAATACGACACAGAGCGCGCGGGCGGTTTTGAGCCGCTGCGGTTCGTGCCGAATGACAAGGCCGTGCACCTCGGTCTCGTCAGCACCAAGTACGGTGTGCTGGAGGACCAGGACGACCTGCTGCGTCGTATAGACGAGGCATCCAAGTACGTCGACCTTGACCGCCTCGGCATCGGGCCGCAGTGCGGGTTCCAGGGGGCCTCGGAGCGCGACGGCGCGCACATGACCCTCGACGAGCAGTGGCGCAAGCTGGAGCTCGTCGTCGACACCGCCCGCAAGGTCTGGGGCTAGGAAGAACCCCTACGCCGCAGCCGCCGCCAGCGCGGCCACGCGGATCGCCTCCAGCGCGTCGTCGATGTCCTCGGCGTTGATGCCGTAGTGGGTGACCATGCGCACTTTCGGCGCGCCTGACGACGACGCCAGCACGCCCTCCTCGGCCAGCTTGGCCATGAACGCCGCGTGCGGGCCGCCTTCCCACTGGAAGATGACGATGTTCGTCTCGATGCGCTCCGGGTCGATGGCGATGCCCGGGATGCCCGCCAGCCCATTCGCCAGCCGCTTCGCGTTCTGGTGGTCCTCGGCCAGCCGCGGCACCATCGTCTCGAGGCTCACGATCGCCGCCGCGGCGATGACGCCCAGTTGCCGCATGCCGCCGCCCAGCATCTTGCGCCACTTTCGCGCCCGGTCTATGAAGTCGGCCGGCCCGCACAGCGCGGAGCCGATGGGCGCGCTGAGCCCCTTCGAGAAGCAGAAGGTCACAGAGTCCGCGTGGCCGGCTAGGACGTCGGCCGGGATCTCCTGCGCGACTGCGGCGTTGAATATGCGCGCGCCGTCCAGGTGGAGCGGCAGTCCGTGCCCATGGGCCACGGCCGCGACGGCCTTCGTGTCCGCCGGCGAAAGCGCGGCGCCGCTGCACCGGTTGTGCGTGTTCTCCAGCGCCACCATCCCCGTCGGAGAGACTCCCGGCCTGTAAGTGCGGATGGCATGATCGACGTCGTCCGGGTCTAGCCGCCCGCGATCGTCGTTGGGCACCGCTCGCAGCAGCGTCCCGGCGATGGCAGCGCTCCCCGCCGACTCGTGCCAGAGGATGTGCGCCTCGGAGCCCAGGATGACCTCGTCGCCGCGGTCGCACCACCCCAGCACGGCCAGCAGGTTGCCCATGGTGCCGCTGGACACGTAAACCGCAGCCTCCTTGCCCATCTGCTCGGCGGCCATGGCCTCCAGGCGCTTCACCGTGGGGTCGTCGCCCAGGACGTCATCGCCCACCTCTGCCTCGGCCATGGCGCGACGCATGTCCGGCGTAGGGTGGGTCACCGTGTCGCTGCGCAGGTCGATCGTCCTCATGGCACGCTCCAATTCGTTATCGTTGCGGTCGTGATTGGCATTACGCCCGCCACATATTATAGCGAGGGCCGAGGCCATTGCAGCCCCGGCCCTCCGGGTTTCGATTGCCCTTTGGGAGTGCCCCCCGCCCGCCTACGTTGTCAGGTTGTAGAAGGCCTTGGCGTTGTCGTGCGTGATCTTCTGCCTCATCTCATCCGAGAGGTGCGCCATTTCCCGGTCGACCACTGCCATCGAGTTTGGCCACGTGCTGTCCGGGTGCGGATAGTCGGACGCCCACATCATGTGCCCCTCGCCAAAGAACTGGATCAGGTTCAGGCCCACCAGGTCCTGCTGGTACGTGGCCCATACCTGCTTCTTGAAGATCTCGCTCGGCCACCTTTTGAGCGGGTAGTTGGCGGCGCCCCGCCGGTCGATGGCCTGCTCCATCCGGTAGTCCATTTCCTGCACCTGGAACGGAATCCACCCCGTTCCTGACTCGGCGAGGCAGATGCGCAGGTTGGGGCGGTTTTCCATCACGCCGTAGCTGAAGAGGCCCGTGAACGGCGCGAAGAACACCGTCGCGCCTTCGCCGAGCCCCATGCCGAAGGCAGGCTTGCGCGACTCCTCCTCGGGCGATTGCCGCGAGAGGAAGCTGCCCGAGCGTCCCGGTCCGCCTACGTGGTAGTTGACTGTGATGTTGTTGGCCTCGGCCGTGTCCCAGAACACGTCCCATTCCGGCTGGTACATGTGGCTGGACACCGTTCCGACCAGGAAGTTGACCTGCCGGATGCCCATTTCGGCGCAGCGGAGCATCTCCGCAGTCGAGCCGTCGGGGTCGTCCGGCAGCAGCTGCGCCACGACCCGGAACTGGTCGGGCGCCGACGCCTCGAACTCCGCCGCCCAGTCGTTGTACGCCTGGATGACGGCGATGCCCAGGTCCTTGTCCTCCATCCGCATCCCGAAGATCGGCGGGTACATGACGGAGAACTTCACCCCGTCGCGCTCCATGTCCTCCAACCGCAGCTCCGTGGTCGTCGGCCGGGAGCCGAAGTTCCCGTCAAACGGGTAGCGGTCCAGCGCTATCTTCACGCGGTCCTTCAACTGGTACCAGCGGCCCCGCCGCCAATCGCCCCAGATCGCTCCGTCGCAGACCCACATCTCCTTGCCGTTTCGCTCCTCTACCCTGGGGCCCCGGTCCTTGTACTTGGCGGGAAGCCGCTCCAGGAACAGGTCCGACGGCAGATACCCCAGGTCGATGTGGTCGTCGGCCGAGATCATCGTCGCAACCATCGCTTTCCTCCTCCATACCCGGGCCCGTGATGCGTGGGGTCCGGCGCGATAGGCGTGGTGAAAGTGCCGACGTTGTACCACGAGCGCAACACCTCGCGCAACCACGCCCTCGCGCGGGGGGACGGGCGGGCAACCCCGCGCGCGTTTTTGCTACAATTGTTGCGTCGCGTGTGCCGCGCCGACGGCCTCCCAAATTTCGCGCAATGGAGCAACCACCACCGATGCAAAGCGTCGACGATCTGAGACAAGGCTTCCTGGACTACTTCCAGGAGCGCGGACACCTGTTGGTGCCGAGCTCCTCGCTGGTGCCCTCCGGCGACCCCACCCTGCTGCTGACGACGGCCGGCATGGTGCAGTTCAAGCCCTACTTCCTCGGCGAGGCCGCCGCGCCGCGCAGCCGCATGACCTCCGCTCAGAAGTGCTTCCGCACCACCGACATCGAGGAGGTGGGCGACCACAAGCATCTGACCTTCTTCGAAATGCTCGGCAACTTCTCCGTCGGAGACTACTTCAAGCAGGGCGCCATCGACTTCGCATGGGAGTTCGTGACCGAGCATTTGGAGTTGCCGCCCGAGAAGATATTCCTGACTGTCTACACCGATGACGACGAGGCCGAGGCCCTCTGGCGCGAGGCTTCCGGCGCGCCGCCGGAGCGCATGTACCGCTACGGGAAGAGCGACAACTGGTGGGGCCCGCCCGGCGCCGAGGGCCCCTGCGGCCCGTGCTCCGAGCTGCACTACGACTTTGGCGAGGCGCTCGGCTGCGCGCCGCTGTCGTCGCCGGCGGAGGTCGCGGCGTGGATCGCCGCGGGCATGAAGCCGGAGGAGCAGCCCGGCTGCCACCCCAACTGCGACCGCTGCGAGCGGTTCGTGGAGTTCTGGAACCTGGTGTTCATGCAATTCTACCAGGACATGGAGGGCGAGCTCAGCCCGCTGGCCAAGCCCAACATCGACACCGGCATGGGTTTGGAGCGGATAGCCGTCATCAAGCAGGGCGCCAGCAACATCTTCGACACGGATCTCTACCAGCCCATAATTGGCAGGGTCGGTGAGCTTGCCGGCGCCAGCTACGGCGCATCCATTGAGACCGACGTGCCGATGCGCGTCGTCACCGAGCACATTCGCGGCGCCACGTTCCTCATCAGCGACGGCGTCATCCCCGGCAACGAGGGCCGCGGCTATGTGCTGCGAAGGCTCGTGCGCCGCGCCGTCCGTTTCGGACGAAAGCTCGGTCTCACCGAGCCCTTCCTGACTGAGGTGGCTGACGTCGTCATCAATCGCATGGGCGGCGCGTACCCTGACCTGGTCCAGAACCGCGCCTTCATCCTCCGCATCCTTGAGGGCGAGGAGCAGCAGTTCAGCCGCGTGTTGGAGCAGGGACTCGCCATCATGGAAGAGGCGTTGGCCGCCGCCGACACAGGGGACGGCGTCTTCTCTGGCGCTCTCGCTTTCACCCTCTACGACACCTATGGCTTCCCCGTCGAGGAGACGCAGGACATCGCCCGGGAGCGCGGCCTGAGCGTCGACATGGACGCTTTCGAGCGCGAGATGGAGGCGCAGCGCGAGCGGGGACGCGCGGCCACGGAGGCCCGGCTTGGCGGCGGTGGCGAGGCCAAGATATTCAAGTATCGCGATCTCGGCGTGGACCGCGTGGCATTCGTCGGCTACGACCGCCTCTCACAGCACACGGACGTCCTCGCCGTCCTCACGCCCGACGGCGATTCCCTCGATAGCGCGGAGGCGGGCCAGGACGTTGAAGTGGTGCTGCGCGAGACTCCCTTCTACGCCGAGGGCGGCGGACAGGTCGGCGACACCGGCGCCATCCTCTCGCTGCACGGGCACGTCGACGTGTCGGACACTCAGTCGCCCATTGACGGGCTCGTTGTGCACAAGGCCCGTGTCCGCAGCGGCGCCATTGCGCCCGGCGACGAGGTCGTGGCGCGCGTGGACCGCGAGCGGCGCATGGACGTCGCGCGGAACCACTCGTCAACGCACCTGCTCCACGAGGCGCTGCGGCGCGTGCTCGGCGGTCATGTGCGTCAGGCCGGGTCCCTCGTCGCGCCCGACCGCCTGCGCTTCGACTTCACCCACGTGCAGGCCATGACGCCCGAGGAGATCGGCGACGTGGAACGGCTCGTCAACGAGCAGGTCCGCCGCAACGCCGAGTCCGTCCGCAACGAGCTCACGTACACCAGCGCGCTCGAGAATGGCTATCTGGCATTCTTTGGTGACAAGTACGGTGAGACTGTACGCGTCATCGACATGGGCCTCGACGACCCCGACGCCGTCAGGGGCGAGCCGTTCAGCCGCGAGGTCTGCGGCGGCACCCATCTCGACCGTCCGGGCGAGGTCGGTCTCTTCCTCATCACGAGCGAGAGTTCCATCGGCTCCGGCATCCGCCGCGTGGAAGCCGTGACCGGCCGCGCCGCCGAGGCGATGGTGCGAAGCAACCTTGCGACGCTGGAGTCGGCGGCCCAGCGGCTTGAGACCACCCCCTCGGACCTCGAGGACCGCATCGAGTCGCTGAAGGCCCAGCTCGACGCCGAGCGCCGCCGCGCCGAGTCGCTGGAGCGCGCGAACGCCCGGGCAGAGGCCGGCGGCCTCGTGTCCGAGGCGCGGGACGTTGGCGGCGTCAACGTCGTGTCGGCCAGGGTCACCGCGCCCTCGTCCGACGTGCTCCGCGACATGGCCGGCCACCTGCGCGACCGGCTCGGCAGCGGCGTCGTCATCCTCGGCGCCGTTGCCAACCAGAAGCCCATGCTCGTCTCGATGGTGACGCCGGATCTCGTGGAGCGCGGACTGAACGCCGCGTCGCTGGTCAAAGAGGCAGCCGCCGTCGTCGGCGGCGGTGGCGGCGGCAAGCCCGACATGGCCCAGGCCGGCGGCTCCCGGCCCGAGAAACTGGACGAGGCCATCGCGCTGGCGCCGCAACTGGTTGGCAAGGTGTTGGGGTAGGGTGGATAATTTCCATGCTGTATCAATGCGGCGCGTCCGCGTGTGTTCGGGGGTTGAGTGGACATGAGTGATTCAGTTATAGCATTGGCAGTCTTTGAGGGTTTCTGGGGTCAGATATTTGAGTATTGGCCCTTCTTCCTCACCGTGGGTGCCACCCTTGTTTTCGGCGGCATCTCAATCCTGATGGACTTGTGGTGGCGGAAGACCCTCCCGCCTCCGGAGGGCGCACAGCCCCGGGTCGAAATACCCGTCGATCCCAGAGTCCCCTATCGTCGGTGGGTAAGCCGCGGGCGGACCATGCTGCGGTTCGGGTTGGGTATCGGCATCATCTTCGCCTTCATCTATGCCTCTTTCGCCATCAACCCCCAGGGGATCAACGACCAATTCGCCCTGGAGCAAGATCAGGACCCCGAGCTCGTCAGGGGCTCGCTTGTTGCCCTTGCCGCGCTGGTCTTCGGTTACCTTGCGACGGTATTCCTGCGCGACAAGCCGTGGGTACAGACGTGGGTCCTCCTGCCCGTGCCCATCCTGGCAATGGTTGGTCCGTGGGCCTTTACCGGTGACATAACCAAGCTGTATGCCAGTGCCGGTGTCGTGGGCACACCGTCGCTCTTCGCCATTCTTGGTTGGGCCTACACCTATTACGGCCTTTTAGGCCTCCGCAATTTGCAGCGCGCCCAGGGCAGCCCCGCCCCAGCGAGCGGCGGCTAGCTCCGTGGCCCGGGCGCTGGGCCTCGACGTCGGCGACCGCCGCATCGGTGTTGCGCTCAGCGACCCCACCGGCGTCCTCGCCACCCCGCTCGCGGCCATCGACCGGCGCGCGGCCAAGGGCGGCATTGAGACGGTCCTCCGGCTCACCCGCGAGAATGATGTCGAGGCCGTCGTCGTCGGCATGCCGCTGTCGCTCGACGGCAGCATCGGCCCGCAGGCGCAGGCCGTGCAGTCCTTCCTTGCGGCGCTGAGCGAAGCCTGCCCCCTGCCCTTCCACACCGTAAACGAGCAGTACACCTCGGCGGAGGCCGAACAGCGTCTCCGGGATGTCGGGGTCGAGCCCTCGCGAGAGCCCGGCCGCGTCGACGCCCTCGCCGCCGCCATCATCCTGCAGGAGTGGCTGGACGCCGGCCGGACGTAGCTGGACTCCGTAGCCTCTCCTTGAAGCCCTACTGGGGCTTTGCTACACTGGCTACTGTTCCCGGTACGCATTTATGGGGGATTTCATGGCCCTTTCGCGTGAGGAAGTGCTCCACCTGGCCGACATTTACCACATCTACCTTTCCGACGACGAGGTGGAAGTCATGCGTGAGCAGCTTGCCAGCATCCTGGAGCAGTTCCAGGTCCTGAGCGAGCTCGAGACCGATGACGTGACGCCCACAAGCCACTCCGTTCAGCTCACAACGGTCATGCGCGAGGACGTGCCGGCACCCTCCTACAGCACCGAGCAGGTGCTCAGCAACGCGCCCGATTCCTACGGACAGTACTTTCAGGTCCGCACGGTGCTGGAGGACTAGGTGGAACCCTTCGACCTCACCATCCACGAGGCCCGCGCCCTGCTGGACACCCGCCAACTCTCCGCCGCCGAGCTCACGGAGGCCGTGTTGGGCCGCATCGCGTCCGTTGAACCCCAGGTGGGCGCCTTCGTCACCGTCACGGAGGACATCGCGCGAAAGGCCGCCACTGAGGCCGACCACAGCATCGCTGCGGGCTCCGTGACACCTCTTACCGGAATCCCCATGCAGATCAAGGACGTCATGTCCACCCGGGGGATCCGCACCACCTGCTCGTCGCGAATCTTGGAGAACTTCGTCCCGCTCTACAACGCCACCGTCGTCGAGCGTCTCTACGAGCGCGGCCCTGTGCTGATGGGCAAGGGCAACATGGACGAGTTCGCCATGGGCTCGTCGACGGAGAACTCCGCCTTCCACGTCACGCACAATCCCTGGGACCTCGACTGCGTGCCGGGTGGCTCCAGCGGTGGCAGCGCCGCTGCCGTCGCGGCCGGCGAGGCCTTCTTCTCCCTCGGCAGCGACACCGGCGGGAGCATCCGCCAACCCGCGGCGCTCTGCGGCATAACCGGCCTCAAGCCCACCTACGGACTCGTGAGCCGCTTCGGCCTTGTCGCCTTCGCCAGTTCCCTCGACCAGATCGGCCCGCTCACCAGGGACGTCGAGGACTGCGCGACCGTCCTCAACGCCATCGCTGGCCACGATCCGCGTGACTCTACCTCGATCCCCGGCGGCCGCCCCGACTACGCCGCCGCCCTCACCGGCGACATCCGCGGCATGCGCCTCGGCATCCCGCGCGAGTACTTCGGCGACGGCATCGACCCGGCGGTCGACGCCGCAGTCCACCAGGCCATCGGCGTGCTGCGGGACGCGGGCGCCGTCGTGGAGGAGTGCTCGCTGCCCCTCACGTCCTACGCCCTCGCCGTCTACTACATCATCGCCCCGTCCGAGTGCTC
>CAZCPU010000038.1:0-16534 GCA_964499855.1 uncultured Dehalococcoidia bacterium | reverse complement strand
CGTCGAACTTCCAGCCGTGGTAGACGCAGCGGAGTCCGCACTCCTCGTTGCGGCCGAAGAAGAGGCTCGCCCGGCGGTGGGGGCAATAGTTGTCGACGACGCCCGCAGCGCCGTTCGAGTCCCGGAACGCTACGAGCTCCTCGCTGAGGACCTTGATGCGCACGGGCGGGCAGTCGGGCTCCGGGAGCTCCTCGGAGAGGAGGACGGGCATCCAGAAGCGGCGGAAGAACTCGCCCATGGGCGTGCCGGGTCCCGTCTGGGTCAGCAGCTCATTGTCCTCTTTGGACAGCATGGTTTCCTCCGGTTTGATTTCGACTGTTGAGGGCGGCCCCGGCTACACCTTGGCCTTGCCGGCGTCCCCGTGAAGCTCCATGAATTTCACGAAGTCGCCCTCCGGGCTGACGATGTCCATGGAGCGCACGCCATACTTGTCGCCCTGGTGCGCGATGGCGGGCTCGATGCCCTCCTGCAGGTCTCGGGCCATGCGCAGGAGCGCGCGGCGGCCGGCGATGGTGGCCTGGTCGGCGGTGCCGAGGTGCTCGCGGGAGCGGTCGACGATGCGGCCCATACCCTCCTGGAGGCCGCGGTCCTGCTCGTTGACACCCCAGATGCCTGTGAAGTTCACGGTGCGCTGCATGTCGCGGTCGATGAGGAAGTCGTTGGTCTTGTTGGCGACGCCGACGTTATGGTCGATGACGGTGCCGTCCGCAAGCATGTGCCGGTCACGCGTGGTGCGGGGCGGGAAGGCCCGGCCCGACTCGATCATATCGATCTGCTCTTCGGTGAGGGGCGCTTCGGCGTTGTAGTTGTAGCCGAAGACGTTGGTGTTCTCGTCGTCGATGGGCACCCATGCCCGGCCGCCAATGGGCCACGTCGTGGCGGCGATGACGCTCCACATGGGGTAGAGCCACTGGGTGACGCGCCAGTAGTAGTCGCCGTTGCCGGTGTTGCGGCGGGCGCCGTAGACGAAGCCGTAGTCGGTCTGGTGCAGCGTCAGGATCGGCGCGCCGTCCACGATGGTGAAGTTGCGCTGGGCGTTGCGACGCTGCGGCGCCTGGCTCTGGTCCATCCAGCGGTGCAGGAAGGAGATGTGGGAGGTGTCGATCTCGCCCTCCATGCCCTGGGCCCAGTTGGTGGTCTGGAGCCAGCGGGCGAGGTGGCGGTGGGTCTCCGGCACGCGCGCCCACTCGAACTGCGGGAGCTCCGGCTTGAGGTGCGCCGGGCCCATGTAGACCCAGATGAGGCCGCCCCACTCCTCGACGGGGTAGGCCTTGATCTTCACCTTTTCCCGGAAGGCGCTCTCCGGCGGCTCGTTGGCCATCTCGACGCAAGTGCCGTCGACGTCGAACTTCCAGCCGTGGTAGACGCAGCGGAGCCCGCACTCCTCGTTGCGGCCGAAGAAGAGCGGCGCGAGCTTGTGGGGGCAGAGGGCATCGAGGATACCGACGCGGCCGTTGGTGTCCCGGAAGGCGACGAGGTCCTCGTGGAGGATGCGCAGGCGGACTGGCGGGCAGTCGGGCTCCGGGAGCTCGTTGGGGATGAGGGCAGGGAGCCAGAAGCGCCGGAACAGCTCGCCCATCGGCGTGCCTGGGGCCGTACGAGTCAGGAGTTCGTTCTCTTCCCTGGACAGCATGGGTTTCCCCCCTTATGTGTTGTTGTGGCTGCCTCCCAGCCGGTTCGGACTACTCGATGCCGTAGAGTCTCTTGGGATTGTCACACATGATCTTCTTCATGGACTCCTCTGACATGCCGCCCATTCCCTTGAAGACGGAGATGGCGTCGACCTCGCTCGACGGGTCGAAGTGGCCGTAGTCGGTGCCGATGAGGATATTGTCGTCACCGGCGCAACTCAGGATGTATGGAACGTCGTCATCGGTCTGGCAGGTGACGTAGATGTTGTACTCCTTGAGGACGTTGTCCGGGAAGGGCCTTCCGGCGCCCATGTAGCGGTTGCGGGACTCCGTGATGATCCACGGGACCCAGCCGGCCGAGGCTTCGATGAAGCCCCAGCGGAGCTCCGGGAAGCGCTCCGGGATCTTGCTCATGATGAGGGCGTGGCAGGCGGCGACAGTCGGGATGCGGAAGATGCCGAAGGCCGAGCCGGGGTCCTCGGGCGTGCGCAGGATGTTGACGATGCCTGGGTTGGCGTTGGCGATGTGCACGGCGACGGCCATGTCCAGCTTGATGGCCTGTTCGTAGATCGGGTAAAAGTACGGGTCCAGGATGGTGCGCTCACCCTCGATGGGGCGCATGGTCACGGCGACGGCGCCGTTGGTCTTGGCCTCCTCCATGATCTCGAGCGCGGCCTCGAGGTTGCTGTACGGCGGCACGCAGGACCACCGCAGCCGCCCGTCGCTCTGCCTCGAAACGTCGCCAACCCAGCGGTTCCAGCCCTTGCAGATGGCGAGCTCCACCTCCGGCTGCTTCGCCACCTGCTCGATCCAGAGGGTGTGGTGCAGCACCTGGACGTCGATGCCCAGGCGGTCCATGTCCTCGAGCCGCAGGGCGACGTCGTCCAGCTCGCGGGCGGCCTGGGGCGTCGTGATGTTGCGTCCGCGCTGGGATCGGGCCTCCTGCTGCATCTCGGTCAGCGTCGGGAAGCGGAAGCCGCGCACCTCGCCCTCGATGACCCAGTGCTGGCGCGTGGGGTCTTGCGGGTCCTGCACCAGCTTGGGGCGGTACTGCTGGTCCTCCGGATCCATGAAGTCCCATGTGCGCTCCGTCTCCACCACGTGGGCGTCGGAGTCGATCACCAGGTAGCCGACCTGTGTCGTCATACCGTCCCCCTATTCGTTGGGCGTTGCGCGCCCCCATCCCGGCCCCGTATCGGGTACGGGGCCGGCTCTTCCCCCAGCGGGGGAAGGGGCTTAGTCAAGGCCGTAGAGCGCCTTCGGGTTGTCAGACAGAATCTTGCGCATGGACGTATCGCTGATGCCGCCCATCTCCTTGAAGACGGAGATGGCGTCGACCTCGCTGGAAGGGTCGAAGTGGCCGTAGTCGGTGCCGATGACGATGTTGTCGTCTCCGGCGCACTCCAGGATGTAGGGGATGTCGTCGTCCGTCTGGCAGGTGACGTAGATGTTGTACTCCTTCAGGACGTTGTCCGGGAACGGCCGGCCGGCGCCGTTGTAGCGGTTCCTGGCCTCGGTGATGACCCACGGCACCCAGCCCGCGGAGGCCTCGATGAAGCCCCAGCGCAGGGTTGGGAACTTCTGCGGGATCTCGCTCATGATGAGGGCGTGGCAGGAGGCAACCGTCGGGATGCGGAACAGGCCGAATGCCGTGCCGGGGTCGTAGGGGGAGCGCATCACGTCGACGATGCCGGGGTTGGCGTTGGCGATGTGCACGACGATGGCCAGGTCCAGCCGCACGGCCTCCTCAAGGATGGGGTAGAAGTAGGGGTCGATCATCGTGCGGTTGCCCTCGATGGGGCGCATGGTGACGGCGACGGCGCCGTGTTCCTTGGACCACTGCATCTCCTCGACGGCGGCGTCGAGGCTCATCCACGGCGGTACGCAGGACCAGCGCAGGCGGCCCCGGCCCTGCTCCCAGATGTCCCCGAGCCATCGATTCCAGCTGTGGCACATGGCGCGCTCGATGTCCGGGCGCTCGGTGACCTGCTCGATCCAGAGGGTGTTGTGAAGGACCTGGACGTCGATGCCGAGGCGGTCCATGTCCTTGAGCCGCAGCGCGACGTCGTCCATCTCCCGCGCGGCCTGGGGGGTGACGATGTTCTTGCCGGAGCGGCGTGAACGCTCCTCGAGCTCCATCTCGGAGAGGCTCTGCGGCTGGAGGCCGCGGATCTTGCCGTCGACCTGCCAGTAGCGCTTGGGCGGCGTCTCCTGCGAGAGGAGGAGGTTGGGCCGGAGCTGGGCCTCCACACCCTCCATGTAGTCCCACGTGCGCAGCGTTTCGACGACGTGGGCGTCGGCGTCGATAACCTGGTAGCCGGTGGACGTTGCCATTGGTTCACTCCTCCAGACTGCGCGTGTTCCCCCATCCGTGCCCCGTATCGGGTACGGGGCAGGCTCTTCCCCCTGAGGGGGAAGGGGAGTAGCGGTCCTCCTCGTGCGCCCGCTCCCGTTCATCCTTCGATTTCCCTCAGGACGAACGGCAGCGGTGCGGCCTACCACATGCTGGTCCCGCCGTTGACGGTGATGTTCTGCCCCGTGATGTAGTCACTGTCCTCGCTGACGAGGAAGACCATCGTGCCGGTGAGGTCGTCCGGAACCTCGCGGCGGCCGAGCAGGTTGCCGGAGTTGGGGACGACCTGCGGGGACTCGTCGTCGCGCCCGACGACAGCGCCGCTTGCTGTGCCGCCGGGAGCGAGGGTGTTCACACGGATGCCGTACTGGCCCAGCTCGCGGGCGAGGGCGCGGGTGAGGCCGGTGACGGCGGCCTTGCTGCTGACGTAGGCGGGCGTGCCGCTGCCGCCCCAGTGCCAGATGCCGGAGCCGATGTTGATAATCTTGCCGTAGCCCTGCTCCATCATCTGCGGGACGACGGCGCGGCAGCAGAGGAAGATGCCCTTCACGTTGACGTTCATCACCCGGTCCCACTCCTCCATGTCCGTGTTGAGGATGGTGCGGGAGTGCAGGCCGTCGAAGAGGCCGGCGTTGTTGACGATGGCGTCGATGCGGCCGAAGCGCTCGATGGTCTGGCGGGCCAGCTCCAGGGTGTCCTCCTCGCTGGACACGTCGGTGCGCAAGGAGAGCACCTCCGCGCCGGCCTCCGCGACCATCTCGGCAGTCTCGCTGCAGTCGCGGACGTCGCAGATGACGACCTTGGCGCCCTCCTGGGCGGCGCGGACGGCGTAGGCCTGGCCGATGTGGTGGGCGGCCCCGGTGATGATGACCACCTTGTCCTGCAAGCGCATGTCGGCCTCTCTTTCAGTGGAAACGGCAATGCCGAATATGGGCGCATTGTAGCCGTGAGGTCATGCGGTTTCAAGCGTGCGCGAGGGTGCGTGCGCGGGGCGCCCTCCGGCGGGCCCGCGGCGCACGAGGGGAAACCGTCGTTGGACGCGGGAGTCCCCCATCCCAGCCCCGAATCGAGTACGGGGCAGGCCCTTCCCCCGCGAGCGGGGGAAGGGGTCTTGCCGGGGGGCTAGTACATGCCCATGCCGCCGTTGACGGCGATCATCTGGCCGGTGATGTAGTCGCTGTCCTCGGATGCGAGGAAGACCACCGTGCCCGTGAGGTCCTCTGGCACCTCGCGGCGGCCGAGGACGTTGCCGGAAGGCGGGGGGACCTGCGGTGCGCGCTCGTCGCGGGTGACGACGGCGCCGCTGTTGGTGCCGCCGGGGGCGATGGTGTTGACCTTGATGTTGTCGGCGCCCAGCTCGCGGGCCAGCGCCCGGGTCAGGCCGGTGACGGCGGCCTTGGACGCGACGTAGTGGGGGATGCCGGAGCCGCCGAAGAACCAGATGGCGGAGCCGATGTTGATGATCTTGCCGCCGCCCTGCTCGCGCATGTAAGGGAGGACGGCGCGGGAGCAGAGGAAGATGCCCTTCACGTTGACGTCGATGACCCTGTCCCACTCGTCCATGTCGACCTCGAGCATTGAGCGGGCGGTGAGGCCGTCGTAGATGCCGGCGTTGTTGACAATGCAGTCGATGCGGCCGAAGCGCTCGACGGCCTGCCGGGCCATCTCGAGGGTGTCCTCCTCGACGGCGACGTCGGTGTGGAGGGCGAGGACCTCGGCGCCGGCCTCGATGCACATCTCGGCGGTTGTGCTGCAGTCGCGGATGTCGCAGATGACGAGCTTGGCGCCCTCCTGGGCGCAGCGGAGGGCGTAGGCCTGTCCGATGTGGTGGGCGGCCCCCGTGATGATGATCACCTTGTCCTTCAGGCGCATGCCACCCTCACTTTCGAAACTAAAAGGACTCGCGTGCTGGGCGCATTGTACCCACGCGACGCCGCGGCCTCAATCGCGAGTCCGTTGGGCCGAAAAGGAGAGACCGCCGCTCTGAGCATGCGCCCGGAGCGGCGGTCTGCAACTCTCCGAGGCTAGAGGAGGTCGAGGCCGAGGGTGAGCCAGTAGAAGACGATGTACGAGCCCGCCAGCAGCATGATGGCCGCGCTGACCGGCTGGATGTACGGCAGGGCCTTGCGCAGCCCGCCGACCATCGCGCCCTTGAACACCGCCATGCCGAGGGTCAGCATGAGAATGACGGAGCCCATGCCGAGGCCGTAGAGGACGAACTGCCCGAGGGCGGTCATGAAGCTGGTGGTCGTGCCGAAGCCGACGACGGCGATGAAGATGGGCAGCGTGCAGCTGAGGGAGGCGGTGCCGTAGCTGAGTCCGAAGAGGAAGAAGCTCTTGAAGTTGACCTGACGAGCGTCGCCCATGTGCGCGGCGGCGCGGCTGAAGGCGCCGATGTTGATCTTGCCGCCAAGCATGATCCAGGCGCCCGTGAACGCGAGCACGACGCCGATGATGAGACCGAGCCAGGGAATGACCGACCTGATGGCGGTCAGACCGGCGGAGAGGACGATGCCCACCGAGCCGAAGAGAATCAGCATGCCGGCGGTGACCAGCAGGCCGACGATGAGCGCCTGACGGAGCTTGCTCGGAATGGAGGCGGGTCCCTCGGCGGAGTCCGCGGCGCCGAGATAGAGGCCGAGGTAGGCGGGGAGCATCGCGAAGCCGCACGGGTTGACCGTCGAGACCATGCCGGCGGCGAAGGTGAAGCCAAAGATGCCGATGTTGTCGAGCTGGTCTCCGGACCTTCCGGACAGGCCTTCAATGAAGCCGTTCACGCCGCCCGTGGCCTCGGCGCCGGAGCCGGAGAGGAAGGCGCCCACGGCGGCTATCCCGACCGCAGCGCTGCCGACAAGCAAGGGAAGGAATACGCCACGGACCCACGGGGCCTTGTACCATTCGGTATGCGTTGTCGCGTCCATTCCGTACCCTCCAACGTCCTACGTTCATTATATGACGGCACAATGAGGACGTGATATGCCCTGCAGCTGTGCCACGTGGCTTGAAGCCAATGCTCCTCAATACACCTCGCTTTGCCGCTAGGGCCGGGCGAGAGTAAACTCGGATGGTATGGCCGCTACGAATCCGAACACTCCAGCATCAACGAACCCTCCCGCGAGCTTCGTCTCCATGTGGCTGCCGCTGGGGCTGGCAGCGATGTGTACGCTGGTATTCACGATGGACGGCTCGATGAACATCATCGCGCTGCCGGCCATCGCATCCGAGTTCCATGCCTCACCCGCCGGCGCCGTGTGGGTGGCGGTCGTGCTGCAGTTCATGATCCTGGGGCTGGCGCTGCCGGTCGGGTCGCTGTCGGCCGGGTTTGGACGGCGGCGGCTGTTCGCGATCGGACTGGGCGTCTTTCTCGTCGGGCTGGTGGTGTCGTACCTGGCGCCGAGCCTTCCGATGCTCATCGCGGGGCGGGCGGTGCAGGGGTTGGGGTGCGCGCTCTTTCTCTCGACGCGCAACGCCATCGGCATGGGGGGGTTTCCCGAGGAACGGCGCGGCATGGCGCTGGGCGTCATCATCGCCGCGGTGGGCATCGGCGGCGGGTCGGGGCCGCTGCTGGGCGGGCAGCTGGTCGACGCCTTCGGGTGGCGCTCCATCTACATAGCGGTGGCGCCCCTCGCGGTGACGACGACGCTGCTGGCCGTCGTATTCCTGCGCAGGGAGCGGCGGCTGCCGCTGGCGAACTTCGACTTCCTGGGTGCGGGGCTGGTCTTCGTGGGGCTGGCCTCGCTGGTGGTGGCGCTGAACCGGACGGCGGACTGGGGCGTCACGTCGGCTGGCGTCGTGGGGCTCGCAATCGGCGGCGTCGTGGCGATGGCGCTCTTCGCGTGGCAGCAGGCGCGCGCAACGACGCCGGTGCTGGAGCTTGGCATCTTCCGGAGCCCGGCCGTCGTCATGACGAGCCTCTCCCTTGTGCTGCAGGTGATGGGACAGGGCACGGCGACGCTGGTGTTGCCCTTCTTCCTGGTGCACGCGATGGGGCTGAGCGCGGGGTTCTCCGGCGTCCTCTTTGCGACGGCGCCGGCGTGCATGTTCGCGGGCGGGACTGTGGCCGGACGACTGTCCGACCGCATCGGCGCGGGGCCGGTGATGATCGTCGGGATGATCGGACAGATCGCGGGTGTGGCAATCCTGCTCACGCTGAACGAGGCCTCGGCGCCGTACCTGGTCGCGGTGGCGCTGGCGGCCATGGGGCTGGGGTCTGGGTTCCTGCAGACCTCGGCGGGTTCGGCGCAGATGAACGCGGTGCCGCCGGTGCACATCGGCATGGCGTCTGCGCTGTTCATCGGGCTGATCATGCTGGCGGCGACCATCGGCGGGACGCTGGGCGGCATCCTGATGAGCTCGGGCACGGACATCGAGGCGGCGAGCGCCGCGCAGGTGTCTGCGGACTACCACCGCGTGGCGTGGGCGGGCACGGTCATCCTGCTGGTTGGCATGGTCACGTCGGTGTACTACTGGATGGGCAGCCGCGGAGCATGGCGCGCTCGGGCCGAGGCGGCGGGGTAGCCTACAGCGACTCCACCATGTCCCGCAGGCGGTCGATGGCCTTCCGGATGTTCTCGATGGAGTTGGCGTAGGAGAGGCGCACGCAGCCGTCGCCGTAGGCGCCGAAGGCGCTGCCGGACAGCACCGCGACGCCCGCCTCCTGGAGCGCCTTCGCTTCGAACTCGGCGCTGGATAGTCCGGTGCCGCCGATGCCGGGGAAGGCGTAGAAGGCGCCCTCGGGCATCGGGCAGGTCACGCCGGGGATGCTCCGCAGGCCCTCGACCACCACGTCCCTTCGCTTCAGGAACTCCTCACGCATGGCGCTGACGGCGTCCTGCGGTCCCTCGAGGGCGGCGATCATGGCCATCTGCGAGAAGGCGTTGGCGCACGAGACGCTGTTGACGGCGAGCTTCGTCACGCCCTCGACGAGGGGCTGCGGGAAGACGCCGTAGCCGAGGCGCCAACCGGTCATCGCGTAGCTCTTGGAGACGCCGTCGAGGATGATGGTGCGGTCCTGCATGCCGGGCATGGCGGCGATGCTGACGTGCGTGCCGGAGTACAGCAGGTCCTTGTAGACCTCGTCGGAGAGCACGTAGGCGTTGGAGCGGTCGCGGACGATCTCGGTGATGGCGGCGATCTCCTCGGCGGAGAGGATGGAGCCGCAGGGGTTGTGGGGGGAGTTCAGGATGACGAGGCGGGTGTTCTCGTTGACGAGGGAGGCGAACTCGTCGAGGTCTGGGTGGTAGTCGAGCTCGCCGCGGAGGGGCATGGGGACGGGTTTGGCGCCGCAGAAGTTGACCATGGACGCGTAGATGGGGAAGCCGGGGTCGGGGTAAATGATCTCGGCGCCGGGCTCCGCGAGGGCGAGCAGGGTGAAGAACATGATGGGTTTTGCGCCGGGGGTGACGATGACCTGCTGCCAGTCGTACTCGAGGCCGCGGCGCTCGCCGGCGTTGCGGGCGACGGCCTGGCGGACCTCTGCGATGCCGGCGGTGGGGACGTAGTGGGTGAAGCCGGACTCGAGGGCGTCGATGGCGGCGGCCTTGATGTGGGGGGCGGTCTCGAAGTCGGGTTCGCCGATCTCGAGGTGGACGACGTCGACGCCCTGGGCCTCGAGGGCCTTGGCGCGGGCGAGGACCTCGAAGGCGGACTCGGTGCCGAGGCGGCCCATGCGTTCGGCAAGCTCCATGGCGCGACCCCCTGACGCAACTGAGTTGGGATAGGAACGACCTGCAGAAACAGGATACAGGCAACCGGCGCGGGACTGCCAGTGAGCCATGGCGAGCGCTAGGACTGGGGCGGGACTACAAGGGATGCACCGCGGGTGAGCATCCTTCGGATCTTGTCGCGCCCGATGGTTCTGCCTTGTTGGTCGAACACGTCGGAATGGGCGGGATTGCTTGGCGTTGGAGAGTACTCGATCTGCTGTTGGCAGTCCCAGCATTGCTGCGCGGTGAGGGAGGCAACGGCGCGGCCCACGCCCCAATGGGGCCAGCGGTCGTAGGTTTCCTGTGGGCTGCACATGCCGCCCCAGTCCACGGAGAGTTTTCGGGTGGCGCTGGCTTGCGAAAAAGCCTGAGGGCTGAGCATACCGGTGTGGAGCAAATCTTCCGGACGTACAGCGCGGTAGAACACATCGTTTGGGGTCAACGGCCGGGGGAAGCGACCGGTTGAGGATGGATGCACTGGGGCACCTCAAGGAATCAGGATACAGGCAAGCAATTCCTGCAGGGACCCATCACCGGGAATGTGACCTTCCCAATCGGAAAACCCACCGGCGGCATCAGGCGTTTCAAGGAGGAACCGAACCGGGGAACCATCGGGCGGGATCATGAGCATGAGCTGGAAGACCCGCTCACCATCCCAATCGATTTCGACGTCGCCGTCCTGACCCGGCGCGGGAAATGGCGGCTTGAGCCGTGAGCCGTACAGCCCGTGGGCCACAAGGATCACCCGCGCCGCGGTGTCTATGGCCTGAGGGGAGATGGGCAGGCTGCCCTCTTCATACCAACCGGCTTCAAGGGTCTTCATGTGCTCCAGACGCTCCGCGGCGTCAGGATTGACGTGACGCAATGCGCTGAGAGCGTCGTCCGATTGGGACATGGCGGTGCAGCCGGCATCGTCCAATGCGCCAAAGAGGCGGTGCAATTCCTGCATTGTAACCATGACTATCCGATTATCCCTGATTCTCGGCGCGCCGGCCAGACCGCTACGCGTCTATGCGGCTGCAGAGGCGGAGGGCGTTTTCGCCGAGGATCTTGCGCTTGGCGGTGTCGGTGATGGTCTCCCACTCCGCGACCTGGCTGACGGCCTCGGGCCAGGCGGTGTCGCCGTGGGGCCAGTCGGAGGCGAAGAGCAGGACGTCCTCACCGACGCGCTGGACGACGTAGTCGAGGGTCGACTCCCAGGTGTCGATGCCGTGGAAGTACTGGCCGCTCTTGCGGACGATGTCGCTGGGCATTTCGCGGAGGAGCGGGACATGGCCGGGGGACATGATGTAGTGGGCGTCGAACCTGTCGAGGGCCGCGGGGACCCAGCCGGCCGCGGTCTCGACGACGGCGACGCGGAGGCGGGGGAAGCGGCCGAGTATGCCGCCGCCGACGAGGGCGCCCATGGAGGCCATGCCGGCCCAGGGGTTGGAGAGGCCGTGCTGCAGGAACCAGGTGCCCTGCAGGTCAAAGGTGCCGGGCTGGTAGGGCGGACGGGCCGTGCCGCCGTGGATGAGGATGGGCAGGTCAAGGTCCTGGGCGACCTGGTAGATGGGCAGCAGCGAGGGGTCGTCGAGGAGCATGTTGTTGGGGCCGTTGGGGGGCATGTAGATGCCGACCATCGTCTTGTCCCCGGCCCAGCGGCGGATCTCCCCGCAGGCCTCGAGGGGGTCGCGCATGCTGGCGACGACCGTCCACTTGAGGCGGTCGGGAGCCTGCGCGGCGAAGTCGTGGACCCAGCGGTGGTAGGCGCGGTAGAGGGCGCTCTCGAAGCCGACGTCGTGGAGGGCGCAGTAGCTGGAGACGTGCGTTGGGAAGATGACGTCGATGTCGACGTAGGAATCGTCCATGCCCTGGAGGCGGGCCTTGTAGTCCCAGCTGACGGACTGGTCGATGGGGCGGAGCTCGCCACGGTCGGGGCGGCCGAAGTTCCGGCGGCCGCCGGTGTGCTGGAGGATGAACTCGCGGCCGACACTGCCGAAGCCGTCCCGGTCGCCCATGGGGTTGTCGGAGACGATTGGCGCAACGACGGCGTAGCGGCTGGAGGCGATGGCGGCGCCGACGCCCTTCTCGGCGTTGGAGTCGAGGGCGCGCTTCATGCGCTCGAACTTGTCACGGTAGTCGGCGTCGATGTAGTCGCCGTACAGCTTCGCCGGCTCCTCCCGGACGTGGGAGTCCATGTCGACGACAGTCCAGCCGTTCCAGGCCATTGCACACCTTCCAGTTGTAGTTCATTCGCGGACGCACACTATTGTAGCACGGGGAATGCGGGCCCCTCGGCCCTTGCGTGGCCGGGGGCAGGGTCGGCGGTTAGCGCCAATTGAGTTGTGTTGCGCAGAAGTTTTTTTTGGGCAATCGCAATCCGGGAAGCCCGATCCCATATTGAGGTTGAATGCGTGGAAAGGGGAAACAACCGGCCGCTGATCGTAGCTGGAGCCGAGGTTGTTTCATTGAGCCGCATTGAGGTGCAGGAGGCAACTCGTAGGGGAAACGGGTTGTGTTGCATTGGACCGCGGCAGTCAACTCCGCGGGCCTTGGGCATGGGGGTCCTGCTCCCGTGACTCATGCGGCGAGCGTACGGGCGCAGGAGGCACGGGCACAACGCGCAAATGGCAGGGCCGACGACGACGGGGCGCTAGATGATGCTGACGTACTCTCGGTGGAAGGAGCCCTTGCGGAGGTGGGAGATGTCGACGCCCTGCTGCTGCACGAGGATGCGGTGGGCGTCGAGGGCGGCCTCGTTCTCCCACTCCTCGTGGAGGATGAACTGGTCGGGGTTCTCGACGTTGCGGTAGAAGGAGAAGTTGATGCAGCCGGGCTCCTCGCGGATGGCGGGGTTGCGGGCGGCGTAGCTCGCGGCGAGCTCGTCGCCGCGGCCCTCGACGGCTTCCATGAAGATGTTCATCCAGATTGCCATGGGGCGCCTCCTTAGGGTCTGTAGATGACGCAAAGGGTAGCACATCGGCGGGGAGGGGGTTGGCCGGGCCGATGGCAACGACGCCCAGCCTGTTGGCGCGGCATGCGGAGGGAATGGCCAGTGGCGGACGACGAGACGCAGCCAGACCGCCAACACAGCGCCGTTGCGGACTGGCTCGCCGTGCACTCGACGGTGTTCCGGGTCGCGATCTGGACGGTTGCCATCGCGTCCGTCGCGCTGAGCACGGTCATGTGGGCGACGGGTCGGCTGGACGTGGAGGGCGTGGGTTACGCGGGAGCCTTCGCCGTCAACCTCGACGGGTTGGCGTCCATCCTCGTCCCGGCGCCGGGGCTCGCGGTGGCGCTGGCGGGCAAGGTGGTGAAGTAAGTCGCAGTGGCGTATGCGTGCCGGGCGGGAATCGACTGGATTGCCGGGCCGGGGTGAGGGGGCCGGGCATGCGTCGCGAGGCCGGTTGACAATCGCACTACGCGGTGCTGTCATGGGCCACATCCCAGCAGATAGCAGACGAGCACAAGGGGGATTCCATGCCGTGGATCAAGATCATCCGCCCGGAAGAGGCGGAAGGGGAGCTGAAGGAGGTCTACCGGAAGCTCGCGGCGCAGCGGGCGGGCGAGGCGATCAACCAGGCGCGGGAGGCGACCACCAGCCCGCCGGCGACCCCGCCGATGCTGCACAGCCTGAACCCGAAGGCGATGTGGCACACGGCCGAGCTCATGTGGGAGGTCATGCGGGGCGAGTCGCGGCTCTCGACGGCGCAGCGGGAGATGATCGCGACGGTGACGTCGGCGACGCTCAACTGCCGGTTCTGAACGGTCGCGCACGCAGAGTTTCTGCGGCAAGAGGGCGGCGACGACCTGACGACGGAGCAGGTGAAGGACGACTGGCGGCAGGCGGACCTGTCCGAGGCGGAGCGGGTGATGCTGGAGTGGGTGGAGAAGCTCACGCTGGCGCCGAGCATGATGACGGAGCAGGACTTCCAGGGGCTGAAGGACGCCGGGTGGTCCGACCGCGACATCCTGGATATCGCCCACGTGTGCGCGTACTTCAACTTCCGCGTCCGCATGGTGGACGGGCTCGGGTTGGAGCTGGGCGACTGGCAGCTGGAGCGGGCGGCGGCAGGGGCGGAGCGGGCGTCGGCGCTGGCGAGCGAGCGCGGCGTTGCGATGCCCTCGGACCCGTGGGGCGTGCGGCAGGGGCTCGCGTCGTAGGCGACGAACCCCCATCCCAGCCTTCCCCCTAGAAGGGGGAAGGGGTAGCCATAGGGCCCTTCGACAGGCTCAGGGCGAACTGTGGACATACCCCCATCCCAACGCCGTATCCAGTACGGGGCAGGCTCTTCCCCATTGAGGGGGGAAGGCGTAGGCCCGGGGGCCCCTCTGCAGGCCCGGGGCGAACGGGGAGCGAGGCCCGTTTCTTCGCGCGGTGGCGTGCGCCCGCGCCAATTGACGGCGGGGGGCGCAAATGGAACAATTGGCGGCAGCACCATAGAAACAGGGGAGGCAAGGCATGACTACGCAGGCAGACCTGAAGAAGGTGCGGGTCTCCATGATGAACGCCGTCCATGACCTGGCGGTGTTGGTGGCGCGCGACGAGGGGCTGTTCAACGAGCAGGGGCTGGACGTCGAGGTGGTGACGACGCCGGGGACGGCGCAGGTGGGCGCGGACCGGCAGGCGATGCGCGACGTCATCTTCGACCGGACGATGGAGTCGCTGTACAACACGGGCGACGTCGACCAGTTCCGCATGTGCGAGTGGGGCATCATGAAGCGGACGGTGGAGGCGGAGGACGCGGGCCAGCGCGCGGCGAAGATCGTGGCGCTGGGCTCGGCCATGTCGACCTTCGCCATCATCACGCGGCCCAACAGCGACTTCTACGAGCCGGAGCAGTTCAAGGACGTGCCCATCGCGGTCAGCCCGTACAACGGCTCGCACTTCACCACGCTGAAGCTGCTGGAGGGATTCGTCGCCAAGGACCACATCAAGATCACCAACGCGGGCACGATGCAGGAGCGGCTGGACGCAATCGCGAACGGCGACGTGGCGGCGGGGTCGTTCATGGAGCCGTGGATCAGCGTGGCGCAGAAGCAGGGGTTCCGCATCATCATGGAGAGCCACTCGACGCGCAGCGAAGCGGCGGGCGACGAGCTGGACGGGCCGACGCTGGCGGCGATGTTCCGCGCGCAGGCCGTCGCGGCGGAGATGATCAACAACAACCCGGAGAAGTACGAGCACTACTTCCTGGCGGAGGCCAAGGGGCTGCTGGAGCCCGGCGAGCTGCAGGCATGGCGGCTGCTGTACGGTCCGCCGGTGCCCTACACGCGGGAGCGGTTCGACTACACGTACAACTGGATGCTGAGCTACCCGGACCTGGTGACCCCCGGCGCGACGTACGAGAGCACCGTCGACAACCGGGCCTGGGAATAACCGCAACTTCAGCCGACCATTCATCGCCGGCCTTCGCGGGCCGGCGATGTGCTTCACGGACGGGCAGCGAAGGCCCGGGGTACTCGTTGACACAGGGGAGGGGGCAATGGCCGATTTTGAAGCCGTATTGAAGGTGTCCGACCTGCAGCCGGGCGAGGTGGTGAAGGTCGAGGTGGGGCTGACGCCCGTCATCGTCGGGAACGTGGGCGGCAGCTATTTCGCGGTGGGCAACACGTGCCCGCACGCGGAGCTGCCCATGATCGAGAGCCGCGGCGAGCTGGACGGCGAAGTGGTGGAGTGCGAGTACCACGGCAGCCAGTTCGACATCACGACCGGCGCCGTCGAAAACGGGCCCGCGGTGCTGCCGGTGCAGCGGTTCGAGGTGAAGGTCGAGGGCGACGACATCCTCGTCGGGCCGGCCTAGCGCGCGGTGGGCGGGGGCGGACCCTTCGACAGGCTCAGGGCGAGCGGGGGCGGGCGGCTGTATGCGCTGGCGCGAGGGCGGGTGCAGGGCGTCTACTTTCGCGCCTTTGTGCAGCGTCATGCGCAGTCGCTCGGGGTGAGCGGGTGGGCGCGCAACATGCCGGACGGCGACACCGTCGAGGTGGTGGCCGAGGGGCCGCGGGCGTCGCTGGAGGCGCTGCTCGCGCAGGTGCGGCGGGGGCCGCCGGGGTCGCGGGTGGACGCGGTCGAGGAGAGCTGGATGACGGCCGAGGGGCTGGACGGGCCGTTTCAGATTCACTAACCATTTTCCATCAAAAGGAGGCAACATGAAGTCACCAATTGAACTCAAGGTGCTGGTGTCGCAGTCGTACGCGGACCGGCTGCGGGAGACGGTCGCGGAGGACGCGAGCTGCTGCGGCGGCGACGCCGAGGCGCTGGCGGCGTACCCGGCGGAGGCGCTGGAGAAGATGCCGGGGAGCGTTGTGACGTTCGGGTGCGGGAACCCCGTCGCGCTGGCGGGGATGCGGGCCGGCGAGACGGTGCTCGACCTGGGGAGCGGCGCGGGGCTCGACTGCTTCCTCGCGGCGGAGCAGGTCGGGGCGTCGGGGGCGGTCATCGGCGTGGACTTCACGCAGGACATGCTCGACAAGGCGACGGAGAACGCGGCGAAGCTGGGGCTGGGCAACGTGACGTTCAAGCACGGGGACATCGAGGCGCTGCCGCTGGAGGACGCGACGGTGGACGTGATCATGTCGAACTGCGTGATCAACCTGGCGCCGGACAAGGACGCCGTGTTCCGCGAGGCGTTCCGCGTGCTGCGGCCGGGCGGGCGGCTGGTGGTGTCGGACATCGTGCTGACGCGGCCGGTCACGGAGGCGGAGCTGGACGACATGGCGCTGCTGAGCGGCTGCATCTCGGGCTCGCTGCCCGACACGGAGTACGCGGACACGGTCCGGCGCGCGGGGTTTGCGGAGGTCACGGTGGAGGGCTCGCCGCCGGGAGGCGACGGCTGGGACGGGGAGTTCTGGTACAGCGCGAC
>CAZCPU010000037.1:0-16555 GCA_964499855.1 uncultured Dehalococcoidia bacterium | reverse complement strand
CAGCGTCACCCCGCTCAGCGACAGCCCGCTCAGCGACGCATCCGTGGAAGCGGACGCCGGCATCCGATAGGCCAGGACCTTGTTGCCTGAATCGCTCCGGTCCAGTCTGTTGGCGGCCCACATGACCCTCCTGTTGGACCAGATGCCCTGCACGTTCGGCGCGTCGCTCGCTGCAAACTCCTTTTCCGTGTCGCGGTCCCCGGTGCCAAGCTCGTACGCAAAAATGTGCGCGTTGGCGCTATCCGCCACCCACATCGTCGCGCCGTCCGTCCAGAGGCCAACCGGACTCAGCCCTGTCTGGTGCAGCGTGATGTCTTTCCCATCGTCGCGCGAGCCGTCCGCCAGCGAGTACGCGTACAGCAGCGAGTCCGTGATGTCGGCGACCCACATGGTCGACGAGTCGTTGGCTGCGGCCACGAATCGATCGTTCCCCGCGTCGCCCATCCCGTCGAGGTCCTTGTCCGACGCCCGTTCTCCGCTCGCCGCGTCATATGCCACCAGCTTGTGGGCGGCGCTGTCCGCGACCCAGATCGTGGTCCCGTCCGTGGTGCAGTCGCCCGGCGAGTAGTTCTCGTAGACGTCGAGCTGAATGTCGCCATCCTCGTCGCGCGTCGGCACGTCGTCCTCCAACGAGTAGGCGAAGAGCTTCAGCGCCCGCTCCTCTACGACCCACAGCGTCGTCCCATCGGAGCACACGCCACGGGCGCTCTTGTTCCCCGTCCCGGGCAGCGAGTCGATGTCGGAGTCCGTCAGCCGGTCACCGATTGTGCCCTCTTGGGCGACAAGGGGCGCATTGAGGAGGCCAAACGAAATGAGGAGTGAAGCGAGAAGAGGAAGAACCGCGGGAGAGCGCGGCAGTGAAGGCTGGATTCCCCCATTCAATCGGCGTCACTCCACGTGGGCCGGGAAGGTCTCTGTGGACTATCCGCCTCCACACAAGCCTCGCCCGCCATATCCACGTGGCAGTCGCCACCATTTATCTTAAGACCCCAGCCCTAACGGGTCAGCTCAAATGCCACGTCTCAGTCACACCTTCGCTGACCTTCACGTATCAACAAACTGGAATCTATAGCCCGCTTGAGGCATAAGTCAATGGGGAAATTCTGCCTTTTATAAATGTTCTGGTGACAGTAGTGAATTGCTGGATTGGTGGCTTCTTTCCAGAAGGAGATGGAGATGCCCCCGCTAACCCCCGGCCCCCTGGCCGCCGGGTGAGGCGTCGTCCCCCGCCGGCTCGTCCGCACCCTCGTCCGGTCCATACTCCCAGACCCCCGTCAGCTCCGTGAGCAGCGCCCCCCGCACCTCCAGCAGCGCCTCTTCGCCCGAGGCCTCTGCCGCTTCCAGCATCCCCGACGCCAGCGCCGTGTCCGCCGCCTGCTCGGACACGCCCAGCTCCCGCGCTGCCTGCCGAGCAGCCTCCAGCGCCTCCGTCGACGCCTCGCCCGCGCTCAATCCGCCCTCCACGGCGCCCTGCACCACGCCGTAGCCCGCCCCGCGCAGCGCCACTAGGAAGGGCACCTGCCGCTTGGTCAGCGTCCGCAGCGTCCCCAGCACGGCCCCCCTGGCCGCGCGGCCCACTTGGTCCGAGAGGTCGTCGCCCACCTGCACCGCGCCCCGTGTCGCGTGCCGGGCCAGCTCGAGCCCATGCCCCGCGAAGTCACCAACGTCCTCCAGCGCGTCGTCCACCGCGTCGCCCACCGCCTGCGCAACCTCGCGGACCAGCATCCGCCCCTTCCCCGCCGACGTCACCGCCGCCTGCGTCGACGCCGCCAGCTGGTACGCCGTCACCCCCAGCGCCACGTCCGCCCCCGGCAGCCGCTTCAGGTACCCGTACGACAGCGACGTCAGCGACCCCAGCACCGGCAGCGACGTGAGCGCCCGCCTCGCCGGCGTCGCGTGCGCCATCAGCTCCGCCAGCGCCACGTCACGGGGGATCTCGCCCTCCTCCCGCAGTGCAACCAGCAGGTTCAGCGACATCAGGCTGAAGATGAACGCAATGACGAAGACAAAGTCGAACCCCACCAGCTGCAGTGCCGGTATTTCAACCGCGCCGCTCTGCGAGACCCACGTGAAGTCGAACCGCAGCGTCTTCGTCGCGAAGTAGTCCGCCAGGTATCCCCCGATGAGCGGCCCGATGCCCATGCTCGCATACGCCGCTATGCTCGCGACGCCCAGGAAGGCCGTCGCCTTCTGGTCCGGCGCAATCTTCAGCGCAAGCGTGTTGATCGTGAGGAAGATGCCCCCGCGCGCGATGCCCACGAACGCGTTGAGCATGATGAGCAGCGGCATGGTCAGCACGTGCTTTTCCGTGTGCGCCACAAAGACCCACCCCAGGAACACCAGCAGGAACAGCGACGCCGACATCGACATCACCGCCTTGCTGCCTACCCGGTCCGCCATCGGCCCCCACACCCGCACGAAAAGGACGTGCGTCACGTTGCTCAGCACCACCAGCGACATGACGACCGGTAGCGCTAGGTCAAGGTCCGTCAGCATGTAGACGACGAAGAACGGGATCGCGATGTTGGACGCCACCCCCCAGACCCACAGGAACCGCAGCAACTGCGAGAAGTTCTTGTCCCGCAGCGGCTCCGTCAGGACGCCGATGGGCGATTGCTTCGCCTCCGGCGCGGCAGGCATCAGCGGTTCCTTCGCCCGCGCGACCATGGCCGGGCCGATAACCCCAAGCGTCAGCGCCCCCGCAATGAAGAAGATCGAGTACCCGTACGCCTCTTCCCCTGCCGGCGCGCGTCCCTCCCACCAGCTGATGAAGAAGCTCGCCCCCAGCCCCAACACCGCCAGCACCGCGGTGCTCGCCGCCAGCCGCCGGCCATAGTAGCCCCCCAGCAGCTGCTGCGGCACCAGGTCGTGCATCCAGCTCATCCACGCCGTGATCCACATCGGTGCGAACAGGCCGCGGAACGCGAGCAGGAAGATGACAGCTGTCACCGCAAGGGAACTCGGGACGTCGATGAAGAAGGGGACCGCCGCCACGGGGATCATCAGGAGCTGCGCCAGCAGCCACGCCGGCAGCCCGATGGCCTTCCGCGCGCGAAACCGCTCGATGATGAGGATGGCCGGCA
This sequence comes from uncultured Dehalococcoidia bacterium, assembly GCA_964499855.1. Lineage (GTDB taxonomy): Bacteria > Chloroflexota > Dehalococcoidia > Lucifugimonadales > UBA1127 > UBA1127. The sequence goes on along the minus strand of CAZCPU010000037.1, from coordinate 13,472 downwards.
GCTGCACCACCAGCGACGCGAAGGGGACTGCCGAGACGATGCCCACCTGCAGGTTGTTGGCCCCCAGCGCCAGCGCATAGGCCGCCAGGTACCCCATGATCTGGATGGTCGCCAGCGCCTCGCTGGTCACGCCGTCCCAGATCATCATGCGCAGGCTGGAGCGCACGTCGTCATTGGTCAGCGTGGGACTTGGACGCAGGAAGCCGAACATGCTCGTATGGCCCCGTATCTACAACAAAGGCAGTCCAGTGCAGCGCCTTCGTTAAAGCGAACTGACTCTCCGCGCTGACATCTTGAAGAGTAACGAACAAAAACCCCTTCACCAATGCGGCGGGAGCCGTATAGACAATAACGCGCGAGGTGGCGCGGACGTTCCCTGCTACCCGGCCCGCCCCGCCGCGGCGTCGATGCGCGCCATAAGCCCCGCGTCCAGCGGCGCCGCGGCCTCCGCCGCGACGCACTCCCGCAGCTCCTCGCGGTTCTTGACCCCGAGCACCACCGTCGACACGCCCTCCATCGAGAGCGCATAGGCGTGCGCCAGGTACGCCGCGCTCTGCCCCGCCTCCGCGGCGAGCGCGCGGAAGGGCGCCGCCCGGGCGTAGTCCGCCAGTTCCGAGTGCCCCTCCGGCAGCGGCCGGTCGATGGCGTCCGTCAGCGCCCCCGCCTGCACCGCTCGGATGCCCATGACCCCGGCGCCGTTCGCGTTCGCCGCCGCGATGATGTCCCGCGGCCGTGCGGGCCCGTCCCCCTGCAGCAGCCCGCCCGCCGAGTCCAGCAGGTTCGCGATGCACTGGATGAAGTCAGGTCGCGGCCCTTTCTCCAACAGGTGAATGAGCGCGTCGGCGTGGCTGATGCCCGTCAGCCCCCAGTGCCCGATGCGCCCCTCCGCAATCAGCCGCTCGAACGCCGGCGCCACGCCCTCGACCACCGTCTCGACCGTCGTCAGCCGGTCGCCGCCCTCGCTGTCCAGCGTCACGGCGTTGTGCAGGAACATGACGTCGACCCGCTCCAGCTTCATCCGCTCCAGGCTTCCCGCAAGGCTCTCCGAGAGCAGGTCGTACACCCGTTCCGGCGGCGTCGCCCCCACCCGGCACTTGGTCGTCACCCGCACGCCCGCCGGCAGCGATCCCCCGAACGCCTCGCCGATGACGCTCTCCGCCTCCCCGTTGCCGTAGCTTGGCGCCAGGTCCAGCACGTCGATGCCCGACTCGACCGCCTCCCGCACCGTCGCCACGCACTCCTCCCGCGTCGTCGGTCCCCAGATTCGACCGAGACCTCCTCCGCCGAGCGTCAGCGCGCTGGCCGTTCCCAGCTTCCCAATGGGTCGTTGCCGCATCTCGTCCTCCGATGTCGCAATGGTGTTCGTTTGCAGAAGTGCGCCGCGGGCAGCATACCCCACCCGGTGAGCGGCTGTTAAGCGGCCCGCCGGCAGTGGTTACACACGGGCTCGTCCACATGCGGTATAGTGCGAGCAACACTAACGCAATGGATGGAGGCCTTCATGGCGCGGGACAACGTGGGAGCGCGCGAGCAACAACTGCTGGACCTGGCGGCGCGGGTCCTGCCGGGCGGCAGCACCGGCAACATCATCTCCATGGACACCGTCATCGCCCGCGGCAGCGGCCCCCGCGTCTGGGACGTCAGCGGCAACGAGTACATCGACTACGTCCTCGGCTCCGGCCCCATGCTCATCGGCCACGCCCACCCCAGGGTCGTCGAGGCCGTCGAGGAGCAGCTATCCAAGGGCACCACGTACTTCGGCCTCAACGAGCACGCCCTCCTCCTCGCCGAGGAGATCATCCGCGCCGTCCCCTGCGCCGAGCGCGTCCGCTTCGCCAGCAGCGGCGCCGAGGCCACCTTCTACGCCATGCGCGTCGCCCGCGCCTACCGCGGCCGCGACAAGGTCCTCAAGTTCGAGGGCGGCTTCCACGGCACCCACGACCACGCCATGATGAGCGTCACCCCAACGGCCGCTGACCTCCAACCCTTCCCCGCCCCGGCGCCCGACGGCCTCGGCATCCCGGCCTCCGCCGCCGGCGATATGCTCGTCGCGCCGTTCAACGACATCGAGACCGCCTCCGCCATCATCGAGCGCTACCACGACGAACTCGGCGGCGTCATCATCGAGCCCCTGCAGCGCACCTTCGCCCCGAAGGACGGCTTCCTCGAGGGTCTCCGCGACGTCTGCTCCCAGTACGGCGTGCCCCTCATCTTCGACGAGATCGTCACCGGCTTCCGCTTCGCCTACGGCGGCGCCCAGGAGTACTACGGCGTCACGCCCGACCTCTGCGCCCTTGGCAAGACCGTGGCGGGCGGCTTCCCCCTCTCCGCCATCGCCGGCCGCGCCGAGATCATGGACTACTTCGCCCCCGCCCCCGGCCGCGACGCCTACGTCGCCCAGCAGGGCACGCTCAACGGCAACCCCGTCGCCGCCGTCGCCGGCCTCGCCACCCTTGAGGTCCTCCGCGAGCCCGGCGCCTACGAGCGTCTCTTCGCCACCGGCAACCGCCTCAAGTCCGCCCTCGAAGACCTGCTCCGCCAGTCCGAGATCCCCGCCCAGGTCCTCGGCGACGCCCCAATGTTCGATGTCGTCTTCGCCGAGCACCCAGTCGAGGACTACCGCGCCTCCCTCGACCGCGACCACGCCAAGCTGCTCCGCTTCAACACCCTCCTCCGCGCCCGCGGCATCTACAAGAACCACACCAAGTACTACGTCTCAACAGTCCACGGAGAACAAGAGGTCGAGCAGACCATAGCAGCGTGGAAGGGCGCGCTGGAGGAACTGTAGGCAGACGGCGCTACAGATTCTGGTAGACCTCGGATCGGTGCGCAACGCGCACAATCGTCACGTCTGCCCCCTCGATACGGTAAACCATGCGATAGTTGCCAACCCTGATCCGCCAGCGATTACTCTCGCTCTGTAACTGAATTACCACGTCCTGACCAGCACCGGGATTTTGGCGAGGGTACGGGTCGTCCTGTAATCGTTCAATGGCAGCGTCCAAGTTGCGGCGTACAGCGGGGCTGACAGATTTGTAGATGTCGGAAAACTCACCATCGGCCCGCTTGGTGAAGGAGACGCTAAAGGTCAATCTTTGCCCGTACTTCGGCTAGCGACACAACCTCATCGTCATCATCACTTCCACGCGCTTGGCCTAAGAAGATGTCTTCAATTTCGCTCATGCAATTGTCGGCAAGGTTGATAAGAGTAGAAACAGTCTTTGGTGACGGACCGGGATCAAGCGACATCGCCAAAACTATTGCCCTCTTTACAATGAGAAACTGCAGAAGGGGCATTGTAGCTTCCGCTGCCAATTGGTTGCCCCTGATGCGTAAATCGCTTCGTGGGGCAAGACCCTGTAACCGTTCTAGCCAAGCCACGTAAGCGGCCTCGGAATCAAGGGTGCTTTGCCAACAGGCTTTGTCGTCGGCAGTAGGCAATTGCCAACTGTAGAGAATTGCATTCCTCTCTTGGTAGTCATTAGCCAACTGAGTTGCTGTAACGCCTGAGTCTTGAAGCAACCGTGTCCACTGACCAGCGAGACTCCGATATTCTGGTATGGCGGAGCTCACGAATTCCTCTCCATCAACTAGAGACTCCACGCGTGTAAGGGGCTCCACCAATTCTTTGGTTCGCTCGTCAACGCGCCAGAGCGCAGCACGAGCGTCAACAGTGAGGCCGTTCCAAAAGGACCCCTCAACAACAGTAGCGGTCACTTCCGGCTGTATTTCCCAAATGGTTGCCATAGTTAATTCTCTGAAGATACCATTTCGTATCTTCCCACTATACCAACCACTCCCACGTCGCACAACGCGCGCGCACTCACGAGAACCGCCCCATCACCTCCGCCGAGAACCGCTCATAGTTCTCCACCAGCGCCTCCGGCCCGCACATCGCGTTGATCACGAAGTGCCCCACGCCCGCTTCCGCGAACGCCTCGATGCTCTCGACGCAGTCCGCCGCCGTGCCCAGCAGCAGCGTGTCCGGGTCCAGCTCCCACGCGTCCTCCCCGAAGCGCTGCCGCATCGCCCGGCGCACCTCCTCCATGGCCGCCTCCCGGCTCGCCCCCATGCACAGGTACATGTTGCACGACCACTCCAGCCGCGACGGGTCCCGCCCCAGCCCCGCCGCCATCTCCTCGATGGCCGCCTTCCCCTCCGCGTAGCCCTCCGGCGTCATCCCGTGCGGGTGGAAGCCGTCGCCCCACTTCGCCGTCCGTTCCAGCATCCGGCGTGAGAACCGTCCGTTCCACATCGCGCCTGTCCAGATCGGCAGGTGCGGCTGCTGCACCGACTGCGGCTCCAGCGCCACGTCCTCCATCTTGTGGTGAGCCCCGCTGTGCGTCACCCGCTCCTCCGACAGCAGCCGCCGCACCAGCTCCAACCCCTCGTCCGTCAGCGAGCGACGGTCCTCAGGCCGCACGCCCTCGACGACAAAGTCGTTGTTGAACACGCCCCCGGACCCCAGTCCGAGCACCATCCGCCCGCCCGATAGCACGTCGATCGACGTCGCAATCTTCGCCGTCTGGTACGGCGAACGGAACGGAAGCACCGCGACGCCCGTTCCCAGCCGCATCCGCTCCGTGTGCTGCGCGACGGCTGCCAGCAGGATGAACGGGTCCAGCGTCGCCAGCGTCTCCAGCTCCGGCACAAAGAACGACCGGTACCCCAGCCCCTCCATCCTCCGCGCGAACTCCACCGGCCCGATCACGCTGGACATGGAGACGCCGTTGTACTGGACTCCAAACTGGATCTGCGCCATGTCGGTGCTCCTTGAAACAAATGGGGTGCGCGGGCCAACTCCTGACCCGCGCACCCTTTGGGTACGGTTGATGTGAAGCCCGCTGGGCGTCCCGAAGACCGGGCGCCGCGCTGCCTCTAGGCCGCGTCCGCCGTCAGCTCGCTCCGTTCCTTGTACATGCCCAACCCGATGATGAACAGGCAGCCCCCTCCGATCCACAGGACTGCGCTGTTCACGTACAGCAGCAAGTTAACGCCGAATTCCGGCAAGTACAGCGCAACGATGAAGTTGACAAACCCCACCAGTCCGCCGATCACCAAAACGTAGCTGGCGATCTTGTAGATGTCCATCGACCCGAACCGCGCGGCGAGCCCGTAGCCCGTAAGGAACGTCGCGATCGGGAACAGCGCCAGGAACGCCATCGTGACCGCGATCGTGAGCACGTGTGCCTCCAGCGCTGCCCCTGCAAAGTCCAGCCCGGTGTGGCCTATGTCGTCGCGCTGCAGCAGGTGGATTGAGAAGTGCCGCATGCCCTGCGCGATGACAAGAATGCTCCATTCGATGATGGACGCGACTATGCCGAATTGCAGCAGCCTTCCGGCCAGCCCCCCCTGGGTGCTCGCCAGAGGATAGAGGCCCAGCGCACCGAAGACCATGAGCAACATTGCGATGAGTATGATGAACGTCATCCACTGTGCCAGGATTGCATTGTCCGCCCACGCGTTCACCGTCGAGGCATAGTCGATCGGGTCCGCCGTGGCGATAAGGAAGTTCCCCGGCATGAACAGTGACCCAATAGAGGCCAGCGCCACGCCCAGCATCAGAGAGAGTCCCGCATGTTTCGTCACAACAACCCCTCCTCCCTGGCAGCATTTCACCCCGCCTGGCTTGTCCGCGGCGGGTATTGTTCCACTCGCGATGCAGAATAGCATTGGGCGCAACCCGCAACAACAAATGAAACACTAATGATACTGGTATCATTGCTACAAATTCGGCGTATTCCTGCCCCCCCGCATGCGTTCACCGCTCCCGATCCCCGATTGGCCCGGCCATCTCGCCGGCGCGAGCACCGTCGCATCCCGGCCGCCTGCCTTGCGCGCCGGCGGCCGGGCGATGTACCGTGCCTTCACATCAGACGCAGAGGGAGAATCATGGCGAACGAGATCACCCAGCCCGTCCTCGACGCCCTCGTGGGCACGGTGAGCAGGGGCATGATGGACAGCAAGCTTGAGCGGCCCCCGCTTGACCGGCAGGAACCCGACCAGGACCGCGTTGACGCCCTGGCCTCCATGGTGGCCCACTACCTCGTCGCCAACGAGGACCTGCTGCGACGCCTCTACAACGAGCCGGAACTCGTCAGAGCGGCGATCTACGCGGTCGGCCGCGCCCTCGTCGCCGAACTGCTGTCCCAGGAAGTCGGCGCCCAACCCTTGCCCAAGCAGTAGGCCGCCCGGGAACGCGTCCACGTCACCACCGTGCGGTTCGGCACGCGCGGGCCGGCGACGCCGCGTCGCACCCCCGGACCTCCCCCGCCGCTGCCCTACGAACCCGACAGCCACTCCCGGATCGCCCGGATGTGGTCGGGCCCCGTGCCGCAGCACCCTCCGATGATCTGCGCCCCCTGCGCGCTCCACGCCTTGGCATGCTCCAGGTACTGCTGCGGGTCTAGGGCGTGTTCCCAGGGCGTTGGCCCCTCGTGGCCCGGAAAGTGCGCATAGGCGCCCAGTGTCCCCTGCCAGTGCTCCCTGACGATCTCCAGCCCGGGCCCCGTGTCTTCCACCGGCGTGTGCATGATGAAGACCGCCGCGATGTCCCTGCCCCTGATGGCCTCCATGGCGTCTTGAAGGCTCTCGCCTCCATGCCTGCCTTGGATGCCGAGGTAGAGCCCGTCCCGGTCCCGGACCACGGACAGCCCGACCCACACCGGCAGCCCCAGCTCCGCCGCCGCGTCAATCACCGCCAGCGTGTCCGATATCCGTATCAACATCTCCCCGACGGCAACGTCCGGCCCGCCCTTGGCCAGTTCCCCCAGCTGCTCCCGGTAGGTCTCGAGCCCTCGCTCGTAGGCCGCCGGGACCTCCGCGTGCTCCTTCGGCGCCATCGTCGACACGGAGGCCGCGATGACCACCGAGTCCTCCGCGCCGGCGTTTCGCCGCGCCTGCACAGCCGCCTCGATGCCCAGCTTGTTGGCCTCCGCCACCATGTGCCCCAGGTCGCCCTCCTCCAGCATGTCGCGCCCGGTCGCGAAGGTGTTCGTGATGATGATCTCCGCCCCCGCCTCGATGAACTCCTCGTGGATCTCCCTCACCAGCTCCGGATGCGTGAGCATCGGCCCGCCCGACCACGTGCTGGGGCTCGCATACCCCCGAAACTGCAGCTCGGAGCCCATCCCACCGTCCATCAACACAGTCTCCCCAGCCGCCAACCGCCCCTGCAGTTTCTCAAAGTTGCTCACACTCAAACTCCTGCTGATGCTCGTTGCCCACGTTCCACCCGCGAGCGGACACGCCCTCCGGAGCATTGGCCACCGGCTCACGTTGTGCCGGCCACCGTTGCGGCCGACCTTCGTTATCGCAGGGCTCCCGCGCAACCGAGGCCCGCGCTGACCGTACCCGTGAACCGCGCACGGAACGCTCCCCTACGCGCCAAAGACCCGCGGACCTCGCGGCGATAGCGAGAAACCAAGGTGAGTGTATCCGATTCCCCGCATACCCGTAGTCACGCCGGGGATAGTGCGAGTCCAAGCCCGCCGCCGTACCGCAAAGTGAAGAGCGTTCTTTCTGGGGCAATAAGTGGTGGAGATAGGGGGATTCGAACCCCCGACCCCTTGCATGCCATGCAAGTGCTCTTCCAGCTGAGCTATATCCCCACGTACAAACTGAAGAGGGATTCCACTATAACAAAGCCCCCTTTTCCGCACAAGTTGCCCCCATCCCTCTACCATTTCCCTTGCGGACGGGGTTATACTGTTGCAACGAACTGCACCTTCTAGCTGCGGAAGACCAACATCCTTTGAACACCCCCTGGGCCGCCAGGGGTCGAACTTATCTGCCAGAGTGTCCAGGGGGACCCTGGGGAATGGGCAGACCATGCAGATACCGGTATCGGAAGACACTCGCAAGCAGGAACTCTTCTCCCTCTGCGCCTCCCTCCTCGAAGACCGTCCCCTCATCGTCGCCAGCAACCGCGGCCCCCTCGAGTTCCACATAAGTCCCGAGGGCAAGCCCCAGCCCCGCCGCGGCTCCGGCGCCGTCGTCACCGCCCTCAACTCCCTCGTCCAGCACTTCGAGTTCAGCTGGGTCGCCAACGCCATGGGCGAGGGCGACCGCCGCGCCCAGCAGGCCGCCGAGTCCTCCAACATCCCCTCGCCCCTGCCCAACCAGAAGGTCTCCGCCCGCTACGTCATCACCCCCCGCCGCGCCTATCACAAGTTCTACAACGTCTTCTGCAACCCCCTCCTCTGGTTCCTCCAGCACTCCATGTGGAGCCCCGCCTACACCCCAAACCTCGACAGCACCGTCCACGACACCTGGGCCACCGGCTACACCCCCGTCAACCAGGCCTTCGCCGACGCCATCCTCGCCGAGGCCGCCGGCGGCCCGCCGCCCATCGTCATGCTCCACGACTACCACCTCTACCTGACCCCAGGCATGGTCCGCCAGGAGCTCCCACAGGCCATCATCACCCACTACCTCCACATCCCCTGGCCCTCCCTCCGCACGTGGCAGCTGCTGCCCGGCTACATCCGCACCGCCATCTGCTCCAGCCTCTGCTCCGCCGACGTCGTCGGCTTCCAGTCCCGCTGGGACGCCCGCGCCTTCCTCGAGTGCTGCGAGGCCTTCATCCCCGGCTCCGTTGTCGACTACTCCGCCGCCACCGTCGAGTCCGCCGGCCGCTGCACCTACGTCCGCTCCTACCCCATGTCCATCGCCGTCGACGAGGTCCGCGCCATCGCCGAGTCCCAGCGCGCCACCGAGTTCCACGGCAAGATCTCCGAGTACACCGCCAACCACACCATCGTCCGTGTCGACCGCGCCGAGCCCAACAAGAACATCACCCGCGGCTTCCGCGCCTACCAGACCATGCTGGAGTCCCACCCGGAGCTGAAGGAGGACGTCACCTTCCTCGCCTTCCTCGTCCCCTCCCGCACCCACACCAAGCAGTACGAGCGCTACATGGAGGAGATTGAGGCCCTCGTCCGCCAGATCAACAACCTCCACGGCAGCCCCAACTGGCAGCCCATCCACGTCTTTACGGAGAACAACTACACCCAGGCCATCGCCGGCCTCCGCCTCTACGACACCCTCCTCGTCAACCCCGTCGTCGATGGCATGAACCCCGTCGCCAAGGAGGGCCCCGTCGTCAACAACCGCCACGGCGTCCTCGTCCTCTCCGAGGGCTCCAGCGCCTTCGAGCAGCTCCGCGACGGCGTCCTCCCCATCTCCCCCGCCGACATCGAGGGCACCGCCGAGGCCCTCTACCAGTCCGTCGTCATGCCGGCCGAGGAGCGCGTCCGCCGCTCCGAGTTCCTCTCTGCCGCCATTGAGCGCGAGGACTCTGTCCACTGGCTCCTCTCCCAGCTGCGGGACATCGCCTCCCTCAAGTAGTCCCGGCCGCGCTTCACCGTCCACGCCATATCTTGCACCCGCCCTACGTCTGGTTTAGACTACCCCCGTCCTTGCGGTGTGCGCCGTCGACGGCTGCGGCTGTCCGGCGTCGTCCGCCAACGGAAACAGCCCAGAGGAGGAAACTGTGAAGCACGAGCTGCCCGAGTTGCCATATGCGATGAACGCCCTGGCCCCCCACATCTCCAACGAGACCCTGGACTTCCACTACGGCAAGCACCACCAGGCCTACGTCAACAACCTCAACAACCTCATCCCTGGAACCGAGTTTGAGGAGTCCTCCCTTGAGGACATCATCGTCAAGGCCCCGGCCGGCACCATCTTCAACAACGCCGCCCAGGTCTGGAACCACACCCTCTACTGGAACAGCATGAGCCCCCAGGGCGGCGGCGACCCCTCCGGCGACGTCGCTGCGGCCATCAACGCCAACTTCGAGTCCTTCGAGGAGTTCAAGAAGCAGTTCACCCAGCGCGCCGCCACCAACTTCGGCTCCGGCTGGACCTGGCTCGTCAAGAACGCCGACGGCTCCCTCGCCATCGAGAACACCAGCAACGCCGGCAACCCCATGACCAACGGCCAGACCCCCATCATCACCTGCGACGTCTGGGAGCACGCCTACTACATCGACTACCGCAACGTCCGCGCCGAGTACCTCGAGGCCTGGTGGCGCCTCGTCAACTGGGAGCTCGTCGCCAAGGGCATCGCCTAACCCCATCCTCTCCCGGAACTGGAAGGGCTCCAACCCGCCATTGGGTTGGAGCCCTTTGCATTCCTTGTTTGTGACCTTACCCCGCAGCGGCCCGCCCCATCGCGATCTCCGCCGCCGCCAGCGTCAGCTCCAGGTCCTCCGGCGTGTGTACCGTCGACACGAACGCCGCCTCGAACGCCGACGGCGCGAAGTACACGCCCTGCTCCAGCATCGAGTGGAAGAACCGCGAGTACGCCCCCGCGTCCGACCGCGTCACCGCCTCCCACCCGTCCACCGGACCCGGGTTGAAGAACATGCTGAACAGCGACCCCACCCGGTTGATCGTCACCGGCGCCTCGTGCGACGCCGCCGCCGCCTGCAGCCCCGCCGTCAGCTCGAGCGCCGTCTCCTCCAGCCTCTCGTACACGCCCGGCATCTCCAGCGACTTCAGCATCGCGATGCCCGCCGCAACCGCCACCGGGTTCCCCGAGAGCGTCCCAGCCTGGTACGCGGGCCCCAGCGGCGCCGCCTGCTGCATCACGTCCGCACGCCCGCCGTACGCCCCGATCGGCATCCCGCCCCCGATGATCTTCCCCAGCGTCGTCAGGTCCGGCGTCACCCCGTACCGCCCCTGCGCCCCGCCGTGCGCGACCCGGAACCCCGTGATCACCTCGTCGAAGATCAGCAGCGACCCGTGCTCAGTCGTTATGTCCCGTAACCCCTGCAGGAACCCCTCCGCCGGCGGCACGACGCCCATGTTCCCCGCCACCGGCTCCACGATCACCGCCGCGATGTCCCCGCCGTGCGCCGCGAACTGCGCCCGAACGCTCTCCATGTCGTTGTAGTCCGCCAGCAGCGTCTCCCCCGCGTACGACGCCGGCACCCCCGCGCTGTCCGGCACGCTCAGCGTCGCCGCTCCCGAGCCCGCCTTCACCAGCAGCCCGTCCGAGTGCCCGTGGTAGCACCCCACGAACTTCACCACCTTCGACCGCCCCGTGTGCGCCCGCGCCATCCGGATCGCGCTCATGCACGCCTCCGTGCCCGAGTTCACCAGCCGCACCAGTTCCACCGACGGCAGCGCCCCGCAGATCAGCCGCGCCAGCTCCACCTCGCCCGGCGTCGGCGCCCCGAAGCTCGTCCCCCGGCTCGCCGCTTCCTGCACCGCCAGCACCACCGACGGGTGCGCGTGCCCCAGCACCAGCGGCCCCCACGACGCCAGGTAGTCCACGTACTCGTTGTTGTCCGCGTCCCACACCCGCGAGCCGCGTCCCCGCAGGATGAACGGCGGCTCGCCGCCCACGCCCCGGAACGACCGCACGGGGCTGTTCACCCCGCCCGGTATCACCTTCTGCGCTTCCTCGAACAGCCGCCGAGACAGGTTGTTGTTCATGGTGTGTCTGTCCTTGTAGAGGTAGATTTGGGTCCCGACTAACCTACGTCGCCTTGCGACGCGTGAAGAGCAGCCCGCTCCACGTCTCGTCGATGGCCGCCACCTTGTAGTCGACCAGCCCCGCCGCCAGTCCCGCCTCGCGCACCGCCTGCTGCGTCAGGTCCGTCGCCACACCCGAGGCCCGCTTCGGCCACGCCATCCACAGCCCCCCGCGCTCCTCGACCGCGCCCATCGCCGACGCCAGCCCCGACTCGAGCTCCGCCTGCGACCTGAGAAACCACACGGCCAGCGGGCTCCGCCCCGTCCCGTCCCACGCCAGCGACGCCCCTTCCGGCAGCGGCCCCAGCGTCTCGCCGAAGGTCTCCGGCGCGCCCAGCAGCGCAACCGTCATCCCCGGCTTCACGCCCAGCTTCTTGGGCAGCGGCGTCCCCGAGTACCCCGCGACCGGCGCCACCGGCGACTCCGGCGGGTTCGCGATCGCCTCCGCAAGCGCCCCGCCGACGTCCTCCCACGAAGCGTACGCCGCGTCCGGCAGCGCCTCCCGCAGCCGCGCCGCCTTCTCGGCGTCGCCCCCCGCGAAGACCATCGGCACCCGTCGCGTCGTCTTCCGCTCCCGCAGCGAGATCGCCAGCTCGCGCATGTGTGACGGCGCCCGCGTGATGTCGAAGACGTAGGCGTCCGGCGTCATCTGCCACACCCGCTTCAGCGTCTCCCAGTCGTCAATCGGGTCGAAGAGCACGTCGTACCCCAGCGCGTGCAGCGCCGAGATGCGCTCCGCCGCCTCCAGCGGCCGCAGGTGGAGCAGGCGCACCCGCGGCATCGCTAGCCGCTCACCTCGATGTCGATGCCAACCGGGCAGTGGTCGCTCCCCATGACCTCCGGCAGGATGTACGCCCCCTTGATCCGGTCCGACAACCCCTCGCTCGCGTAGAAGTAGTCGATGCGCCACCCCACGTTCCGGTCACGCGCCCGGCTGATCATGTCCCAGTACGTGTAGTTGCCCGGCCCGTCGTCGAACATGCGGAACGTGTCCAGGTGCCCGTGCTCCAGCAGTCTGTCGATCCACTCCCGCTCGATTGCCAGGAACCCCGACACGTTCTCGTTCTCCTTCGGCCGCGCCAGGTCGATGGCCTTGTGCGCCGTGTTCACGTCGCCGCAGATGACCACGTTCCGCCCCGCCGCCGTCTGTCCGTCGATGTGCTCCAGGAAAGCGTCGTAGAAGCGCATCTTGTAGTCCAGCCGCACGTCCGAGCTCTTGCCGTTCGGAAAGTACACCGCGTACAGCAGGAAGTCGCCGTAGTCCGCGATCAGCGTCCGTCCCTCGCTGTCGAACTCGTCCACGCCGAACCCCGCCGTCACCGACACGGGCTCCCGCTTCGTGTAGATCGCGACCCCGCTGTACCCCTTCCGCTCCGCCGACGCGAAGTACGCGTGATACCCGTCGACCTCCTTCAGCGCAGGCGGCAGCTGGTCCGGGTGCGCCTTCGTCTCCTGGATGCACAGCACGTCCGGGTCCGCCTCCGCCATCCACTCCAGGAACCCCTTCTTGAGCCCCGCGCGGATCCCGTTCACGTTCCACGAGAGCAGCCTCAGCGTCGACATTACTCCTCCCTTTGCAGCCAGCGCGCCATGTCCTTCGCGAAGTACGTGATGAGAATGTCCGCCCCCGCGCGCCGGATGGCGGTCAGCACTTCCATGGCCACGCGCCCCTCGTCGAGCCAGCCCATCTGTCCCGCCGCCTTGATCATGCTGTACTCGCCGCTCACGTTGTACGCCGCCAGCGGGTGCGGGAACGCGTCCCGCGCCTGCCGCAGCACGTCCAGGTACGCCAGCGCCGGCTTCACCATCAGGATGTCCGCGCCCTCCGCCGCGTCCTGCTCCAGCTCCCGCATCGCCATCCGCGCGTTCGCCGGGTCCATCTGGTACCCCCGGCGGTCGCCCACCTGCGGCGTCGAGTCCGCAGCCACACGGAACGGCCCGTAGAACGCCGACGCGTACTTCGACGCGTACGCCATCACCGGCGTGTCC
>CAZCPU010000036.1:13946-17199 GCA_964499855.1 uncultured Dehalococcoidia bacterium | reverse complement strand
TCGAGCGCCTCCTCCGCGACGGCCACGCCGTCTACGCCGCCGCCCGTCGCGTCGAGAACATGCGCGACATCGAGGCCCTCGGCGCCGTCGTCCTCCGCATGGACGTCACCCGCGAGGAAGACCTCGTCGCCGTCGTCGAGCGCATCACCGCCGAGCGCGGCGGCGTCGACGTCCTCGTCAACAACGCCGGCTTCGGGCTCTACGGGGCCATGGAGGACATCCCCCTTGACGACGCCCGCTACCAGTTCGAGGTCAACCTGTTCGGGCTCGCGCGGTTGACCCAGCTCGTTCTCCCTTACATGCGGACGCAGGGACGGGGAAGGATCGTGAACATCTCCTCCATCGGCGGCAGGGTCTACAGCCCGCTGGGGTCGTGGTACTACGCGAGCAAGCACGCGCTGGAGGGGTGGTCAGACTGCCTGCGATGGGAGGTGAAGCGCTTTGGCATCCACGTGGTCGTGGTGCAGCCGGGGCTCATCCGGACGGAGTTTGGCGACGTCTCAGCCGGCCCGATGCTGGCCTACTCCGGCAACTCCGTCTACGCCGGCATCGTCGAGAAGATGAACGCCAGGCGGGACAGGGTCACCATCAACGGCTCCCACCCCTCGGTCATCTCCAGGGTCGTTTCGAGGGCGATTCGCGCGAGAAAGCCCAGGACGCGCTACGTCGCCGGCCAGTTTGCGAGGCCCGCCCTTCTCTTCCGCAGCCTCGGCGGCGACAGGGCCTATGACTGGCTGATGGACCGCATGGTTGGCTAGTCGCGGCTAGTTGCAGTTGCAGCCGGCGCCGCTCCCCACCGCCGCTTCGAGGCCGTGCGTCGCGTACCCGTCCCGCTTCCACCAGTCCAGCCCGCCGATCATCTCGCGCACCTGGAACCCCAGCGTCAGCAGCTTCAGCGCCGTCTTCGTCGACGCGTTGCACCCGATGCCGTCGCAGTAGCACACGTACACCTTGGACTTGTCCAACCCCTCCGTCGAGGTGTGGCTGATGTCCTTGTGCGGCAGGCTGATCGCCCCCGGGATGTGCTCGGCCTCGTACGCGCTCGACGCCCGGCCGTCCACCACCACGATCGGCTCGCCCTTCTCCACCGCCTCGTACGTGTCCGCCGAGTCCATCTCCCACGCCAGCTTGCTCTGGTAGAACGCCATCTGCTCGATGCTCACGCCGCCTTCCCCCCGGCCGCTCCGAAGCGCGGTCAACAAAAATAGGACGCCCCCGGAAATTGAAGGGGCACGAATACTCTAGCACGGGCCCAACAGCCGCAACACCTCCGGCCCACCGCCGCTCGCTCGCGACCCCGGCGCGAACCCGTCCGCTCCGCCGTTGACAACACTCTCGCGCGGGCATAGCGTACGCGCAAAGCAAATGGGACAGGGGCCGGGGGGCAAGCGCTGTCGAGGAGGACGCAATGCTGACGCATGAGGAAAACGAGCTGCTCTGCAGGGTCGGCCCGGGCACGCCCATGGGCGAGGTGCTCCGCCGCTATTGGCTGCCGGTCCTCACCACCGAGGAACTCCCCGAGCCCGACTGCCCGCCCGTCCGCGCCAAACTCCTCGGCGAGGAGCTCGTCGTCTTCCGCGACTCCGACGGCAACGTCGCCGCCGTCGACAACTACTGCCCCCATCGCCGCGCCAGCCTCTTCTTCGGCCGCAACGAGGAGTCCGGCATCCGCTGCGTCTACCACGGCTGGAAGTTCGACGTCCACGGCGACTGCGTCGACATGCCCTCCGAGCCCGCCGAGTCCAACTTCAAGGACAAGGTCAAGATCAAGGCCTACCCCTGCGTCGACAAGGGCGGCACCATCTGGACCTACATGGGCCCGGCCGAGCTGCAGCCCCCCTTCCTCAACTTCCGCGCCCTCCAGCTCCCGGACGACCACCTCATCACCAACCGCGTCCTCTCCGACTGCAACTTCATCCAGTCTATGGAGGGCAACCTCGACACCTCCCACATCTCCTACCTGCACCGCAACCTCGCCGACCTCAAGATGGACGACTTCGACGACGGCACGGACGTCCTCGGCTTCCCCTCGCCCCGAATGTCCACCAGGATCCGCGGCTACTCCCGCGACGCCAAGCTCATGGTGCAGCCCACCAGCTACGGCTGGCGCTACGTCGGCCTCCGCGAGACCCCCAACGGCCACCACCACCTGCGCATCACCACCGCCATCTTCCCCCTCTACCAGATGATCGCCCGCCTGCCCGACCAGGGCCCCGGCATCCTGATGATGGTCCCCCGCGATGACGAGACCTGCTGGCGCTGGAGCGTCGGCGCCCGCACCGACCGCCCCTTCACCGACGAGGAGCGTGCCGACCGCGCCGGGCAGGCCGCCAACGTCACGGACATCCACGGCCGCGGCGAGAAGGGCAAGTGGAACGACTACATGATGTCCCGCGATGACCAGAAGAACCTCAGCTTCACCGGCATCAAGGGCATCGGCACCCAGGACCAGGCCGTCACCGAGAGCATGCAGCCCATCAGCGACAAGGTGAACGAGCACCTAGGCACCTCGGACCGCGCCATCATCTACAACCGCCGCATCCTCCTCAACGCCGCCCGCGCCATGATGGAGGGCCAGGAGCCCCTCCGCCACGACCCGGACGTCATGGGCCGCATCTCCTCCCACGAGGAGATCATCCCCGCCGGCGAAGACTGGCGCAAATACGGCGCCCACGCCGGAGAGGCGGAAGGTCTGGCGGTCTAGGAGTGGAGGTTGTCGCGGAACTCGTAGGGGCGGCCCTTGTGGCCGCCCAGCCGTTCGCCTTGAGGGAATCTGAAGGACTAGATGACTGAGCAGTATCGCAAGTTCAACGCGGCGGATTACATCAAGGATGACGAGGACGTCCGAGGGCTCCTCAGCGCAGCCGTGGAGGAGGACCCGGGAGACGGGGTCGTGATTCGCGCCGCGCTCAGCCACATCGCCCGGACGCGGAACATGAGCGCCCTTGCCCGCGACACTGGCCTGAATCGAGGCAACCTCTACGAAGCGCTGTCGGAAGACGGCAACCCCACCCTCGCAACACTGTTGAAGGTCACCAACGCCCTGGGGCTGAAGCTGCGCCTCGATCCCTTGGAGGACCGCGCACCGGGCGCGCAACCGGCAAACTCCGAAGTCAAGCCGAAGACAGTTGCCCCGTAGTGAGAGGGGTTGGCGCCCGCTCCGCCGCCACTTGCTCCCCGTAGGGGCGGCCCTCGTGGCCGCCCTCCCGTTCGCCCTGAGCTTGTCGAAGGGTGACATCGCGCGCCAACTCAC
>CAZCPU010000036.1:4467-13846 GCA_964499855.1 uncultured Dehalococcoidia bacterium | reverse complement strand
CGCAACGGGAGGAAATCGTGACCCAGGAACAAAACGAACAGCAGGGGCCGACCGGCTTCAACGGCCACCGCCACTTCACCATGGACGAGCTCGCTGCCCTGCAGCCCGGCCTCGCCATCTTCATGCCGATGATCGGCGACCGCTGGTGGAACGTCTACTACGCCGCCAGGGAAGCCAACTGGGTCATGGCCAAGTTTGAGCTCGGCGAGGCCATCACCCTCATGCAGAAGGGCAACCAGACGCGCCCCCGCTACGCCGACGCCATCAACACCTTCATCGAGCACGACCTCGGCCCCGTCGAGGCCGCTCTCGGCAACGAGGACTTCGAGTCCTTCGAGGCCGCCTACCACAACGCCACCCGCCGCGCCAACGAGTACCACGACGAGTTCCGCAAGGGCTACCTGGTCTGGAAGCTCCCCGACCACCCCAACCCCCAGCTGGACTTCACCCCGAAGAGCTAGATTTGCTGGGGAATAGGGCAGCAAAGCAAAAGCCCAACCCGTTCGCCCTGAACCTGTCCTGAGGCTCTAAAAGGGGCGCGACAAGCTAACCCCTTCCCCCGCGGGCGGGGGAAGGTTGGGATGGGGGTCTGCCCCTACTCCCCCTGCCGCAGCCAGACCCCGTCCCACCGCGACTGGTTGTAGAGCATGAAGTCCCGCGGCGTCCACCCCTGCACCTCTTTCCGGACCCCGTACAGGTACACCGCGTAGTGCCCCACCACGGCCGGCGCCACCTCCGTCAGCAGCCGCCGCTCCGCCGCGTGCGCCAGCTCCCGCCGCCGCGCCTCGTCCAGCTCGACCCGCTGCGCCTCCAGCAGCCGGTCGACCTCCGCGTCCGTCGCGTACGAGAGGTTGTTCGGCCCGTCCGTCGTGAAGTGCGCCCACAGGTAGTGGTCCGGGTCCGTCGTGTTGAACGCGATCCCCCCGATGCGCACGTCGTAGTCCCCCTGCAGCATCCGCCCGATCGACGCCCCGAACTCCGCCTGGTCCACCTCCACGTCCAGCCCCAGCTTCCGCCACTGGTCCTGGAAGAAGAGCGCGCTGTTCACCCACACCGGCACGTCGCTCCGCACCATGATCGCCGTCGAGAACCCCTCCGGGTACCCGGCCTCCGCCAGCAGCAGCTTCGCCCGCTCGACGTCCCCGTCCCTGTCTGCGCCGTACCCCGGCAGGTCGAGCAGCTGTTCCGTCGAGAGCCCCAGCGGCGTGTCCGGCGGGCTGTACCCCGCCGTCATCCCCACGCCGCCTGCGCCGCCCGTCACCAGCGTCAGGTACGCCCCCCGGTCGACGGCCAGCGACAGCGCCTGCCGCACCCGCGCGTCGTCGAAGGGCTTGCGCTTGACGTTGAACGCCGCGCCCATCCAGAACGGCCCCCGCGCCTCGACCACCTCGATGCTGTCGGCGTAGTCCCGTCGCGCCTCCTGCGCCTGCGTCGGCGTCAGGCTCGCCGTCCCCGATGGCGTCGTGTGTACCCGCCCCGTCGCCAGCGCCGCAAACCGCGCCGCCGAGTCCTTCATGATGAAGAACTCGATGCCGTCCAGGTACGGCTTCCCCTCGTCCCAGTAGTTCGGGTTCTTCTCCACGCGGAAGCTGCTGCCCTGCTTGTACTCCGTGAACGTGAACGGCCCCGTGCCCACCAGCGCCTCCGGGTTGCTCCGAAGCCCCCTCGGGTCATCGGCCGTCTCCCGCTCCATCACGTGCTTGGACACCACCATGTAGTGCCCCCCCGCGAAGCTCCGAAGCAGCCCCGCGCTCGGGTTGCCCGTCTCGAACACCACGGTCCCCGCGTCCGGCGCCCTGATGTCGACCACGTCCAGGAACGGCGCCCGCTGGCTCGAGAACAGTCCCTGCGGCGGCGTGATCACCCGCTTGAAGTGCGACACGACGTCGTCCGCGATGAACGGCATCCCGTCGTGCCACTGCACCCCCTGCCGCAGGTGGAACGTGATCGACCTGCCGTCCTCCCCCACTTCCCACCGCTCGGCGAGCTCCGGCCGCAGCGCCCCGTCCGGCGCCTCCGGGTCCAGCCGCACCAGCTGCGAGTAGATCGGCGCGATGAGGTCCAGCGCCGCGATTGACGTGTCCTGCACCGGGTCGAAGCCCGCCGGGTCCGTCGCGTGCGCCCGCACCAGCACCCCGCCGTACACGGCCTCGTCGCCCGCCGGCGCCCCCGACGACCCGCCCTCGTCGCCGCCGCCGCACGCCGCGGCCAGCGCAAGCGCAATAGTTGCCGAAGCCAGCGCAATCGAGAGCCGCAAGCGAGTTCTGACGAAGCTATGCAAGGGGGACTCCTTGAAGGTGTGGGATGGGGTGCTCTGGCTGTGGCGCAAGATTCGAGGGTATTATATGTCCCATATGCGTGAAAGTCATGGCAGGGCTCCGGACCCACCTCCCGCCCTGCGGCTCAAACGATGGTCCAAGCGCACAAAGGGGGGCATCCGATGACAACCACAAGGGAGCGCCGCGCTTCCGCGCACGACCGCATCTCCAACATCGCCGAGAACTATCTGCAGTCCCTGTACAAGCTCCGAGAGGAGGGCCTCCGCCCCAGCGCGGGCAACCTCACCGACTTCATCCGCCGCCTCCCGCGCGAGGAGGGCGTCGGCACGTCCCTCCCGTCCATCCTCGGCATGCTCCGCCGCATGGCCAAGGAGGGCCTCGTCACCATCAAGCCCAACAAGGAGGTCGAGCTCACCGAGCGCGGTGAGGCCGCCGCCGAGTCCATCGTCCGCCGTCACCGCCTCGCCGAGCGCCTCGTCGTCGACATCCTCGGCCTCGACGTCGCCCGCGCCCACATCGAGGCCCACCGCCTCGAGCACGCCATCTCCCCCGAGTTGGAAGAGTGCATTCAGGAGCGTCTCGGACGGCCCGCCACCAACCCCTTCGGCCGCCCCATCCCCGGCAACGCCCCCAGGAGGTCGAGGGGCGCCGAGGTCTGCCTCGCCGACGCCGCCGAGGGCCGCGACTACGTCGTCGACCGCGTCCCGGAGGAGGACCCCCAGCTCCTCGCCTACCTCATCGGCTGTGGCGTCATGCCCGGCGCGCAGCTCCGCGTGGCTGAGCAGAGCAAGTACCGCGGCGTCCTCGTCTTCCAGACCAAGTCCTGCGAGAGCTCCATGGGCTACGATGCCGCCCGTTTCGTCTGGCTGCGCCCCGGCTCATCGAACGGCGCCGCCGAGTAGGGGCAACCCTCGTGGTTGCCCACTCGCTTGGGGCAACCCCGCAACCCCTTCCCGCTCGCGGGGGAAGGCCGGGATGGGGGCCTACGCGTTGAAGTCCGGCAGGTCGTACTCCGGCCCGCGGTGCCCCGCCTGGTGCAGGTAGTCCACGTACAGCGTGATCGACGACGCGCCCGTCGCCTCCGAGAGGTCGATGCCGTGCAGCTCCATGACCTGCTCCCTGAACCACACGTCGAACGGGTGCGTTGACGAGGCCAGTATCGCCCGCGCCCGCTCCGGATCTTCGCCCTCCTGCACCACCAGCGCCACCGGCCCCGCCGGGGTCTCCTGCAGCCACACCCGATGGCGCACCAGACCCAGCCGCCGCTGCTGGTCCTCGAAGTCCCACCTGCGCAGCCCGTCCAGCTGGTTGTGGAACTCCTTCCACGCATCCAGCTTCCCCGGCAGCAACGGCGCGGTGAATGCTAGGCTGGCCAAGTTCGCCTCCTCGCGCTGCCCGGCGGCGCCGGGCGGTCGTCCCGTTGCCTGAAACCTATTCGCACGCCGCCGGAGTGTCAAGCGGGTACGGCTGCCGTTCCTCCCTTGTATGTTCCGTGCCCCATCCGTATCATTGGCCCATCCCGCTCGACAGGATTGCCCATGCTTGCCAAGGTCTACACCTGTGCGGTGGTGGGGCTGGAGGGGCGGATTATAGAAGTAGAGGTGGACATCTCTCCGGGGTTGCCCGCCGTCACTGTCGTCGGCCTCGGCGACAAGGCTGTCCAGGAATCCCGCGAGCGCGTTCGCGCCGCCGTCCGCAACTGCGGCTGCGACTTCCCCATGCGCCGCGTCACCGTGAACCTCGCTCCCGCTGGCCTCAGGAAGGAAGGGCCCTCCTACGACCTCTCCATCGCCGTGGCCGTCCTCCTCAGCACCGGCCAGGTCTCCTCCGACCTCTCCGACACCGTCCTCCTCGGCGAACTCGCCCTCGACGGCGCCCTCCGCCACACCAACGGCATCCTCCCCATGGTCGACCTCGCTCGCCAGGAGGGCTTCCGCCGCGTCGTCGTCCCCGAGCCCGATGCCCGCGAGGCCTCCCTCGTCGCCGGCATCGAGGTCCTCCCAGCCGCCTCCCTCGCAGACCTCGTCGCCCACCTCTGGGGCGACGCCCCCATCACCCCCGCCCGCGTGTCCCTCGGCGAGGAGCTGTCCGTGGAGCAGGCCGCCGCCTTCCCCATCGACCTCCGCGACATCAAGGGCCAGGAGCACGCCAAGTTCGCCCTTGAGGTCGCCGCCGCAGGCGGCCACAACCTCCTCATGATGGGCCCGCCCGGCAGCGGCAAGACCCTCCTCGCCCGCAGCCTCCCCTCCATCCTCCCCAGCGCCACGCCCCACGAGGCGCTGGAGGTCACCAAGATCTACAGCATCTCCGGCATGCTCCCCTCGGACGCCCCCCTCATCACCCAGCGCCCCTTCCGCGCGCCCCACTACACCACCTCCCACGCCGGCCTCGTCGGCGGCGGCAACTGGCCCCGCCCCGGCGAGGTCACCCTCGCCCACCGCGGCGTCCTCTTCCTCGACGAGCTCCCCGAGTTCGGCCAGAGCGTCCTCGAGGTCCTCCGCCAGCCCATCGAGGACAAGGCCGTCACCATCAGCCGCGCCCAGAGCCGCGTGACCTTCCCCGCCAACTTCATGCTCGTCGGCGCCATGAACCCCTGCCCCTGCGGCTACTACGGCGACCCCTTCCGCGCCTGCACCTGCGCCCACAGCGCCGTCGCCCGCTACCGCAACCGCATCTCCGGCCCCCTCCTCGATCGCATCGACATCATCCTCCCCGTCCCCCGCGTCGACTACCAGAAGCTCACGGCCGACACCGCCGTCGAGGGATCGGAGCAAGTCCGGCAGCGCGTCGAGGCCGCTCGCGCCCGCCAGCGCCGCCGCTTCGGCGAGTCCCCCATCCAGTGCAACGCCGACATGGGCCCCTCCGAGGTCTGGGCCCACTGCCGCCTTGACGACGCCACCCAGGCGATGGCCCGGGCCGCCATGGACAACCTCCACCTCTCCGCCCGCGCCTACCATCGCACCCTCAAGCTCGCCCGCACCATCGCCGACCTCGCCGCCTCCGACGACGTCGGCAGCGACCACTTCCTCCAGGCCATGAACTATCGCCAGCGCAGGGAGGAATAGCCGGGAGGCGCTTTTTCGGTTGCCGTTGGTGGGTGGTGCAGCTATACTCTCTGCTGTCGTTGCACACCGTGACACCGTTCACCGCGCCAAGGAGCCGATCGCCCCATGTCCCTCATGCTGGAAGTCGAGGACAACGCCAACTGTGACGGCGTCCCGCAGCTCATCTTCAATACGTTGGGCGACCCCCGGCGGGTGACCGAGGTCATCGCCGGCGATTTCGGTCAGGAGCCGTCGCCCCATCGCGTCACCGGCTGGTCCAGCGAGGGCGATGGCTCCCCCTGCCCCGCCTACGCCGTCCGAATTGAGGAGTCCGGGGCCGGCGAGGCGCTGCTGGTGTACGGCGGCGATTGGGGCCTGCGCTTCATGCCCCTCACGGTCGACGAGGAATGGAGCATTGACAGCCCCAGCCAGTGGGGGGAGAACTTCCTCTCCCTGGACGATGAATCCCAGGTGAGGTTCCTGGATTCGGAATAGACCCATACTGCGGAGGAGCGGACCGTGACCAGACTGAGCATCATCGTCCTGGCGATTCTGCTGGCCCTCGTCCTCGCGGCGTGCGATGGCGACGACACCTCGACCACCGCTGGCGCCACGACCACCACCACCACCACGACCACCACGACCACCACGTCAACGTCGGAGATTCCGACCGCAACCATCCCAACCGCAACGTCCCAACCTGACACGACGGGAGATTCAATGAGCATGCAATACGATGCCCCCCCTGCCCTGGCAATCGACCAGTCCAAGACCTACAAGGCCGTCATCACCACCACCCACGGCGCCATCAACGTTGACCTCTTCGCCTCCGAGACCCCCAAAACCGTCAACAACTTCGTCTTCCTCGCTCGCGAGGGCTACTACGAGAACGTCATCTTCCACCGCGTTATCCCCGGATTCATGATCCAGGGCGGCGACCCCACCGGCACGGGGAGGGGCGGCCCTGGCTACCGCTTCGACGACGAGCCCGTCAACCGCCCCTACACCCGCGGGACCCTCGCCATGGCCAACGCCGGCCCCAACACCAACGGCAGCCAGTTCTTCATCATGCACGCGGACTACGCCTTGCCGCCGCAATACACGATATTTGGCTTCGCTACGTCAGGCGTGGAAGTCGTGGATTCGATTGCGCGGCTGTCGAGGGACGGAAACGACCGCCCCTTTGACCCGCCCCAGATCCTCTCCATCGAGATCCTCGAAGAGTAGCTCGCTCCCGCACCCTGAGAGCCTCGAGGGGCCCGTCGGAATACACCGCCGGGCCCCTCGTTTCCGGTGCGGAGCAAGAGGCTTTTGAGGCGTCGTTTCCGCATCCGCAATAGGCTCCATGTTTGCTTTTCATTTGCTTGCCGCCTACCATGCGGTGCGGCTTTATGTAAGTTTTCTAAGTCTCCCCAAAACTCCCTAGGGAGATCGCACGGACGTTCTCTTGACACCCCTTTAACACCCTCTTAACGTCAAGACACAGCGACAGAGCAACCCTGTCTTGCGCCCGTCCGAGGGTTGTGGCGACCCAAGCGATCGGGCCCGGGGATTCACGCCGAGGGCTGCTGTTACACGTACTCAATGGGCGTTTGTTCTATAGCTATCGCCGTTGAGATTGATGGAGGCGGGCAATGCGCATGAAGGACCTCGAGATCTATCTCCTCAACGACGGCGCCGTAAAGGTTGACGGCGGTTCTACGTTCGGCAACGTCCCCAGGGAAGCCTGGGAGACCATGGTCAAGCCGGACAGGCGCCACCGCGTCCGCTGGGGCATCAACGCCTTGCTCATCAGGACCCGCGACCACAACATCCTGGTCGATGACGGCGCCGGCGCCAAGCTCGACGAGGAGGAGCGCGAGAACAAGGGCCTCAACTGCAACCGCCTCAAGAAGGAGCTCCGTGAGCTCGACATGTCGCCTCGCGACATCGACTACGTCGTCCTCACCCACCTCCACTTCCTCCACGCCGGCGGCTCCACCCGCCGCACCCGCAACGGCGACGTCGTCGCCACCTTCCCCCAGGCGCGCTACCTCGTCCAGCGACGCGCGTGGGAGGACGCCCTCGCCCCCAACGAGCTCGGCAAGCGCTCCTTCAACTCCGAGGACTTCCTCCCCCTCGAAAAGTCCGGCCACCTCGAGCTCATCGACGGCGACTACGAGATCCAGCCCGGCGTCAACATCAAGGTCACGGACGGCCATTGCCGCGGTCACCAGGTCGTCGTCGCCGAGCAGCTCGGCAACCGCTTCATCTACCTCGGCGACCTCGTGCCCACCGCCTACCACCTCGGCCTGCCCACCATCTCCTCCCAGGACCAGTTCCCGGAGGACACCCTTGAGCAGAAGCGCAGGTTCCTCACCAGCGCGGAGCGCGACGGCTCCCTCCTCCTCTTCTCCCACGGCACCGACACCCGCGGCGGCTACCTCGAGCGCCGCAACGGCAAGCTCGCCCTGACCCCCGTCGCCGTCTAGCTCGACCCCTTTCGCGCGCAGCAGGACCGGCGCCCATCAGAAGGGCGCCGGTCCTCTCTTGTCCCCCACCGCGGCCGCGACGTTAGCCGCTGCCGCTTCCCCGTCGTATACTGGTCACGCGCCATCCACCGCGAGCGCAATCCGTTGACGAGGGCCCGCTATGCAGTACAGGCAGCTTGGCAAGACCGACCTGACCGTCTCCGAGGTCGGATTCGGCGTCTGGACCGTCGCCACCAACTGGTGGGGCAAGATCGATTCGGAGGAGCGCGTCAAGCTCCTGCAGCAGGCCGTCACCCTCGGTGTCAACATGTTCGACACCGCCGACACCTACAGCGAGGGCTTCGGCGAGGAGATCCTCGCCAAGGCCATCGGCCCCCATCGCCATGACGTCGTCTACGCCACCAAGTTCGGCTACGACATCTACAACGCCGTCCCCCGCGAGGGCCACCGCGAGCGCCCCCAGGACTTCTCCCCCGACTTCATCCGCTTCGCCTGCGAGCAGAGCCTCCGCCGCCTCAACACCGACTACATTGACCTCTACCAGCTCCACAACCCGCGCGTCACCGCCATTGAGCGCGACGAGGTCTTCAACACCCTGGAGGACTTGGTGCAAGAGGGCAAGATTCGCTACTACGGCGCCGCCCTCGGCCCCGACATCGGCTGGTTCGAGGAAGGCGAAATGATGATGCGCGAGCGCGACGGCGTCTCGCTCCAGATCATCTACAGCATCATCGAGCAGCAGCCCGCGCGAAGCTTCTTCCCCATCGCCGAGGAGACGGGCACCGGCCTCCTGTCCCGCGTTCCCCACGCCTCCGAGATCCTCACGGAGAAGTTCCGCAACACCCCGCCCGTCTTCGAGGCCGGCGACCACCGTGCCCACCGCAACCAGGCCTGGCTCGACGAGGCCGTCCGCAAGCTGGACGAGATCCGCTTCCTGCAGGAGCGCCACCCCATCCCCATGGACCAGCTCGCCATCACCTTCGCCCTCGCCGAGCCCGGCATCAGCACGGTCCTCCCCAACATCACCAGCCGGGAGACCCTGAAGACGTACACCGATGCGTCGGAGGTCGAGCGCCCAGGCGAGGAGTGTCTGGTGCGGCTGCGTGAGGTCTTTGACGAGGTGTTCACCAAGGAGCTGGAGCCCCTGGACCGGGCCGGCAAGAGCCGCCCCTAGCCGCGTTCTCGGCTACGCGTTCCCGGGCGCCTGCGCGACCGGCGCTCCCTGGTTCTGGCCGTTGCGCCCGCCCCGCGGACCCCGGTTGTTCCCCCGGCGGTTGAACCCGCCCCGCTGCGGCCGGCTGTCCGGAGACACCGGCCTCGGCGACGGCCGCCCAAGCAGTTTCCGCATCTCCTCCTCGATGAACTCGAAGTCCTTGCGCGGCAGCAGGTGTAGCTCGTCCATCAGCGCGAACGGCCACATCTCCGGCGGCCACCGGCGCACGTACTCCATCCGCGGCCCGATCTCGATCACCCGGAGGTGCTTCTCCTCCGGCAGCACGAAGTCCTCGTTGATGCGCACCCGGTACTTGAAGCGCTCGTTCGCCGTCTGCGACGTCCACAGCGGCGCGTCGTCCTCGAACACCGT
>CAZCPU010000036.1:1782-4367 GCA_964499855.1 uncultured Dehalococcoidia bacterium | reverse complement strand
GGCCCGACGCTAGCCCATCTCCGGCGGCTCGGTCTGTCCCAACCGCACCTTCCGCACCACGCTCGCCATCTCGAGCCCCGCCGCCGTCACGTCGTACCCCCGGTTGCCGAGCATGCCCCCGCTCCGGTCGAGCGCCTGCTGCTCCGTGTACGCCGTCAGCACCCCGAACATCACCGGCACCCCGCTCTCCCGCGACACCGCCGCGATGCCCGCCGCCGCCTGCTCCGAGACGTGGTCGAAGTGCGCCGTCTCCCCCTTGATGACAACCCCCAGGCACACGATGACGTCGTGTCGCCCCGTCTTTGCCAGCTCCGCCGCGATGGTCGGCAGCTCGAACGAGCCCGGTACCCACGCGATGGTCAGGTCGTCGTTCTGCACGTCCCCCTGCTGGCACGCCATGAGCGCGCCCTCCAGCAGCCGCAGCGTCAGGTTCTCGTTGAACCGGGACACGGCGATGGCGACCCGCGCGCCCCTGCCGTTCTTCTCCCCCTCTAGCTCAGTCGCCAATATCCACGTCCTTGGCCCGGCCTCCCCATTACCCCAGCGGGTCGTCGATGAGGTGGCCCAGCTTCACCCGTTTCGTCGCCAGGTAGTCCCGGTTCAGCGGGTTCGACGGCGCCACGATCGGCACCCGGTCAACCAGGTCCAGCCCGTACGCGTCCAGCCCCACGACCTTCTTCGGGTTGTTCGTCAGCAGCCGAAGCCGCCGCACCCCCAGGTCCGCCAGGATCTGCGCCCCGATGCCGTACCACCGGAGGTCCGGCGCGAAGCCCAGCTCCACGTTCGCCTCCACCGTGTCCAACCCGTTGTCCTGCAGCGCGTACGCGCGGATCTTGTTGTGCAGCCCTATCCCGCGCCCTTCCTGCCTCATGTACAGGAAGACCCCGCGCCCCTCTTTCGCGATCGCCTCCAGCGCGATGAGCATCTGCTCCCCGCAGTCGCACCGCAGGCTGCCGAAGATGTCTCCCGTCGTGCACTGGCTGTGTACCCGCACCAGCACCGAGTCCTCACCTTCGATGTCCCCCATCACCAGCGCGAGGTGCTCGTCCGCGTCCACCATGCTCCGGTACGCCACCACCGTGAAGTCCCCGAACCGCGTCGGCATCTTCGCGTCCGCGACCCGCTCCACCAGCCGCTCGTTCTGCCGCCGGTACGCGATGAGGTCCTGGATCGTCACGATCCGCAGGTCGTGCTCCTCCGCGAACCGCTCCAGGTACGGCATCCGCGCCATCGTGCCGTCGTCCGCCATGATCTCGCACAGCACCCCCGCCGGGTAGAACCCCGCCAGCCACGCCAGGTCGACGATCGCCTCCGTGTGCCCGGCCCGCACCAGCACCCCGCCGTTCGTGTACCGCAGCGGGAACAGGTGCCCCGGCCGCGCCAGGTCCTCCGGCTTCGTCCGCGGGTCCAGGATCGCCTTCACCGTCGCCGCCCGGTCGAATGCCGAGATCCCCGTCGTCGCGCCCTCTTTGACGTCCACGGGCACCGTGAACGGCGTCTCGTGCCGCGCCGTGTTCTCTGACACCATCTGCGGCAGCTGCAGCGCGTCGAGCCGGTCCCCCGGCGCCGGCATGCACACCAGACCCCCGGCGTGCTTCGCCATGAAGTTGATGTGCTCCGGCGTCACCGCCTCCGCCGCGACCATCAGGTCGCCCTCGTTCTCCCGGTCGGCGTCGTCCACCACGATGAGCGCCTTGCCCATCTTGAGTTCGGCGATGCCCTCTTCGATTGTGCTTATTGGCATGGACCACTCCCCCGGACCGTTGAAGGTCCGATGTTAACTGCCGGGCGTCTGGGGCGCCCCCTCCGTTAGGAGCCGCTCCGTGTACTTGGCCAGAATGTCCGCCTCCAGATTGACGCGGGACCCCGGCTCCCGCTCCCCCAGCGTCGTGTGCTGGTCTGTATATGGTATCACTGCCACGGTGAACTGCGCGTCCGAGAGCGCCGCGACGGTCAGACTGATACCGTCCACAGCTACAAATCCCTTCTCCACTACGTACCGCATGATCTCCCGCGGCGCCGCAAACGTTATCAGCCGGCTGTTTCCCTCCGGCGTCACCTCCGCGACGACCCCCACGGCGTCCACGTGCCCCTGCACCAGGTGCCCGCCCACCTTCCCCCCGTACGCCAGCGACGGCTCCAGGTTCACCGCCGACCCGACCACCAGGTCCCCGAGGTTCGTCCGCCGCAGCGTCTCCGGCGTCACGTCCACCGCGAACCTCCCCTCGCTCATCGCCGTGATCGTCAGGCACGCCCCGTTCACCGCGATGCTGTCGCCTATCTGCGCGCCCTCCAGCGCCAGCCACCCTTCGATGGTCAGCGTTTCCTCGCTCGCCTCCAGCACCTTCCCCTTCTCGACCACGATCCCCGTGAACACGCCTACTCCACCCCCCCGCGGCTCGTCGGCGTGTACCCCACCACGTGCACGTCCTCGCCGAGCCGCCCAACGCGGACGCCGCTCAGCCGCAGCGCGTCGCCGATGTGCGCGAACCCCTCGCCCTCCACCGGCGTCCGCGCGCTCTCGCCCCCGATGATCATCGGCGCCACGATCGCCTCCACCTTGCTCACCAGCCCGTCCCGGAACA
>CAZCPU010000036.1:0-1682 GCA_964499855.1 uncultured Dehalococcoidia bacterium | reverse complement strand
ACCACCGTCCCCGCGCCGGCCATGATGGCGTCGCACGTCTGCCGCAGCTCGTGCGCCCGCCGTCGCCCCGCCTCCCCCGACACCCACCGCGACTCCCCCGTCGCCGTCGCAATCTTCCCGTCCAGGCTCATCGCAAACTTCGCCGTCACGAACGGCAGCCCCGTCCGAATGCGGTGGAGGAACCCCTCCATCGTCTCCGCGGCCTCCTCGGCGCGCTCCCCCACCGTGACGTCGACGCCCGCGGCGCGTAGCTCTGCCGCTCCCGCCCCGTTCACCATGTCGTTCGGGTCGATGACCGCCGAGTGTACCTCCGCGATGCCCGCCTCCAGCAGCGCGCGCGTGCACGGCGGCGTCCGCCCGAAGTGGCAGCACGGCTCCAGCGTCGTGTAGATCGTCGCGCCCCGCGCCTCGTCCCCCGCCTGCCGCAGCGCGATGACCTCCGCGTGCGGCCCGCCCACCGGCTGCGTCCACCCCTCGCCGACCACGCGCCCGTCCTTCACGATGACCGCGCCCACCGACGGGTTCGGGCTCGCCGTCCCCATCGTCCGCCTCGCGAGCTCTATCGCCCGCTCCATGTATTCCGTGCTCATGCTTCGTCCGGCAGCAGTTGGCCCGACGCGTACTCCGCCAGTCCCGTGACCCGGTGCAGCGCCGCCCACTGCCGCATCGATGGCCTCGCCCGCCCGTACACCCACTCCTCCACCGTCCGCTGGTTCACCCCCAGCGCCTCCGCGAACGCCGCGACGTTCCCGTCGTACTCGCTGGCCTGAAACCACGCCCGCAGACCGGGGTTGGCGTCGTGCCCCCGGTGCCGCGGCGTCCGGCCCGCAGCCCCCTGGTCCGCGTAGTTCAGGTGGTAGCGGCTCGGCACCGGCCCCATCTGTCCCTGGTACTTGCTGTGCAGCCCTTCCGACCCGTACGGCCGCTCCGCCGGGCTGCTTAGCCACACAAACGATAGCTGCGAGCTCTTCATGTTCAGGTACAGGTTGATCGGGATACTCGAGAGGTTGCTCAACTCCAGCGTCAGCCGCCCCTTCCAGCCCGGGTCGACGAACCCCGCCGTCGAGTGTACGACCAGCCCCAGCCGTCCCAGCGAGCTCTTGCCGTCCAGCCGCCCCACGATGTCGTCCGGGATCTCGATGTTCTCCGACGTTATTCCGAGCGCAAACTCGCCGGGCTTGAGCGCGTACGGCACGCTCTCGTCCAGCTCGACTTCCTTCCACTGCATGTCCGATTGCAGCCGCGGGTCGATCAGCGCGAGCCTCGCCGTGTCCTCGATCAGCAGCGGCGACCCAAGCCGAAGGTCGACGCTCGCCGGCTGGATCGCGTCATCGTCGAACGGGTCTATGACGATGCGCCCCTGCGCTATCTGGCGTCGGATGTCTCTGTCGCTCAGGACCATCGCACCAAGCCTGCGCCGTAGTTGCGGCGGTGATTCCCCATCATACCACGCGCCCCAACACCGCCCTCACCACCCCGTCATCCCCCCGAAGCTTGCCCCGTCCTCCGATACGGCGGCGGAAATCCGGGAATGCACCGCGCCCCAACCTGCTCGCCCTTCCCCCACTCTCCTCACTGGCGAAAGCACGCCTCGTACCCAGATACGGGGCCCGTATCCAGGGGCAGCACGGTGCGTGCAACTCCGACTGAGCCTGTCGCTGGTTCGCATCTAGGGGCGGGGG
>CAZCPU010000035.1:0-17481 GCA_964499855.1 uncultured Dehalococcoidia bacterium | reverse complement strand
GTCCTTCGTGATGCTGCGGGGCTCGGTGGATTGAAACGCTTAGGAATCTGTGGCCTGGATTGCGCCGAAGTAGGCCCGTTCACATTCGGCAAGCTTTAGTTCCGCTTGCATCACGCGCTCGGAAGCCGCCCAATGTTCCTCAATGGCAGTTTCCATGTCTTCCGCACCCTTTGGTACGGCCACAGGCTCCTCACCGGGCCACCCGGGACGTTAGACTAGCGCTTCCCTATCAATAATCAGCTGCACTGCCTCCTGGGCATTAAGCAATTCAACCGTAGCTTCAGTCCATTGCAGCCTAAGCGCCTTCAGTCTTTCGTCTTTACCAGCCATGTAGCTTCTCTGTCTTCAACGGTTTTGGCTCTCTTGTGTTGCATGGTCGGCCAGCGCCAGCAGCTGCTCTACAAACTCGTGAACCAATGGGACCGCATTGGAAATCTGATATAACTCCATTCCACCGTGATAGAAGTTAATGTGGAAGCGCTCCGCCGCAAGAAAACCAGCCACCAAGCCGGGGTCTTGCGCCTCATCCGCCAGTCGCCTGACCGCATTCTGCATAGCACGGTGGCTGGCGTACTCCCAGTTCCGAGCGCTTGCAACCGCCATGATGGCCTGGGAAGCGGCTCCCCACAGTTTCTCCGAGGCTTGACGAAAGTCCTGCGCAGCAAACTCGCTGGAAGAGTCCTCAAGGTACTTCCGCGCCATATGAATGTAGTCTGCTGCGGGATTCAATTCAACCATCATTTACACCACATACTTATAGGATAGTGGCGCAAATACACAAATCAAGCCATCACTCTTGGGAACCACCCTACTCCAGGGGGACCCACATCATGGTGCGGGGTTTGCCGCCTATTACGCGGGTGACGTGGCCCTGGCCGGTTAGGTCCTCGGCGAGGAGGACGTCTCCGGGGCCGAAGCGCTTGGTGGAGCCGTCGCCGACCTCGATCTCGCCCTCGCCGTCGAGGGTGATGACGTACTAGCGGCCGGGGGCGCAGTGCCAGTCGAGGACGTAGCCGGCGGACTGGCGGGTGAAGAAGGCGTGCCGGGCGTCGGCGGGCGGCGTAGCCTCGGACTGGCCGTCGCCCCTTGGGTTGAAAGCGAGATCGACTTCCTGGAAGTGGGACTTGCCGTCGTCGCCTGTGTAGATGCGGGTCACGTGCATGGCGGTCCTCCTTGGTCGGGTAGATCGGGCGGGAAGGGACGTAACGCGGGTGCAGTATAGCGGTTTTGGGAGGCGGCGCCGCAGCCTTGTGGGCAAGGGAAAATTCCTTGACCCGCGACGAATTTCGTGATACTTTTCGCAATTGGTTGAGGATGGGTCCCAAACGTGAATCTGGAGGTGATTCCCTTGGAAGGCCTGATAGTGGCCATTGTGGCCGGCGTGGCAGCGCTTGTATTTGCCGCATACCTGGCTATGCGCGTACTCGCAGCGGACGAGGGCACCGATCGCATGAAGGAGATCGGGGCCGCGATCCAAGAGGGCGCCAACGCCTTTCTGAAGCGCGAATACACGGTGCTGGCGGGATTCGTCGTGCTGGTATTCATCGTCCTGCTGGCGCTGGGCCTGTGGGGCGAGGGACAGGACGAGCGGACGGCCATCGCCTACCTGGTGGGGGCCGTGGCATCTGCGCTGGCGGGATTCGTGGGGATGCGCATCGCGGTCAAGTCGAACATGCGGACGGCGTCGGCGGCGCGGACGGGGCTGAACCGCGCGCTGCGGGTCGCTTTCTCGAGCGGGGGCGTCATGGGCGTCACCGTCGTCGGCATCGGACTGCTGGGGGCGGTCATTCTCTGGATGGTATTCGAGGACCCGAACATCGTCGCGGGCTTCAGCTTCGGCGCATCGAGCATCGCGCTCTTCGCCCGCGTGGGCGGGGGCATCTACACCAAGGCGGCCGACGTTGGCGGCGACCTGGCGGGCAAGGTGGAAGCGGGGATCCCGGAGGACGACCCGCGGAACGCGGCCGTCATAGCGGACAACGTGGGCGACAACGTGGGCGACGTTGCGGGCATGGGGGCCGACCTGTTCGAGTCGTACGTCGGGTCCATCATCGCGTGCCTGGCGCTGGCGGCGACGGGCGCGGCGTTTCTGGGCGTGCCGGACGAGGAAGCGCGCGACGCACCATTGTTCGTGCTGCCGTTTGTCATCGCGGCCGTTGGCATCGCGGCATCGATCATCGGCACGTTCCTCGTGCGGACGGGCGAGACCACGAGCATCGGCAGCCTGCTGTGGTCGCTGCGGCGGGGGATCTTCGCGGCGGGCATTCTCGCGCTCGTGGGCTCATTCGGGGCCATGTACTGGGTGATAGAGGCGCAGGCCGGACTGGGAACCGACCTGGTGTGGCAGCTGTGGGGCGCGGTGGCGGTCGGGCTTGGCGCCGGGGTGATCATCGGCATCAGCACGGAGTACTACACGAGCTATGAGTACAAGCCGACGCGGGGGATCGCGGGGCGCTCCATCACGGGCCCGGCGACGGTCATCATCAGCGGCTTCGCGACGGGGATGCTGAGCACGGTCATCCCGATCATCATCATCGCCGCAGCGGTAATCGGCGCGCACGAGCTGGCGGGGCTGTACGGCATCGCAATCGCGGCCGTCGGCATGCTCTCGACGCTGGGGATCACGCTGGCGACGGACGCGTACGGGCCGGTGGCCGACAATGCGGGGGCAATCGCGGAGCAGGCACACCTGGACCCGGAAGTGCGAGAGCGCACGGACGCGCTGGATTCGCTTGGCAACACCACCGCCGCGACCGGCAAGGGGTTCGCAATCGGCTCGGCGGTGCTCACGTCGCTTGCTCTCATGGCGGCCTACGCGAACGTCGTTGGGCTGGAAGCGATCGACCTGCTGGAGGTCTCGACACTGGTGGGCCTCCTCATCGGCGCGCTGATGCCGTTCGTGTTCAGCGCGCTGACCATGGAGGCGGTGGGGCGCGCCGCGCAGGACATGGTCGAAGAGGTGCGGCGGCAGTTTGCGGAGATCCCGGGGCTACGGGAAGGCAGAGAGGGCGTACGCGCGGAGTACGCGCGCTGCGTGGACATCAGCACGCGGGGCGCGCTGCGGGAGATGATCATCCCCGGCCTGCTGGCGGTGGTCGTGCCGATTGCGGTGGGCATCACGCCGTTCCTCGGCAAGGAGGCCGTGGGCGGGCTGCTGATCGGAGCGATCGCGGCGGGGTCGCTGCTGGCCATCACGATGGCGAACAGCGGCGGCGCGTGGGACAACGCGAAGAAGTACATCGAGGCGGGTGCCCACGAAGGCAAGGGCGGCGAGCCGCACAAGGCGGCGGTCGTCGGGGACACAGTCGGCGACCCGTTCAAGGACACGTCGGGGCCGTCGCTGAACATCCTGCTGAAGCTCATGTCGATCGTGGCGCTGGTGTTCGCGCCGCAGTTCATCTAGGGCAACCGAGGGGCCGCGCCGCACTGGTCGAGGGATAAGACATTTCTTAGACCTTGACAAGCAGATGCGGCGCGGCCAAGATATGGGTTGAAGCGTGGTCCGGCACGCGTTGCGGGGCCATCAGAGAAATGGAACGGATAGCGTTCCACTGTTAGCGGCATGGTACAATTGGGGTCGCCGTTTCCAACCTCAGTAGTCCATTCCGCTGTAGATAGTAGGCAGGACTTCTATGGTCAAGTCCAAGTCAGCACGCTTGCTGGCAGCCGTGGCAGTGACGCTTTCACTGCTGGCTTTGACTTGCAGCAGCGACACATCCGCAGCGCCCACGCCCCTGGCGCCCACGCCCACTGCGATTCCTCCGCTGGCCTCGCCATCGCCGTTGCCCGTCGACTCATCGACGCCGGTGGGCAACGGGTCGGCG
Organism: uncultured Dehalococcoidia bacterium; assembly: GCA_964499855.1. Classification (GTDB taxonomy): domain Bacteria; phylum Chloroflexota; class Dehalococcoidia; order Lucifugimonadales; family UBA1127; genus UBA1127. The sequence continues at coordinate 13,657 of CAZCPU010000035.1, read as the reverse complement.
AACGGCATCTTTCCATCGCCGATCCCGTTTGCCGTATCGCTGCGGCCGACGCGAGCGGAAGGGTGGGCGTCGTCGCTGATCGTATCGGGGGAGCCGAACGCGACGGAGAGCGGGCCGATAGGGGCCGACGGGCAGATGTACGTCAGCTGGGCGGTGACCAACGGCGGGCCGGACGACGCGGGCGTGCCGTTCTCCGTGGACCTGCTGGTGGACGGCGTGCCGGTGGAGCGCTGGGCGTCGTTCGGGCTGACGTCGGGCGAGGTGCAGTTCATCCGCGACTGGGACGACCTGCCGCTCCGGGCGAACCTCTCGCCGGGCAGGCACACGCTGGAGCTGGTGGTGGACTCAACGGGGTACCTGCAGCCGCTGGACATGCCGGGCAACAGCGTCTCCGTCACGTTCGACTGGCCCGAGCTGCCCAACGGGAACGGCGCGACGCCCATCGCGCCGGAGCGGCTGCCCAACCTGACGCCCTACCTGCCCGAGGGTTGGGAAGACGCCATCAGGCTGGAGGGCGTGCCGGCGTCGATCAGCGCGGCGGTCAACGGGGCCAACCCGGCGATGCAGATCGCCTACCGAAACGGCGGGCTGTCCAGCATCAGCCGGTTCTTCCTGGTGTACGTCTACCTGGACGGCGTGCTGGTGACCAAGTTCAACCAGCACGGCCTCATCGCCGACGAGGCGGTGGTCTCGCCGCCGTGGCACGAACTGCTGAAGACGATCCACATGACGCCGGGCCGGCACACGCTGACGCTGGAGCTGGACCCGACGGGGCTGGTCGCGGAGGCGGACGAGACCGACAACGTGGTCTCGGTGGACTTCACGTGGGCGGGGCCCGCCGTCGTGCAGCCCGCGCCGGCAGGGACGGCCGTGGCGGCGCGTCCCGTCGTCATCGGATACACGCCCTCGGGGTGGGCGGGACCGCTGGTGATCAACAGCTACCTGGGCGAGACATCGCAGGCGGGCAACGCCTACCTGAACTCGCAGTCGTACGCCAGCTGGGCGGTGAGGAACGCGGGGGCGGCGCTGGACAGCCCGTACACGCTGGAACTGCTGGTGAGCGGCGAGGTGGTACACACGTGGGAGCGCGACGGGCTGGACGCGGGCGCGATCGACATCATCGTGGACGAGCCGATACCGGCGGCGTTCGCGCCGGGCATCCACAGCGTGGAACTGCGGATGCGCACGTCCGACGGGGAGGAGACGCCGCTCGCGCGGAGGCCGACGAACTGGCGGACGGGGTTCGCGCCGCCGCGCGGGGGGCCGCCGCTGGACGACGAAGAGCGACGGAGCCGGCTGGCGGCGCTCGAGGGGATCCGGTCGTCGAACGCGCTGCTGAGCAGCTCCGAGGAGATGCGGCAGGACGTCATCGACCTGGTGGACCTGGTGTACCAGAGCCTGTACAACCGCACGCTGGCGGAGGAGGCGCTGGGCATCAGCATCCTCACGGACGAGGAGTTCACGGCGATGGTGGACGCCGAGTGCAACGACGTCGCGCCGAGGCTGACGGGGAGCTTCCGCGAGGCCTACCTGCAGCGGTGCGAGGTGGCCAAGGGGTTCGTGGGGTACTACTCGGACTGGCGGGGAGCGTCCCGCATCGTCATGCGCAGCGACAGAACGCCCATGGACGTGCTTAGCACGATCGCGCATGAGCTAGGGCACTACCGGCAGGGGCTCTCCAATCCGGCGCTGAACAACCAACCGGACCTCGACGTCCTGGCGCTGCGGGAGGCGCACGCGTACGCGCACCAGGCGATCTTCTTCCGCACGCTGGAGTCGCTGGCGGGGCTGGACCTGCTGCTGTACCCGAGGCTCAGCGGGTACGAGAACTTCGTGCAGGCGCGCGTCGGCAGCCTGCGGACCCGGGCCGAGACCAGCGAGCACGCCCGCGGGCAGCTGGTGCTGTGGCTGGCGATCCTGTCCGACCCGGAGCTCCGGCAGCAGCGGACGGTGCTGCTGAACAACCTCGCGATTCCGGTGCAGACGGGGCGGGAGGTCTTCGACTACCTGGTGGACTTCTCGCCGGCGCAAGCGCGGACCTACGTGCGGCGGATCATTGGGAACGCAAGCGCGCAGATCGGGGCCATCGAGTCGCTGGTGTCGGCGCGGCTGATCCCGGGGCTGCCGTACTGGAACGAGGGGTCGCCGGAGCTGCGCGACATCGGGCTGCTGCTGCCGTAGCGCGACCGGGCCGGCCGCCCCCCGGCTAGCCCACCATGTTCAGGATTACGCCCGCCGCGATTGCGGACCCCAAGACACCCGCGACGTTCGGCCCCATTGCGTGCATGACCAGGAAATTGTTTGGGTTGGCCTCCAGCGCCACCCGGTGGACGACCCGCGCGGACATGGGCACGGCGGAGACGCCGGCGGCGCCGAGGAGCGGGTTGATCTTGCGGCCCGAGGCGAGGTACATGACCTTGCCGAAGATTACGCCGCCCGCCGTCGCGAGGGAGAAGGCCACCAGCCCGAGACCGAAGACCTTGAGCGTATCGACGTCCAGAAAGGCGTCGGCCACCATCGTGCCGCCGACGGTGACGCCGAGGAGGATGGTCACGATGTTGATGAGCTCGTTCTGGGCGGTGGAGGAGAGGCGCTCGACGACGCCGCTCTCGCGCAGGAGGTTTCCGAACATGAACATGCCGATGAGGGGGATGGAGCCGGGGGCGAAGAGGATGGCGAGGAGGAGCACGGCGAGGGGGAAGAGGAGCTTGATGAGCTTCGGCACGGGGCGGGGCTCGTAGGGCATCTCGACCATGCGCTCGGACTCGGAGGTGAGGGCGCGCATGATGGGGGGCTGGATGATGGGGACCAAGGCCATGTAGGAGTAGGCGGAGATGGCGATGGGGCCGAGGAGGGCCTCGTCGGCGAGGCGAATGGACACGAAGATGGCGGTGGGGCCGTCGGCGCCGCCGATGATGCCGATGGCGCCGGCGTTCTCCAGCGTGAAGCCGAGGGCGATGGCGCCAAGGAGCGTCCCGAAGATGCCGATCTGGGCGGCGGCGCCGAGGAGGGCCATCGAGGGGCGCTGGATGAGGGGGGTGAAGTCCGTGAGCGCGCCAAGGCCGAGGAACATCAGGAGGGGGAAGAGCTCAGTGCTGAGGCCGTAGCGCTTGAGGAGGACGAGAAGGCCCTCACCCTCGCCGAGGCCGCCGAAGGGGACGTTGGCGAGCATGATGCCGACGCCGATGGGGATGAGCAGGAGGGGCTCGAAGCCCTTGTGGATGGCGAGGAAGATGAATGCGAGCGCAATGAGAATCATCACGCCGTTCTTCCAGAGGCTTGCGACCTCGCTGAAGAACTGGCTGTCGAAGGGGATTTCGCCGGTTAGCACTGCGTTCCTTCAGGTGGAGTTGGGGGTCAACCCCGAGAGTTTCGCGGGCGCACGCGGCTGCCCTGGGAGTCCATGAGCGACTGCCGGCCCTGCACGCGCCACGCGCCGGCGGCCTCGGCGGATTCGCGACGGGGCGAGGGCGCGCGGCTGGCGCCGAGACCGCGGCGGACGAAGTGGACGGCGGCGGCCATAGCGGCGACCATGGCGGGCTCGACGGAGTCGGCGGGCTGCGCGGGCGCCTCGGCGGCGGGATCGGGCGCGGGAGCGGGAGCGGCCTCGGCGGCGGGCCCATCGCCGAAGCGACGGAGGGCGCGGCCGAGGAGGGCGGTCACGACGGCGAGGGAGACGAGGGCGGCAAACACGACGCCAACGCCCGTGCCCGCGATCTCGAATCCTCTCTGCAGCTCGTCCACGCGACTCCTTTGCTCCGGCGGCCCTGCCATTGTATCCGGGCGGCTTGCTCGATGCCAACGCGGGCGACGGGGCGCCGCATGGACGGTGCGGCGGCGGTTCTGGTACGCTGGAGCGGCGGAAGCCACCGGAGGAACAAGAGTGATCGTAAGGACACCCCAGTACGTTCTGGACAAGATAGAAACGGCCGTCAGAGAGGCGATAGACAAGGGCTACCGCGGCGGCGACGTGTTCGGGCCCATCTACGTCATCGAACACCCCGATGTATTCGGGGAAGACATCATACACGTCTACATCGTCTACGACGGCGAGGAAGTAACACTGGACTACGACTTTCGATGGAGCGTAGTAGAGAACATCCGGGGCAACGTGACCCTTGACGAGATGCCCTTTGCTCCGTCCGTGCAGTTCTACCACAAGTCCTCATGGAAGACTGCTCTCACCCGGTTTGGAAAGTGGATACCCAAGAGCTGATTGGCCTGGCGCGGGAGTTGGCGGGGGAAGCAGGAGGAAGGCGCAAAAGAACACCCAGGCAGACGGACTTACGGCGTGCCGTGAGCTCAGCGTACTACGCCATGTTTCATACCCTCTGCAGCGTCTGCGCCGACATGTTGGCAGGCTCCTCCCCCGAATCAAGAGAGCGCGAATCCTGGCAACTGGCCTACCGCGCGCTGGAACACGGATACACAAGAAGCCGATTTCGTGACGACTCCGGGATGGAGCGGTTTCCTCGCCCGGTCAGGCACTTCGGGGAGCTGTTCCTGGAAATGCAGGCCAGCCGCCAATCTGCCGACTATGACCCAAACGCGTACTTCGACGAGGTCACTGTCCGCCAGTCGATAGAGGACACCTCCCAGGCAATCGCCGAGTTCACCCGCGCCCCCGAAGCCGACCTGCGCGATCTCGCGCTCTACGTGCTGCTTCGGCCGCGGCGCGACTGAAGCCTAGGGGGAGTTCCCCTTGCTACGGCAACGCGCCCCTGCTAGGGTACGGAGACCCTCTGAAGCGGGAGCGCCATGGCCCAGAAACGAGTGTCCCTGTTCGTGACGTGCCTTGTGGACCAGTTCTACCCGGAGGTGGGCGAGGCGACGGTGCGGCTGCTCCGCCACCTCGGCGTCGAGGTGGATTTCCCAGCCGACCAGACGTGCTGCGGGCAGGTCGCGCTGAACGGCGGGTACCGCTCGCACGCGACGGGGGTGGCGCGGCGGTTCGTGGAGGTGTTCAGCGGGAGCGAGGCGATCGTCGCGCCGTCGGGGTCTTGCGTGGCGACGATCCACACGCACTACGGCGACCTGCTGCGCGGGTACCCGGAGCTTGCCGGGGAGGTCGCGTCACTGCAGGCGCGCACGTACGAGCTCTCGCAATACCTGGTGGACGTGCTGGGCGTTGAGGACGTGGGCGCGAAGCTGCCGTCGCCGACGCGGGTGACGTACCACGACTGCTGCCACGCGCTGCGGGAGCTCGGCGTGGGGGCGCAGCCGCGCAGGCTGCTGGCGTCCGTCGAGGGGGCGGAGGTCGCCGAAATGAAGGACTCGGCGGCGTGCTGCGGGTTCGGGGGGACGTTTGCGGTGAAGTACGCGGACATCTCGTCGGCGATCCTGCGGGAGAAGCTGTCCAACGTGGAGGCGACGGGGGCGGACGTGCTCACGGCCGTCGACTCGAGCTGCCTGATGCACATGGGCGGTGCGCTGCGGCGGCAGAAGGCACGGACGCGGGCGCGTCACCTGGCGGAGCTGCTGTGCGAGGGCATCGAGGGGGAGCGGGCATGACGGACGTGCTGTCGGCGCACTTCAAGGAGCAGGCGGCGGAGGCGCTGGGCAACGCGACGATCCAGGAGTCGCTGGACCGGCTGGTGAACTTCCGGCAGGGGCGCGTCGAAGCCATCGCGGAGTACGGGCAGGAGCGGTGGGACGCGCTGAGCGACAGCGCGAGAGAGATCAAGCGGGAGACGCTGGAGCACCTCGACCACTACCTGGACGAGTTGTCGCGCAACGTGGAGCGGGCGGGCGGGCACGTGTTCTTCGCGGCGGACGCGGCGGAGGCCAACGCGTACGTCGCGAAGGTGGCGGCGGACAACGGGGTCAAGACGGTCATCAAGAGCAAGTCCATGGTGTCCGAGGAGATGGGCATCGGGGGCGTGCTGGAGTCAATGGGCATCGAGGCGGTGGAGACGGACCTGGGCGAGTACATCATCCAACTGGCGCGAGAGGCACCGTACCACATCATCGCGCCGGCGCTGCACAAGTCGAAGGAGGAGGTGTCCGAGCTCTTCGAGCGCATCCTGGGCACGCCGGCGGAGAGCGACATAACGGCGCTGGCGGGGGTGGCGCGGAAGGTGCTCCGGGAGAAGTTCCTGGAGGCCGACATGGGGATGACGGGGGCGAACTTCGGCGTGGCGGAGACGGGCACCATCGTCATGGTCACCAACGAGGGGAACGGGCGGATGTGCTCGTCGCTGCCGCGGGTGCACGTCGCGACGATGGGGATGGAGCGGGTGATCCCGCGGCTGCGGGACGTCGCGACGTACCTGCCGCTGCTGACGCGGTCGGCGACGGGGCAGCGGATCTCGAGCTACGTCTCGTTCGTCACGGGGCCGCGGCGGAGCGACGAGGAGGACGGGCCGCAGGAGTTCCACCTGGTGATCCTCGACAACGGGCGGTCGCGGATGCTGGCGGACCCGGAGCTACGGGAGGCGCTGTACTGCATCCGGTGCGGGGCGTGCCTGAACGCGTGCCCGGTGTACGGCAAGGTGGGCGGGCACGCGTACGGCTGGGTGTACCCGGGGCCGATAGGCGCGGTGGTGACGCCGTCGCTGGTGGGGGTGCCGCGAGCGAAGGACCTGCCGTTCGCGTCGACGCTGTGCGGGGCGTGCCGGGACGTGTGCCCGCTGAAGATCGACATCCCGCGGATGCTGCTCAAGCTGCGCAGCGACGCGGTCGAGGGGCCGCGGGAGACGCGGGTGCCGCGACGGGTGGAGTCGCTGATGATGCGGGCGTGGCGGAGGACGGTGGCCGGGCCGCGGCTGTACTCGCTGGCGGGGAAGGCGGCGTCCGTCGCGCAGTGGCCGCTCTCGCGGCAGGGGGCGCTGCGGTGGCTGCCGCCGCCGCTGTCGGGGTGGACGCGGACGCGGGACTTTCCCCGGGCGGCGATGCGGCCGTTCCGCGCCCGGTGGGGCAAGGACGGGGGACGCAGTGGCGGATAGGGAGCAGTTCCTGGCGCACATCCGCAGCGCGCTGGCCTCGGGGGCGAGGAGCGACGCGCCGGCGAGCCCGCCGACGCAGGTTGCGCCGTCGCCGGTGTCTCGCGAGGCGCTGCTGGCGCAGCTGGAGCGGAGCGCGGGGCTGCAGAGCTGGCACTTCGTGCGGGCGGCAAGCGCAGAGGAGGCCGCGGCGCGCGTGGTGGCAATCGCGAAGGAGCATGGCGCGGGGACGGTCGTGCGGACGGCGCACGACGTGCTGGAGGGGATGGGGCTCGACGATGCGCTGGCGGCCGCGGGAATGGAGTGCGTGCTGCTGGCGGGGGGCGAAGACGGGCCCGACGCGGAGGAGCGGCAGGCAATGGCCGCGGGGGCGGCGGTGGGGGTCACGGGCGTCGACGCGGTGATCGCGGAGACGGCGTCGGTGGCGCTCGTGCCGCGAAAGGGCATGAGCCGGCAGGCGTCGCTGCTGCCGCCGGTACACGTGGCCGTGGCGACGGCGGAGCAGGTGGTCGACACGCTGGACGACGTGCTGGCGAAGCGGCTGTCGGAGCTGGCGGAGGCGGAGGAGACGACCTGGTACATGAACCTGGTCAGCGGGCCGAGCCGCACGGCGGACATCGAGCAGACGCTGGTGGTGGGTGTGCACGGGCCGGGGGTGGTGTATTTGGTGGTGATTGGGGAGTAGCCAAGTAATTTCCCGTAGGTTCGGTCTTGGCCCCTTGACTCTAATGCCCTTACGGGATAACATCAGGTTGCGGCTGCTGACTAGGCCGCACATGCAAGTATCCCATTATGGGAGCGAGGGGGTCGAATAGGCCCCCTTTTTTTGTGGAGGAGACCTGAGTGGCACTTAGAACTGCAGTCTTTGTGGATGGCGCCAACTTTCGAGCAAATCTGCGCGACTTCTCATTCACGTCACTCTCTCCTGAAGACAGACGCTCCTACCGCCTTGAGGAACGACACTTCGATTGGAGAGCCTTCTATGCCGGCGTGTTGGAGAAGTTTGAGGCGACAACAGGCTGGGAGCATAGACTGATTCGCGTTCATTGGTATAACGCAGCCAGTATTTCTCCCTGGGTAGCATCCCCTCAGGAAAGAAATCGGTACGCCCAAAATGTAGTGGATCAACACCCTGAGATAAGTGGACTGACGAGGGAGAGGGTAATTGAACTTGCGCACGAATGGTATACACGCGAGCGCAATTATTTTGAGCGGTTACGGGAAGATGTCTTTGAGAACATTCAAAGGCAAACCGATTTCCTAGAATTCAAGTATGTTGGCCAATACCACGTTCGTCCGTTTCAAGTACATCGCATTGAGCAATCTGCAGGCGGGGACATCAACTATAGCGGCCTCCAGTTGGGTGAAAAGGGGGTGGACGTCGGCATCGCCGTTGACATGATCGCCAAAATGCCCCATTACGATGCAGCAATACTTGTGAGCGGAGATGCTGACTTTCTGCCCGTCGTGGGGTACCTGAAGGACAGCCTCAAGTATGTGTACCAGTTCTCCATTGCTAAGGGAGTCCCACCCTCAATACGATACCTTTCTCCATATCTAAGGGGAAAAGTTGACTGCTTCGCTTCATACGATGAACCGGAACTGTTGACCCGATTCCTGAATCGGTCCAGTGGGATTCCTCCACAGATTCTTACAGCAATAGATACAAGGGTTGCCGAGCTAACTCGGTAATTGAGTCGCATTAGAACCGACAAGCCCTCCCTCCGACCAGCTTCTTCTCTATGCTCAAGACAAAGAAGGAGCGACATAGTCGCAGCCTTAGGCCGAAGGGTGGAGAGTCCTACTACGCCGTACGACGCGGAGGCCGCGCTGGGTGGCGCGGACAAGGTGCTCGAGAGGGCTTGCGATTGCTTCTTCCACTGAGATTCCGCGTGTTGTCATGCCTGTTAGCGCGGTGAAGCCCTCTGCGTAGAGCTTGCGCCAGCCGGGGCCGAGGCTGCCGCCGATGCCGAGGACGGGGATGCCTCGCGCCGAGGCGCGGTTGGCGACGACGGCGGGGGCCTTGTGGTAGGCCGTTTGCCAATCGAGGCGGCCCTCGCCGGTGACGACGAGGGATGCGCCGTCGAGGCGGGCGTCGAGGCCGACGGCGTCGGCGACGATGTCGGCGCCCCAAGCGATTCGTGCGCCGAGGAAGGCGACCAATCCCGCGCCCATGCCGCCGGCCGCGCCACCGCCCGCGACATCCAACACGTCCACGCCGAGGTCTCGTTGCGCGACTTCCGCCATGCGTCCTAGCGCGCGATCGAGCGTCGCGACGTCGGCGGGGGTGGCGCCCTTCTGGGGGCCGAAGGTGGCGGCCGCGCCGGCCGGGCCGCAGAGGACGTTGGTCACGTCGGTGGCGACGACGAGCTCCGTGTGCCGAAGGCGCGGGTCCAAGCCGGAGGCGTCGACGGCGGCGAGGTCGAGGAGGCCCGCGCCGCCGGGGGGGATGGGCGCGCCGTCGTCGCGCGAGAGGCGGACGCCGAGGGAGGCCGCGAGGCCCGCGCCGCCGTCGTTGGTGGCGCTGCCGCCGATGCCAAGGATGACGCGCCGGTAGCCGGCGTCGAGCACGGCGCGGATGACGGCGCCCACGCCGTAGGTGGTCGCGTGGAGCGGGTCGCGGACGGCGGGCGGGAGGAGGGCGAGGCCGCACGCCTGGGCGGTCTCGACGACGGCGGTGGCTCCGTCGCCGAGGGCGCCCCAACGGGCGGCGACGGGCTCGCCGAGGGGGCCGGTGGTGTCGACGGAACGGTACGCGCCGCCGGTGGCCTCGACGAGGGCGTCGAGGGTGCCGTCACCGCCGTCGGCGACGGGGCAGCGGACGACGTCGGCGGCGGGGAAGGCGATGCGAACGGCCTGCGCCATGGCGGCGGCGGCCTGCCCGGCGGAGAGGGTGCCCTTGAAGGCCTGAGGGGCGACGACGATCTTCATGGGGACAGGGTAGCGTCCCGCGGGCGGGCGGGGGAAGGGCCGGGAGCGGCTAGAGCGACGAGGAGCGGCGTGGGAAGCGCCAACGCTCGGCGCGCATGATGGCCTCGAGGGCCTCGGCGGTGTCGTCGATGCGGCCGTTCTCGTTGACGACGACGTAATCGAACATGGGCAGGCGCTCCATCTCGTGGCGGGCGGTGTCGAGGCGTCGCTCGAGGTCAAGGGTGTCCTCGCTCTTGCGATCGAGGAGGCGGCGCTCGAGCTCCTCCACGGAGGGCGGGGCGAGGAAGACGAAGACGCCGTCCGGGTTGAGGGACTTGATGGTGCCGGCGCCCTGCACGTCGATCTTGATGATGACGTCCATGCCGCTGGCGAGGGCGTCGTGCACCTGGTCGCGGGGGACGCCGTAGCGGTTGCCGTAGACCTCGGCGCTCTCGATGAAGCCGCCCTCGGCGAGCATCCGGCCGAAGGTATCGCGGTCAAGGAAGATGTAGTCGACGCCGTCGGTCTCGCTGGGGCGCTTCGGGCGGGTGGTCGCGGTGACGACGAAGTGGACGGGGTAGTTGCGCTCGCGCAGGCGGGTGAGGACGGCGTCCTTGCCGACGCCGGAGGGGCCGGACACGACCATCATGAGCGGGTGCGGCGCGAGGGCCACCGGGAGCGGAGCATCGTCGGGGGTGGTCACGAGGCACCTCCTGGACGAGGGGCTGTCGGCGCGGTCATATCACACACTCTCGCACTGCCGATTCGCGGGGCCTAGTCCCGCCTGTAAATGGTGGGGTCTTCCTTTTCCTGGCCCATATCCCGGAAACGCTTGGCGACGGTGTCGCCGAGAAGCATGCCCATGAACTGATCGGAGGACTTCAGGCCCTCGACGGCAGCGGCCTCGTCGCCCTCACGGCCGAGCATCCAGCGGGCGCGGGCCTCCCAGGCGTCGACGAGGGCCTGCTCGAGGCCGGCCTGATCGTCCTTGACCATGCCGCGGAGGCGGTGGAGGTCCTTGATGAACTCGTCCAGCCAGTAGACGAGGGCGTCGCGGTTGGTGACGGCGATGTCGCGGTGCATGATGGGGTCGCCGGAGGCGAGGCGGGAGATGTCGCGGAAGCCGGTGGCGGCGAGCTTGCCCATCTCGCGCCAGCCGACGCTGCGGGTGGTCGCGTTGACGAGGGAGACGGAGAGCATGAAGGGGAGGTGGCTGACGGCGGCGACGTAGCTGTCGTGCTCGGCAGGGTCGACGAAGTAGGGCTTGGCGCCGATGGCATTGACGAGGGAGACGATGACCTTGACGGAGTCCTCGGACGCGTTGCGGGCGGGGCAGACGGCGTAGACGGCGCCGTTGAGCATGGCGGCCTCGGCGTCCCTGGGGCCGGAGGTCTCCTTGCCGGCCATGGGGTGGCCGCCGATGAAGCTGACGCCGTCGGGCAGGAGCTCCTCGGCCCAGGCGACGACGTCCTTCTTGGTGCTGCCGGTGTCGGTGACGATGGCGCCGGGGGAGAGGAACTCGGCGATGAACTCGAAGAGGTCGCGCATGGCGAGGACGGGGATGGCGACGATGACGATGCTGGCGTCGCGGACGGCCTCGGGGATGGTGCGGACCTCACGGTCGATGGCGCCCATCTTGCGTGCGGTGGAGGCGTAGGACGGCTCGAGGTCGATGCCGACGACCTCCAGGTCCTTGTTCTGGGTCGACCGGATGGCGAGGCCCATGGAGGTGCCGATGAGCCCCAGTCCGATGATGGCGATCTTGTCCATGCAGGCTCCCATTCTCCCGGCGCGCTATTCGTGCGCCCATTATACGCGGGTAAGCGCTGGTTGCCGCAAGCGGGCTAGAGGACGATGCCCTCAAGGAAGCGGATGGGCGGGCCGATGATCCAGGCGAGGATGCCGACGCCGAACATGATGTCCAGCATGATGACGACGAGGAGGATGGCCGGGCCGTAGGGCTCCAGTCGAAGGAGGGGGATGGCGAGGGAGCGGGGGAGCAGGCCGGCGGCGACCTTCGAGCCGTCGAGCGGCGCAAGGGGGATGAGGTTGAACACACCGAGGATGAGGTTCAGGAAGAGCCACATGGCGAAGAACTGACCGATGACCATCGACACAGGCGCGCCCGACTGGAGGGGGGTGAAGACGACGTTGTACGGCCACTCGACGATGCCGAGCTTGAAGAGGAGGCCTATCAGGAAGGCGAGGACGAAGTTGGAGAGGGGGCCGGCAAAGGCGACGAGCATCATGGCCTTGAGCGCGTTGGCGCCGAAGGCGTAGCCGTTCACGGGGACGGGCTTGCCCCAGCCGAAACCGGCGAGGAGGAACATGATGCTGCCCGCCGGGTCCAGGTGGGCCTTTGGGTTGAGCGACAGGCGACCGAGCCGCCGCGCGGTGTCGTCGCCGAGGGAGGTGGCCGTGAGGGCGTGGCTGAACTCGTGGAAGGTGACGCTGGCGACGACGGCCAAGAGGAGCATGCCGGTGAAGATGAAGAAGGCGGCGGGGTCATCGCCGATGATGCCGATGTTACGGAAGATCATCGGGGTCGTCCGGGTCGAAGTCGTCGTCGTCATCGTCCTGCTGCGGACGCGGGCGGCTGCTGACACGCGGCACGATCGGCGAGCCAGCGTCGCCGCGGGACTTGCGGCGCGGCAGTCCGCGGATGGCCTCGGCGAGGGCCTTCAAGCCGTCGGCGTTGGTGGTCTCGAGGTCGGCGACGACGCCCTCGACGCCGATCTCGCGGAGGCACTCGAGCTCCCACGCGGTGAGCGCGCCGTGAACGGGAAGGAGGAAGGGGCGGCCGATTTCGTAGCGAGCGGTGGCGAGGTGCATGAGCACCTCCAAGGTCAGGGGGGACGCGACGGCGTCGGCGTAGACGACGGCGTCGACGGGCATGACCTCCAGGGAGTGGGCGTGCTCCTCCTTCAGGTCGACGGGGACCACGAGGAGCTTGCCAACCTCGTCGTCGCGGAGGGCGTCGAGGGAGGACGTGAGGCCGGTGAGGGAGACGAAATCGGCGCCGGCCTCGACGAGGGCGGAGACATCGCCTGGGTCGAGGGCGTTGACCTGCGCGCCCCAGGGAACGCCGGGGAGCGACTGCATCGCCTGCGAGGCGGCCGCCGCGTCCGCGCCGTCGCCTCGGAAGATGACGGCGTCGAGGGTCACGCCGTCCGCGTTGGCGACGGCGGCGGGCTCGGCGGTGGCGGCGAGGAGGACCATGGTGGGCATCGGCTGGCGGCGGGCGGCAGCGCCAAAGCCCATGGGCGCGGGCGCATCCTTGCCGAGACGTTCAATGCGTTGAATCAGCTTGCTCATACTGCCTCACAGGTGGAGTGCCCGGCGGCGGGTGCGCGCGCCGGGAGACTACAGGTATGGTAGCACACCGAGATTGGACGCAAACACGGCCCGGCGCACGTCGACCGAGCGACTCCGGCAGGGGAGAGGGCACGGGGCCGTCGCGACGGGGCCGGACGGGAGGGGCATCAGCGGCCGAAGCTGAGGCGGGCGGCGAGGGAGTCAGGGAGGCCGGCGGCGGTCATCTTGAACTGGGTTTGCTCGACGTCGTAGGGGACGCGGTGGTGGGTGACGGAGCGCGCGGTCGTGTCGTAGACGGCGTAGGCGGCGCGGGGGTCGCCGTCGCGGGGCTGGCCGACGCTGCCGGGGTTGAGGATGATGCGCGTTCGACCGAGCGCGTGCGCGGCGTCGAGGGAAACCGGGTTGCCGGGCTGGAGGGGGGTGACGACGCCGGACTCGTCGCAGGCGAAGGGGAGGTGGGAGTGGCCGAGCAGGCAGAGGGGGGTGTCGAA
>CAZCPU010000034.1:13477-18045 GCA_964499855.1 uncultured Dehalococcoidia bacterium | reverse complement strand
GTCACCGTCTTGCCAAGGACGATGGCGCCCGCCTCCCGGAACTTGGCGACCGAGTGGGCGTCGTACTCGGGCACGAAGCCGGCCATCAGGGGCGAGCCCGCCGTGGTCAGCAGCCCGCCGGTGTAGAAGATGTCCTTGAGTCCGACGGGCACGCCGTGCAGCGGCCCTCGCGGCCCGGAGCGCTCGAGCTCCTCGGCGGACGCCTGCGCGGCGGCCCTCGCGCCGTCCCGGTCGACGGTCACCCACGCCTTCAGCTCGGGCTCATACGCGTCGATGCGGGCCAGCAACGCCTCCACCAAGTCCACGGGCGAGAGACGGCCCTCGCGAATGGCGGCGGCGGATTGGGCGGCGGACAGTTCGTGCGGACTCTGCTGCGTCGTCATGACATGACCCCCATGGCAAGTTGCGTTTGGCGCCATGCTATCATGGCCTCCACGACTGCGCACTGCAGCCACGGCTGCGCATGAAAGCCGCTAACGCGCACCGCAGGGGGTTGGGGGTATGACCGCGATGTCACAATCGAAGATCGAGGGGTTTCTGGCGGAGGCCCGCATCGCCCACCTGGTGACGATGCGCCCCGACGGATCGCCCCACGTCGCGCCCGTCTGGTACGAGTACGTCGACGGCATCTTCCTCGTGTGGACGAGCCGCCAGTTCCGGAAGTTCAAGAACATCGAGGGCGACCCCCGCGCCGTCGTGTCCATCGCGAGCGAGGACCAGCCCTACCGCTACGTCGTCGCCGAGTGCGACGTCGAGGTCAGCGGCGAGGACATCTGGGACATCGGCATGTCCATCGCCACGCGATACGAGGGCCCCGAGGGCGCGGTCGCATTTCTGAATGAGTACTACGAGGAAGCCAACAGCGTCGTCCTGCGCCTCACGCCGCGCCGCACCATGACCTGGTCCGACGCCGGTTAGGCGCCCCATTGCAGCCGTCAGGAGACGCCCCGAGGCCCGCCCCCCGGCGGCGCCCGCTATCCCGACGCTTCGGGGTCCTGCGTGCCCTCGCCCTGCCCGACTTCCGCACGCTGACAGGCTCGGGCATCATCGCCGGCGCCACCTACGCCGGTGAAAACGTCGCCCTCGGCTGGGTCGTGCTGGAGGCGACCGACTCGCCCTTCATGGTGGGGCTCGCAATCGGGCTCCGCCACACGCCGCGGCTGGTGCTCGGCATCCCCATCGGGGCCGTCGCCGACCGCTTCCCGCGGCGGCCGCTGCTCGCCATCTCCGGCATCGCCCTGGCCATCGTCGCCCTAGCCCTGGCCGCCCTGTTCCGGCTGGATGCCGCGGGGATGGTGGCACTCCTCGCACTCAACGTCGCCCTCGGCACCGGGTGGACGGCCGTGCAGGCGCTGCGGCAGAGCATGACCTATGACATCGTCGGCGCGAGGGACATGGTGAGCGGCCTCGCCATCACGAACCTCGCGCAGCGGCTCGGCGCCGTGCTTGGCGGGATTGGCGTCGGCGCAGTCCTCGCCGCGACGGACCCGGCCGCGACCTACGGCGTCATTGCGGCCGCCCACGTCGTGACGGTCGTCTCGGCCCTCTTCATCGCCCACGAGGGACGGTCGGCGCGCATCGCGCAGGAGTCCGTCGTCCGCAACCTCCTCGACTTCCTGCCGGAGCTGGCGCGCAACGGGTCGCTGGCCCTGCTGGTGCTGCTGACCGCCGCCGCCGAGATCCTCGGCTTCTCCGTGCTCTCCCTGTTGCCGACCATCGCCCGGGACGTGCTGGGTCTCGGCGCCGACGGCCTCGGCCTGCTGCAGTCCGTGGGCGCGATTGGAGGCTCGGTCACCGTGGTGGCGCTGGCGCTCATCGGCGGGATCCGGATGCGGGGGGTGCTGTACCTGACGTTCCTGCTGGTGTTCGGCGTCGGGCTGATGGTGCTGAGCCAGTCGGACACCCTGGCGATGGTGCTGACGGTGATGCTGGTGATCAACGCGGCCATGGCCGTCGTGGACGTGCTGTCGCAGGGGCTGATGCAGGCAGTGGTGCCGAACCAGGCGAGGGGAAGGGCGGCGGGGGCGTGGCAGATGGCCATCGGCTTCGGGCCTGTGGGCAACGTGCATGCGGGCGCGGTGGCGGCACTGGCGGGGGTGTCCATCGCGCTCACGGCGAACGGCGGGGCCCTTTTCGCCCTCGCGTTGGTGGCCTTCCTCGCCGCGCCAAGACTGCGGCGGCTGTAGCTACGGCGTTGTTGCCAGGCGTTTGTGGCTTTTTTCACCCTTGTATGCTATCCTCGGCGCGAAGGACGGGGCATGCTGGACGACTACTACCGCCAGTACGGTTTGGTGCTCCTGCTGATGGGTGCCGCCTTCGCGGTCCCCCTCAGCATGGTCCTCTTTTCCCGCATGGCCCAGATCCTCCGCATCCGCCCCAACAAGCCCACCGAGGTCAAGTCAGACATCTACGAGTGCGGCATGGAGACCATCGGCGGGCGGTGGGTGCAGTTCAATTTCCGCTACTACCTCTTCGCCCTGCTCTTCCTCATCTTCGACGTGACCGCCATCTTCATCTACCCGTGGGCCATCACCCTGCGGTCGCTGGGCGGCGACGCGCTCCTGGTGATGCTCGCCTTCCTGGCGATCCTCGGCGTCGGCTGGGCGTACGCGTGGCGGAAGGGGGCATTCGAGTGGAGATAAGCATCGGCGGCGGCGGACCGCTGCGCGACAACACCTGGGAGCTCGACAGGGTCGAGGGTGACGCCGTCAGCGCCATGAAGGCGTCCCACGGCGCCCCCTATCCGGAGCCCCTCATCGACGTCCCGGACGAGTTGCAGCGCAACGTCCTCGTCACCGCGCTTGACGAACTCATCAACTGGGGCCGACGCTCGACGGTGTGGCCACTCAGCTTCGGCCTCGCATGTTGCGCCTTCGAGATGATGGCCAGCGCCATGTCGCGATGGGACATCGCGCGGTTCGGCATGGAGGTCTTCCGCGCGACACCGCGGCAGGCGGACCTGATGATCGTGGCGGGCACCGTGACGTGGAAGATGGCGCCCGCCATCGAGCGCATCTACGAGCAGATGGCGGAGCCCAAGTGGGTGATTTCCATGGGGGCGTGCGCCACCAGCGGCGGCCCCTACTACGAGTCCTACAGTGTGACGCCCGGCGTCAACCGGATCATCCCGGTGGACGTGTACGTGCCCGGATGCCCGCCTCGCCCCGACGCCCTGCTGTACGGGGTGATGCAGCTGCACGACAAGATCCGGCAGTACAGCCTGGCGCACCACCCCGCCGGTTCCTGATGACCAAGGCGTTGAACGCTTCCGACGTGGTTGAACGCCTGCAGGGCGTTGCGGGTGGCGCCGTGACCGTGGCTGCGGACAACGAGCTCCGCGTCGCGCCCGAGTCGCTCGTGGCCGTCTGCCGCTACCTGAAGGAGGAGCCGGAGTTTGCCATGGACTACCTCTCCTCCATAACCGGCGTCGACTATTTGGACTCCTTCGAGGTGGTCTACCATCTCACATCGCTCACGCACAACCACAGCCTGGTCCTCAAGACCACCCTGCGCGGCCGCGACGACATCGAAGCCCCCTCGCTGACGGGGGTGTGGCAGGCGGCCGACCTGCAGGAGCGCGAGGTCTGGGACCTGATGGGGGTCCGGTTTGCGGGCCACCCCAACCTGAAGCGCGTGCTCACGTGGGAGGGCTTTCCCGGGCACCCGCTGCGCAAGGACCACCTGGGCGGCTAGCCGTCCCGCGACAACAGCCTAGAGGGAGACGCAGTGAACCTGCCCTCAGAGCAGATAACGATAAACCTTGGCCCCCAGCACCCGAGCACCCACGGCGTGTTCCGGCTGCGGGTGACGCTGGACGGCGAGGTCATCACGGACGTGGAGCCCATCTTCGGCTACCTGCACCGCGGCACGGAGAAGCTGGCCGAGGAGCGCACGTACACGCAGATCGTGACGCTGACGGACCGGCTCGACTACACCTCCTCCATGATCAACAACCAGGCGTACGTGATGGCCGTCGAGAAGCTCGCCGGCGTCGAAGTCCCCGAGCGCGGCATGTACCTGCGCGTGCTGACGGCGGAGCTGCAGCGCATCGCCAGCCACCTGATGGGCGTCGGCTTCTTCCTGCAGGACCTCGGCGCCATGGGCACGCCGCTCATGTACTGCTTCCGCGAGCGGGAGCGCATCCTCGACCTGTTCGAGATGCTGTGCGGCGCGCGGGTCACCGTGAGCTACATGCGCCCCGGGGGCGTGTACCAGGAGCCGCCGCCGGAGTTCTGGCCCGCGCTGCGCCACCTGCTCGACACCACCCCGGCGGCCATTGCGGAGCTCGAGCGACTGATTGCGGAGAACGAGATCGTCCTGGCCCGCTCGAAGGGCGTGGGCGTGCTGACGAAGGAGCAGGCCATCGACGCCGCCGTCAGCGGCCCCAACCTGCGTGCCAGCGGCGTGGCCTGGGACCTGCGCAAGGCCGATCCCTACGATTTCTACGATCGCATGGAGTTCGCCGTCCCCGTCGGTTCCAACGGCGACAGCTACGACCGGTTCCTGGTGCGCGTCATGGAGGTACACCAGAGCATCCGCATCGCGGAGCAGTGCTACCGCGACATGCC
>CAZCPU010000034.1:3960-13377 GCA_964499855.1 uncultured Dehalococcoidia bacterium | reverse complement strand
CGCCCGAGGGATTCGCATGGCTGGCATTCCTGCTGGCGGGCGCCGTCCTCGTCTTCATCGTCATCAACGGCGTCATGCTGCTCACGGCCTTCGAGACCTACATGGAGCGCCGCGTGCTGGGCCGCTTCCAGACGCGCCTGGGCCCCAACCGGGTGGGCCCCTTCGGGTTGCTGCAGCCCTTCGCCGACGTGTTGAAGCTGCTCATGAAGGAAGACCTGCGCCCCGCCATGGCAGACCGGTTCACCTTCTTCCTCGCGCCGGTGCTCATGGTGGCGGCGATCCTGCTCGTCGCCGCCGTGGTCCCGTTCGGGCCCAACACGTTCCTTGCGGACCTGAACATCGGCGTTCTCTTCATTGTCGGCATCCCCACCATCGCGACGGTGGCGATGTTCCTCGGCGGATGGGGCTCCGGCAACCGGTTCGCGCTGCTGGGCGCGGCGCGCGCGGTCGCGATGCTCATCAGCTACGAGGTGCCGATGATCGTCTCCCTCGCGGGCGTGCTGCTGCTGGCGGGGAGCATGTCACTGGTAGACGTCGTCGAGGCGCAGCGGCTCCCGTTCATCGTGCTGCAGCCGCTCGGTTTCTTCGTCTTCCTCGTGGCGGCCTCGGCCGAGATGAACCGCTCGCCCTTCGACCTGATGGAGGCCGAGTCCGAGCTGACCGCCGGCTTCCACACGGAGTTCAGCGGCATCCGCTTCGGGCTGCTGCAGCTGGCGGAGTTCGGCGAGCTGGTCATCATCTCGGCGGTGCTGGCAGTGCTGTTCGTGAGCGGGTGGAAGAACCCCTTCGTCTCGCCGGACTTCGCGCAATGGCTGCCGGGACAAGTGTGGTTCCTGCTGAAGCTCGTCTTCTTCCTGCTGCTCTTCACGTGGATCCGCGCGACGCTGCCGCGCATGCGCGTCGACCAGGTGATGGCCTTCGCGTGGAAAGCGCTCTTCCCGTTGGCTATCATCAACACGCTGGTGACCGCCGTCCTCGTGGTGGCGTGGCCGGAGCCCGACTACGGACAGCTGTGGGCCATGGCGGCGGTCAACTGGGCGGTCGCCATCGTCTGCCTCGTGGCGTTCAGCCGCTTCCTAGAGCGGCACCGCGAGCGGCCGACGGCGTCCGTGCAGCTTGTAGAAATCCCGGCGGAGGCCTCCTGATGCCATACGGACTGGGAATCGCAAAGGGCATGATGGTCACCCTGCGCAACCTTGTGCGCAAGCCGGTGACCGTGCAGTACCCCGAGCAGCGCGTCGCGCAGCACCACCGCTTCCGCGGCGAGGACTTCGTGTGGTACGAGGAGCGGTGCACGGGCTGCGCAAGCTGCGCCAAGTACTGTCCGCAGGGCATCATCAAGATTGTGACCGCGCCCAGCGGCGAGATGACGCAGGAGGGCGAGAAGTACAAGCTGGAGGTCTTCGACATCGAGATTGCGCGGTGCATGTTCTGCGGTCTCTGCGTTGAGGCCTGCCCCTACGACGCCCTGCACATGGGCAGCGGCTTCGAGCGGGCGAGGCCGCGGCAGTCCGACCTCGTCATCACCGTCGACGAGCTCAAGGCGTCGGCGAAGAAGCCGAGCACATGGTTCCGCCCGCAGCTCCAGGACCGCGGCTATGACCCGTTCCAGCCCGGCGATGACGTCACATGGCAGGACGCCGGCCGCGAGAAGTCCGTCGCGCCGACGTACGAGGAGATGCTGCAGCGGTGGGTGCAGGGACGATGACCGAAGGCATCGCCGGCTCCGGCATCTTCACCGCCATCTGGTGGGCGCTCGCCGTCCTGACGGTGGCGTGCGCCGTGCTCGTCGTCCGGCTGCAGGACCTGGTGAAGGCGGCGATGGCCCTCATCGGCTCCTTCCTCGGCATCGCGGCCCTCTTCGTCATGCTGAACGCGGAGTTCCTTGCCATCGTGCAGGTGCTGGTGTACGCGGGGGCGGTGTCGATCCTGCTGATTTTCGGCATCATGATGATCCGCGACACGCAGCGCGGCAGCCTCTCGAACAACCTGGCGATTCCGGCCGGGATGCTGAGCGCGGTAATGCTGGGCATCATCGTCTTTGTCGTGCTGGACACGCCACAGTGGGGCGGCGAAGCCCTGACCGCCGTCCAAGCGGAGGGCGCGGAGGGTGTCTACAGCGACAGCCCGCCCGCCATTGGCGGGCTGCTGCTGCGCGAGTTCGTCCTGCCGCTGCAGGCGGCCGCGCTCCTGCTGACCGCGACGCTGGTGGGGGCAATCGCGCTGGTGAGGGGTGACCGGTGATAGGGCTGGACCACTTCCTCGTCTTCTCGGGCGTGCTGTTCAGCATCGGGCTCTACGGCGCGCTGACGCGGCGCAATGCCATCGCCGTTCTCATGTCAATCGAGCTGCTGTTCAACGCGGTGAACGTCGCCGTCGTTGCGATGGCGCGCTACACCACGCCCGTCGCGCTGGCGGCCGAGCGGCTGGAGACGCTGCTGACCGGGCAGGTCTTCGCGCTGTTCATCGTGACGGTCGCCGCCGCGGAGGTGGCCCTCGGGCTGGCCATCGTCATCATGATGTACCGGAACACGGGGTCCGTGGAAGTGGGTGACGCGAGCTCAATGCGGCGGTAGGGCCGCTCGAGGGTGAAGGAGCAGGCAGGGGCAGAGATGTGGGTTGAGTTCAAACGGGCGCCGAGCCTGATGATGGCCGAGATGTGGAAGGACACCTTCGAGTCCGAGGGTCTCCCGAGCCGCATCCTGCCCGTCGACGGCATCCCCGCGTGGAGCGAGACCGCCGCCTTCATCGTGTACGTGCCCAAGGGCCGCGAGCACGTGGCGGAAGAAATCCTGAGGAAGCTCTAGCATGACCGAAACCGCAGCCTGGGCCATTCTCTTCCTCCCGCTGGCTGCTTTTCTGTTGAACGGCCTGCTCATCCGGCCGTTCCTCGGCCCGCAGAGCCCGTTGGCCGGGTACGCGACGATCGGCGCCATCGGGGGCGCGTTCCTGCTCTCGCTGTGGGCGCTGCAGCAGGTGGTGGCCGGGCACGGCGAGATCGGCTGGGCGTCCCACTCCTGGGTTGTTGTGGGCAGCCTGGACATTCGCGTCGGCATCCTGATGGACCCGCTGACGGCCATCATGCTGGTCGTCGTCACGGGCGTGAGCCTTGCCGTGCAGGTGTACTCGGTGGGCTACATGCACGGCGACCGGGGGTACGTCCGATACTACGCCTACATGTCGCTGTTCACGGCCTCGATGGTGGGGCTTGTGCTGGCGAGCAGCGTCCTGCAGATGTTCGTATTCTGGGAGCTGGTCGGCCTGTCGTCCTACCTGCTCATCGGGTTCTGGCACCACCGGCCGTCGGCGGCACGGGCGGCGGTCAAGGCCTTCGTGGTGACGCGGCTGGGCGACCTGGGCTTTCTCATCGCAATCCTGTACCTCTTCTTCCACCAGGGCGCCTTCTCCGCCGAGGGCCTGAACGCGCTGGAGGTGCGCGACGTCTACGCCGCCGTGGGCGCGGGGCTGCTGGGCTCGACGGCGGTGACGTGGCTGGCGATCGGCTTCTTCGCGGGGGCCGTCGGCAAGTCGGCGCAGTTCCCGTTGCACGTGTGGCTGCCAGACGCGATGGAGGGCCCGACGCCCGTCAGCGCGCTCATCCACGCCGCGACGATGGTGGCCGCGGGAGTCTTCCTCGTCGCGCGCATGTTCCCCGTGTTCGAGGCCTCGGACGCGGCGATGGACCTCGTGGCGGTCACGGGCGGCGTGACGGCGGTTCTTGCGGCGACGATGGCCGTCACGGCCAACGACATCAAGCGCGTCGTGGCCTACTCGACCATCAGCCAGCTTGGCTACATGATGCTGGCGCTGGGCGTGGGGGCGTACGGGGCGGCGATGTTCCACCTCTTCAACCACGCCTTCTTCAAGGCGCTGCTCTTCCTCGGCGCGGGCAGCGTCAACCACGCGGCCGGCACCTTCGACATGCGGTTCATGGGCGGGCTGCGGCGGGTGCAGCCGTGGACGTACGGGCTCTTCCTCGTCGGGGCGCTGAGCCTGGCGGGCGTCTTCCCGCTGGCCGGCTTCTGGAGCAAGGACGAGATCCTCGCGGAGGCCTTCCACGAGGGCTCGGGTGTCGCGCTGCTGGTCTTCCTGCTGGCGTTGGCGGCGGCCTTCATGACGGCCTTCTACATCTTCCGAGCCCTCTTCCTCTCCTTCCACGGCACGTACCGCGGCGGCGTGCACCGCAAGGCCGAGCGCGCGGCTGAGAGCGACTCCGATGTGGTCCTCGCAGCCGACGAGGCCGAGTGGGTCGCGCGGGACGACGACCACCACGCCGGCGAATCGCCCGCGAGCATGGTCGTGCCGATGGCGGCGCTCGGCGTGCTGGCCGTCGCGTCCGGCTTCGTCGCCAACGCGCCGTTCGCGCTGCCGGGCGTCGCCGCGCACTGGTTCAGCGAGTTCCTCTTTCCGCCCGGCGGCCACGGCGAGGCGCCGAAGGTCGAGCTGTGGGTGGCCGCGCTGTCGATGGGGCTCGCGCTGGCGGGCATCGGGCTGGCGTGGCTGGTGTACGGGTCGCGGGCCATCGCGCCGGAGCGGCTCACCTTCCGACCGCTGTACCAGCTGACGGTGCGCAAGTACTACCTGGACGACCTGTACGAGCGCTTCCTGACCGGCCGGGTCTTCTACGAATGGAGCGCGGGACTGCTGGAGCGGTTCGACCATGACTTCGTGGACGAGGTCTCCGAGAAGATTGGGGGGTTCAGCCGCAGCCTTGCCAAGGGCTTCGCCGCGCTGCAGACGGGTCAGGTGCAGGTGAGCGGCTTTGTCTTCGCGGTGGGGGCGGGCGTTATCCTTCTGGTGTATCTCCTGAGGTGATGGGGTCTTGACTGTGCATGTGACATCGACAACGGCGAGGCCGGCATGCTGCTGACGGCAACGGTCTTCCTGCCGCTCGCGGGCGCCGCCGCGCTCCTCCTGCTGGGGGACAACGCGCGGCGGGTGCGGCTCTTTGCCGCCGTCGTGGGCATCGTCGACTTCGCGCTGGCGCTGGCCGTCTTCATGCGATACGACCGCGACGCGGGCGGCTTCCAGCTCGTGGACAAGCTCGAGTCGTGGATACCGCAGCTGGACATCCAGTACCACCTAGCCGTCGACGGGCTGAGCGCGCCGCTGGTGCTGCTGACGGGGCTGTTGGGGCTCGCCGCCATCTACAGCTCGTGGAGCATCGACAAGCGGCACCGCGAGTACTTCGCGTGGCTGCTGACGCTGCAGGCGGCGGTGATGGGCGTCTTCACGGCGCAGGACTTCGTGCTCTTCTTCATCTTCTGGGAGCTGGAGCTCATCCCCATGTTCTTCCTCATCTCGGTCTGGGGAAGCGGGCGCAAAGAGCATTCGGCCATGAAGTTCCTGCTCTTCACCTTCACCGGCAGCGCCTTCATGCTGGTCGGCCTGTTGGCGGTGTACTTCTCGACGGGTACTTTCGACATGACGCAGCTGGTCGGCATGGACCTGACTGACCTGTTGCTGCCGAGCCAGCTAGTATTCGCCTTCTTCTTCATCGCATTCGCGGTGAAGCTGCCGGTGTTTCCCGTGCACACGTGGCTTCCCGACGCCCACACGGACGCGCCGACGGCCGTGAGCGTCATGCTGGCCGGCGTGCTGCTGAAGATGGGCGGCTACGGCCTCATCCGCATCAACGTCTCCATGTTCCCCGACGTGGCGTCCGCCGCCGCGACCGCGCTTGCGGTGCTGGCCGTCATCAGCATCCTCTACGGGGCGTTCGTGACGTTCCGGCAGAGCGACCTGAAGCGGCTGGTGGCGAACAGCAGCATCAGCCACATGGGGTTCGTGCTGCTGGGCATCTCGTCCGTGGGCGCGGCCGCCGAACACCTGTCGCCCGTGGGGCTGACGGGTGCGGCGATGCAGCTCTTCAGCCACGGCGTGGTCACCGGCCTCCTCTTCGTCATGGTGGGCGTGGTGTACGACAAGGCTCACACGCGGCATATCCCGGACCTGGGCGGGCTGGCAGGGCGGATGCCCTTCGCGGCCGTGGCCTTCCTCATTGCGGGCCTCGCGTCCCTCGGCCTGCCGGCGACGAGCGGATTCGCGGCCGAGATCATGGTCTTCCTCGGCACGTTCCCGGCCCACGGCGTGCTCACCGGCCTCGCGACGGTGGGCGTGCTGATGGCGGCGGGCTACGTGCTGTGGACGCTGCAGCGCAGCCTCTTCGGGCCGCGGCGGGAGCGCTGGGACCATCTGACCGACGTCTCCGCCATCGAGGCCGTCGCGCCGGCGCTGCTGATGGCGGCGATCATGGCCGTCGGCCTCTACCCCGCGCTGCTCTCGGACGTCTTTGCGACGGGCGTCAATGAGCTGCTGCCGAGGTTTGGGCCATGAGCGGCTCCGACCTCTACCTCCTGTCACCCGAGCTGTGCGTCGCGGGCGGCGCGCTGCTGGCGATCATCGCCAACATGGCGAACGCGAACCGCGGCGTGGTCACGGCGCTGGGCCTGCTCGGCCTCATGGCCGCGCTCGTCTTCACCGGGCTGCTCTGGGCCGAGCTGGACGGCCGCGTCGACCTGTGTTCGGTGCTCGAGGGCGACCGAGGGACGGCCGTCTACGGCGCGCTGGCCGTCGACCGTTTCGCCCTCTTCTTCAAGGGGCTTATCGGCGTATCGGCCGCGCTGGTGCTGCTGGCCTCCCAAGCGTACTCGCAGCGCTTCGCCGAACGGAGCGCGGAGTTCACGGCGCTGGTGCTGCTGGCCGCCGTGGGCATGATGCTGCTGGCGGCGGGCCGCGAGTTGATCACGCTGTACGTCGCGCTGGAGCTGTCGACACTGCCGCTGGTGGCGCTGGCAGCATTCTCGGGAGGGCAGCGCGCCTCCGAGGCGGGGCTGAAGTACCTGGTGCTGGGCGCCGTCGCGTCCGCGGTCCTCCTCTACGGCATGGCGCTCACCTTCGGCTACACGGGCACGACGGCGCTGGAGGGCATGGCACTCTCCGTCGGCGATGCCGCGCTCGACGGGTCGCGGCCCTTTGGCGTGCAGGTGCTCGTGCTGGGCGTCGTGCTGATGGTGGCGGGTTTCGGCTTCAAGGTGGCCGCGGTGCCCTTCCACGGCTGGATCCCGGACGTCTACGAGGGGGCGCCGACGCCCATCACGGCCTTCCTCTCCGTCGCCAGCAAGGCTGCGGGCTTCGCCGTGGTGATGCGGGTCTTCTTCACCGCCTTCGAGCCGCTGGAGGTCGACTGGGCGCTCCTCTTCGCGGGGATAGCGGCGGCGTCGATGACCTTCGGCAACGTGGCGGCCATCGCGCAGGCCAACATCAAGCGGATGCTGGCCTACAGCACCATCGCCCACGCGGGCTACCTGCTGGTGGGCCTGGCCGCCGTGGCGTCGCGGACGGACGACGGGGTGACCATCGGCCCGGAGACAGTGCTCTTCTACCTTGGCGGGTACGCGGTGACCAACCTTGCAGCCTTCTTCGCCGTCATCGCGATTGCCGAGCGCACCAAGAGCGAGAGCATCGCGAGCTTCGCGGGCATGGGGCGGCGCGCGCCCTGGGTGGCGGCGGCGCTGACGGTGGCGTTGCTGTCGCTGACGGGCATCCCGCCGACGGTCGGGTTCATGGCCAAGCTGTTCGTCTTCGGCGCCGCCGTAAAGGCGGACCTGGCGTGGCTTGTCGCGCTGGGCGCGGTCAACAGCGTCGTGTCCGCCTACTACTACCTCCGCGTCGTGCGCGTCATGTACCTCGGCGACCCTGCCGAGGGCGAGCAGCCCGCTCGCGGCATTCCGCTCGACCTCTCGGTGGCGGTGACGGCGGTGGCCGTCGTCGCGCTGGGGCTGTGGCCGCAGCCGCTGTTCCGCGCGGCGGAGCGGGCCGTCGAGCGTCTCTTCTAGGCGAGTCGGCCGCGGATTGCCCTTCGACAGGCGCAGGGCGAACGGGGCCGTCGGCCCGAATACCGCGGCTGCCGTATAATGGAAGCCAGCATCCCCTCGACGACGGCCCTGCGCCGCGCCGTTGGGCACAGGAGCAGACCTTGGACCGCCGCATCGGGGTCATCTACAGCCCCTGGGTTGAAGAGGCGGCCCCCATGGCCGACGCGCTGGCGAACGAGCTGCGCGACGGCTTTGAGCCGTGGGTCTGCTCCGTCCTGGACCTGGAGGAGTACGAGCAGCAGGCCCGCGGCTGCGGCATCTTCGTCACCGTCGGCGGCGACGGCACCATCCTGCGCGCCGTCCGCCTCGCCGCGCCCGCCGAGATCCCCATCGTCGGCGTGAACCTCGGCCGTGTGGGCTACATGGCCGAGCTGGAAGCCGACGAGGCCATGGCGCGGATCGCGTCCTACGCCCGCGGCGACGGCTGGGTGGAGGAGCGCACGATGCTGGAGGCGCAGATCCTCCCGCCCGGGCACACCGGCGACGGGCTGCCGAGCTACACGGGCCTCAACGACGCCGTGGTAAGCCGAGTCAAGCCGTCGCGGATGGTGTACGTCGCCGTGCGCGTGGACGGCTACGCGCTGGCCTACTACGCGGCGGACGCCATCGTGGTCGCGACGGCGACGGGCAGCACGGGCTACGCGCTCGCGGCGGGCGGCCCGATCCTCTACGCGGACGCGCCGTCGCTCATCGTGCAGCCGGTGGCGCCGCAGCTGGCGGACGACGCGGCGGTGGTGCTGCACCCGGGCGCCGTCGTCGAGATCGAGGTAGAGGCGGACCAGGACGCCATGGTGAGCGTCGACGGCTACCTGGACCTGGACATCCACCCGGGCGGCGTAATCCGGGTGCAGGAGAGCGCGCACCGGACGCGCTTCCTGCGGCAGGGGCGCAAACACCGGCTGCCGGCGGCGCTGTCGCGGCGGCTGAGCTCAGTGCGGCGCGTGCGGTCGGGCGAGGAAGATCAGGCCGCGCCACAGGCGGAAGGAGAGACGCGTGCCGGGTGAGGAGCTGATCAGGAGCGAGCACATCTACGACGGCCGCGTCATTCGGGTGCGGCGCGACAGCATCCGGGTGAACAAGGCCACCGGGCCCGTGGAGACCGTGCGGGACGTTGTCGAAACCCACGACGCCGTGACCCTGGTGCCCGTGGACCCGGAGGGCAACGTGCTGCTGGTGCGACAGTACCGCTGGGCGGCGGCCACCGCGCTCCTGGAGGCGCCGGCGGGCATGCTGGAGCCGGGCGAGTCGCCAGAGGACGGAGCGCGGCGGGAGCTGCGCGAGGAGACGGGCCACGCGACGGACGCGCTCGTCCACCTGGGCGGGTTCTGGATGGCGCCGGGGTACTCGACGGAGTACATGCACGTCTACCTCGCGACGGGCCTGCGCCCGGACCCGCTCCCGGAGGATGAAGACGAGGACCTGGAGCTGGTCCCCGTCCCCTGGGACGACATCCCGCGGCTCATCCGGGAGGGGGCGGTCATCGACGCCAAGAGCATCGCCGCGCTGCAGATGGCGTTCTTCCTGCACGGGAAGGGGTAGG
>CAZCPU010000034.1:0-3860 GCA_964499855.1 uncultured Dehalococcoidia bacterium | reverse complement strand
CGCGCGATTGTCACGCATATTCGTATCTGCTATAGTACGCGTTGCTCAGGGAGGGCTGCAGGCGGGCGCCTTGCGTAGCGTCCCTGAGAGTCGGCGAAGGCCGCTTTATACCGCTGGAATCGCAACGCCCCATTCTCGCTGCTGTGTCCGTGTGGGGCGAAAAGGGGTTGGGCATTGTACTCACATGATGTATTGGTGCTCGGCGCGGGGCTGGCCGGGATGCGCGCGGCGCTGGAGGCCGCCCGGTCCGGGGCCAACGTGGCCATGCTCTCCAAGGTCTATCCGGTCCGCAGCCACTCGAACGCGGCGCAGGGCGGCATCAACGCGGCCCTGACCGACCGCGGCGACGACTGGCACGAGCACGCGTACGACACGGTGAAGGGCAGCGACTTCCTGGGCGACCAGGACGCGATCGAGGTCATGTGCCGCGAGGCGGGGCAGGAGCTCATCAACCTGGAGCACATGGGGGTCATCTTCAATCGCGACGACGAGGGGCGCCTCGGCACGCGAGCCTTCGGCGGGCAGCGGCGCGCGCGGACGTTCTTCGTCGCCGACATCACGGGGCAGGCCATCCTGCACGTGATGTACGAGCAGATCCTCAAGTACAACGTCCGCGTCTACGACGAGTGGTACGCGACGACGCTCATCACCGACCACGGGCGGTGCGGCGGCGTGGTCGCGATGGAGATGCGCACGGGCGAGGTGCACGCCATCCGCGCCAAGGCCACCATCCTCGCGACGGGGGGGCTCGGCCGGGTCTTCGAGCCGTCGACGAACGCGCTCATCTGCACGGGGGACGGCATGTCGCTGGCCTACCGCGCCGGCGCGCCTTTGATGGACATGGAGATGGTGCAGTACCACCCGACCACGCTGAAGGGCTCCGGGGTGCTGCTGAGCGAGGGCGCCCGCGGCGAGGGCGCGTACCTGATCAACAGCCGCGGCGAGCGGTTCATGGAGCGCTACGCCCCCAACATGATGGAGCTGGCCTCGCGCGACGTGGTCTCGCGGGCCGAGATCACGGAGATCAACGAGGGCAACGACATCGACGGGTGCGTGCTGCTGGACTGCCGCCACCTGGGCAGGCAGAAGATCATGGAGCGGCTGATGTACATCCACGAGGTGGCGATGGACCTCGTGGGCGTGGACATCACGAAGGACCCGGTGCCCATCCGGCCGGGCGTGCACTACCAGATGGGCGGCATCAAGACGGACGTGGACGGGCGCTGCTGGGACCCGCGGGGCGCGTGGAAGGGCGTCGAGGGGCTCTTCGCGGCGGGCGAGACCGCCTGCGTGAGCGTCCACGGCGGCAACCGGCTGGGCGCGAACTCGCTGCTCGACACGGTCATCTTCGGACGGCGCAGCGCGCAGGCGGCGATGTCGTACGCGAGCGCGAACAACCACCTGGAGTTCTCGGAGGACTCGTGGGTCGGCGGCGAGAAGGCGACGATGCAGACGCTGCTGGACAACAACGGGGTCGGGGACCTCGTCGCGAAGCTGCGGCTGGATATGGCGACGGCCATGGACGAGGGGCTGGGCGTGTACCGCACGGAAGAGGGCATGCAGCAGGCGCTGAACGCCGTGCGGGGCATGAAGGAGCGCTTCAAGAACGTCATCGTGCAGGACAAGGGCAAGGCGTTCAACACCAACCTCATCTTCGCGCTGGAGCTGGGGTGCATGCTGGACTGCGCGGAGGCGATCGCGGTGGGCGGGATCGATCGCAAGGAGAGCCGCGGGGCGCACAGCCGGCTCGACTACGCGGCGCGCGACGACGAGAACTGGATGAAGCACATCCTGCTGTACCAGGGGCCGGGCGACCAGGTCACGAAGGAGTATGTGCCGATCGTGATCACGCAGTGGCAGCCTGAGGAGAGGAAGTACTAATGCAGGCAAAGGTGAGCGTCCGGCGCTTCAACCCGGACGAAGAGCGGCCCAAGCCATACGACCAGCAGTATGACATCGAGGTGGAGGAGCACTTCACCGTCCTGGACGCGCTGATCAAGGTGCGCGAGGAGGTCGACGGGTCGCTGGCGCTGCGGTGCTCGTGCCGTGCGGCCATCTGCGGCTCCTGCGCGATGCGCGTGAACGGCCACGCGGTGCTGGCGTGCAAGGCGCGGGTGTCGCAGCACCTCTCGGAGGACGGCGAGGTGCGCGTCGAGCCGGCGGGCAACCAGCCGGTCATCAAGGACCTGGTGGTAGACCTGGAGCCGTTCTGGGACAAGGTCCGCGCCGTCGAGCCGTACCTGCAGCCGTCGCTGCCGGAGCCGGAGGCCGAGTACCTGGCGCCCAACGAGGTCATGCTGCACCTGGTCGACGTGATGGGCTGCATCATGTGCGGCGCGTGCGTGTCTGACTGCACGGTGCTGGAGGTGGACCCGAACTTCCTCGGCCCGGCGGCGCTCGCGAAGGCGTACCGCTTCGTGGCGGACACGCGCGACGAGGAAGACTCGAAGCGGCTGGGTCTGTACAACGGCTACGGCGGCATCTGGGACTGCACCCGGTGCGGCGAGTGCGTGCAGGCGTGCCCCAAGGGGGTCGCGCCAATGGACCGCATCATGGCGCTGCGTGAGAAGGCCATCGAGTCGGGGACGCCGCCGGGGGACTACGACGGGGCGACGTACGGGTACCGGCACGCCGAGGCGTTCGAGGAGATCGTCTCGCACAACGGCCGGCTGGAAGAGACGATGCTGGTGGTGAAGACGCTGGGGATGTTCAACCTGCCCAAGATGCTGGCGATGCTGCCGGTTGGCCTGAACGCCATGCTTCACCGCAAGATGCCGCCGCCAATCGCGCCCAAGGTCCCGGGCATCAACCAGATCCGCCGGTTGGCGGCCCGCATCAAGATGAACAAGGACGGCGCGGCCCTGTAGGCGCGCCCCAGAACTCCCAAGGAGGTCACGGTGCGATACGCGTTCTTCCCCGGGTGCGTCTCGAGAGGGGGTGCGCCAGAGCTGTATCAGTCGACCATCGCTGTTGCGGAGCGCATCGGCATCGAGCTGGAGGAGATCGAGGGCTGGTCGTGCACGGGCGCGGGAGCGTTGCAGGAGAGCAACCCGCTGCTGGGCGACACGTTGAACGCGCGGAACTTCGCGCTGGCGCAACGGATGGACCTGCCCATCATGACGATCTGCAGCACCTGCCAGGGCGTCATGGCGCAGGCGAAGGTGCGGCTGGAGGACGAGGAATACCGCGCTCAGATCAACGACCTGCTGGCCGAGGAGGGCCTCGAGTACACGGGAGGCATCCAGGTCAAGCACATGCTGTGGATCATGGTGGAGGACATCGGGCTGGAGCACATCAAGTCGCTGGCGGTGAAGTCGCTGGACGGAGTGTTCCTCGCGCCGTTTTATGGCTGCTACATCGTGCGGCCCTCAGCGGCGCTGGAGTATGACGCGTACCCGCAGCGCAAGGTGGCGCTGGAGCTGGTCATCGAGGCCCTCGGCGCGACGGCAGTCGACAACGACGGGAAGACGCGGTGCTGCGGGTTCCCCATCCTGACGATCAACGAGCGGAACTCGCTGGCGATGGTCGCCAAGCACACGGGCGAGGCGCAGGACCTGGGCGCCGACGCGATGGTGACGCCGTGCCCGCTGTGCCACCTGAACCTGGACGGGTTCCAGTCCAAGGCAGCCAGGCAGGTGGGCAGGCAAATCAACGTGCCCATCCTGCACCTGCCGCAGCTCATCGGCGCGGCACTGGGGCTGGACGGCCCGACGCTGGGACTGAACCGCCACATCGTGTCGTCGTTCGACGTGGCCCTGAAGATGGGTCTCCGGGTCTAGGCCGGCGGTAGTACATGATTGAGATTGGGCTGGACCCGAATATCTTCGAAGCCGGCGGGATCATTCTCAGCTGGCACGGAC
>CAZCPU010000033.1:11553-18222 GCA_964499855.1 uncultured Dehalococcoidia bacterium | reverse complement strand
TGCCCGTGGTCCGTGTACTCGCACAGGCACACGTCCGTGACGACGGCCAGCCCCGGCACGGCCGCCTTGATCGCCCGCACCGCCTCCTGCACCACGCCCGTCGACGCGTACGCCTGCGACCCCACGCCGTCCTTGTCGTTCGGCAGCCCGAACAGCAGCACCGCCGGGATCCCCAGCGACGCCACCTCCCGCGCCTCGTCCGCCAGCGCCGAAATCGGCAGTTGGTAGCAGCCCGGCATCGGATCGATGGGCGTCGCCGGCCCCTCCGCCTCCGTCACGAAGAGCGGGTAGATGAACGAGGACGGCGAAAGCCGCGTCTCCTGCGCCAGCCGCCGCACGCCCTCCGAGCCCCGCAGCCGCCGCAACCGGACCGTCGGAAACCCTGCCATGACTCCCTCCGAGACTCTCTCGCGCCGGAGCTCCCTGCCCCGGCGGCCGTTAATCGTTCTTCCGGGCGAACCACCCCTCCAGCGCCGCGACCATGCCCGGGATCGTGTACTCCTCGCCCACGGCGTCCACACGCACTCCGAGCCCCCGTGCCGTCTCCGCCGTCACCGGTCCGATGCACGCCACCGCGCACCCGTTCACCACCGCCGCGTCGCCGCCCAGCGCGTCCACCAGCCCCCGCACCGTCGACGAGCTCGCAAACGTCGCCGCGTCCACGCCCTCCGCGAAGACCTCCTTGGCCCGCTCGGCCACGTCCTCCCCCGGCGCCGCGCGGTACAGCAAAACCTCGTCCACCAGGGCTCCCGCCTTCTGCAGCTCCTCGATGAGCACGCTCCGCCCGCCCTCGGCCCGCGGCAGCAGTACCCGGTCGCCCGCCGACAGCTGCGGCGCGAGCCCCGCGGCCAGCGACTCCGCCACGTACGACTCCGGCATGTAGTCCGCCGTGATCCCGTGCTCCTGCAACGCCCGCGCCGTCCCCGGCCCGATGACCGCCACCCGCGCGCCGCCCAGTGCCCGCGCGTCCAGCCCTCGCGCCGCCAGCCGGTCGAAGAACACCCCCACCCCGTTCGCGCTCGTGAACACCAGCCACCCGTACGCGCTGATGTCCGCCAGCGCCCGGTCGAGCGTCGCGGTGCTGTCCAGCGGCTCCACCGCGATGACCGGCAGCTCCACCGGCACGGCCCCGCGCGCCGCCAGCAGCGTGCTCAGCGCCGACGCCTGCTGCCGCGTCCGCGTCACCAGCACCCGCTTGCCGAACAGCGGGCTCGTGTCGAACCACCGAAGTTGCTCCCGCATCGCCGCCACCTGCCCGACGATCGTCACCGCCGGCGGCCTGAGCCCCGCGTCCTTCACCCGCTCCACCACCGTCGCCAGCTCCGCCGACACCGACCGCTGTTGCGGCGTCGAGCCCCACTCGACCACGCACACCGGCGTGTCAGGCGGCCTTCCCGCCGCCGTCAGCGCCCCCACAACCGAGGGCAGCGTTTCGACCCCCATCAGCACCACCAGCGTGTCCACCCGCGCCATCGCGTCCCAGTCGACGCCCGACGCGGCCCGCGATGGGTCCTCGCTCCCCGTCACCACCGCGAAGTTCGCCGCCACCTTGCGCTGCGTCACCGGGATGCCCGCGTACGCCGCCGCCGCGATGGCCGACGTGACGCCCGGCACCACCTCGAACGGCACCGAGGCCTCGGCCAGCGCCAGCGCCTCCTCGCCCCCGCGCCCGAACACGAACGGGTCGCCGCCCTTCAGCCGCACCACGCGCCTCCCCGCCGCGCCGTGCTCGACCAGCAGCGCGCTGATCTCCTCCTGCGACATCAGGTGGTTGCCCCGCCGCTTGCCCGCGTTGATCACCAGCGCGTCCGGCCGGACGTGCCCCAGCAGCTGCTCGGCGATGAGCCGATCGTGTACGACCACCTCCGCGGCCTGCAGCAGCGCGAGCCCCTTGGCCGTGATGAGCCCCGGGTCCCCCGGACCCGCGCCCACCAGCGAGACCATCCCCGGCCCGCTCATGCCGCGTCCTCCGCCAGCAGCGCCGCCGCCCCGTCCGCCAGCAGCCGCCGCGCCAGCGCGTCGCCCAGCGCCTCGGCTTCCGACGCCGCGCCCTCGACGCTCGCCCGGAAGCACTGCGTCCCGTCGACGCTCGCCGCCATGCCCGATACGCTGAGTCCGCCGTCACGCACGACGCCGTAGGCCCCCATCGGCGTGCGGCACCCCCCGCCCATCGCGCGCAGGAACGCCCGCTCCGCCGTCACCGCCGCCCGCGTGTCCCCGTGGTCGATTGCCGACAGCAATTCGAGCAGTTCTTCGTCGTCCGCCCGCGTCTGCAATGCGATGGCCCCTTGCCCCACCGCCGGCGTGAACGCCGCCGGGTCCAGTCGCTCCGTCGCCTCGCCCTCGCGCCCCAGCCGCACGAGCCCGGCCGCCGCGAGCACCAGCGCGTCGTACTGCCCTTCCTGCATCTTCCGTATCCGCGTGCCCACGTTCCCCCGCACGCTCGTCACGACGACGTCCGGCCTCGCCGCCCTCACCAGCGCCGCCCGCCGGGGGCTCCCCGTCCCGATGACCGCTCCCTCCGGCAGCTCCGCCAGCGTCGCCCCCGTCCGGCTCACGAGCACGTCGCACGGGTCCTCGCGCTCCAGCGTCGCCGCCACCGCCAGCCCCTCCGGCCCCGTCGCAGACATGTCCTTCAGGCTGTGCGCCGCCATGTCGATGGCCCCCCTCAGCAGCGCCGCCTCCAGCTCCTTCGTGAACACGCCGAGCCCAAGTTCCGCCAGCGGCGTCTCCTGGGATGCGTCTCCGGTGGTGGTCACAACCTGCACGTCAACGGTTATGTCTGGATTTTGGGTCTGCAGCGCCTCAACCGCCCGCTGCGTCTGCGCCAGCGCCAGCGGGCTCCCCCGCGTCCCCACGACGATGCGCCTGCGCGTCGAGGCGGTTCCGCCCGCTGCCACGGCTACACCCGCTCTGCGGAGGCCCCGCTCGGGTCTTCTTCCGATGTGTCGGTGTCGGCGGGGGCGTCATCGAGTCGGAAGAGCCACCGCAGGGTCTGAATGTCCTCGGGCCGGCCCTCGGCCTTCACTCGCGTCACCGGGTGGTGCAGCAGCTTGTTCACCAGCCCCCGGCTCAGCGCCGCCACCGTCTCCTGGTCCGCGTCCGTCAGGTGCGACAGCCGCCGCAGCGCCCGCTCCAGCTCCTGCTCCCGCAGCGTCTCCGCCTGCTCCCGCAGATCGACCAAAGTCGGCACCACCCGCAGCGAGTCCCACCACTCGTGGAACCGCGTCACCTCTTCCTCGACGATGGCCTCCACCCGCGCGGCCTCCTGCTGCCGCCTTTGCCGGTTCGTCTCCGCCACCCGGTCCAGGTCGCTCATGTCCGCCAGCGTCACCCCCGCGACGTCCCGCGCCGCCGGGTCGATGTCCCTCGGCACCGCCGCGTCCAGCAGCAGCAGCGGCTTGCCCCCTCGATGCCCTGCGGCGGCACTCACGTCCGCGCCCGTCACCACATAGCTCGGCGAGCCCGTGGCCGAGATGACGACGTCGTACTCCCGCAGCGCGTCCTGCAGCCCGTCCAGCGGCAGCACGTCCAGCCCTCCCAGCTCCTCCGCCAGCTCCGACGCGCGTCCCTCCGTCCGGTTCATTACCGTCAGCCGAGAGATCCCCGCGTTCTGCAGCGCCTGCGCCGCCAGCCGTCCCGCCTCGCCCGCGCCGACGACGAGCCCGTGCGCCCCGTCCAGCTGCCCCAGCGTCCGCCGTGCCAGCTCCACGAACGCGTAGCTCACCGACTGCGCGTTCCGCCCGATGTCCGTGTCCCGCCGCGCCCGCTTCCCCACCCGCAGCGCCTGGTGGAACGCGTGCGTCAGTGGCGAGTGCGCCGTCTTCGCCGCAACCGCCGCCCCGAACGCCTCTCGCACCTGCCCCAGCACCTCGGACTCCCCCAGAATCATCGAGTCCAGGCTGCACGTCACCCGGAACAGGTGCCGCGCCGCTGAGTCGTGGTGGTAGCCATACACGTACGGCGCGACGTCCCCGTGCCCGACGCCGTACGCCTCCAGCACCTTGACCGCCGCCTCCCGTGCGTCCTCGACGTCCTCCGCCAGCGTGTAGAACTCCGTCCGGTTGCACGTGTGCAGCACGACTCCCTGCCCCGCCTGCTCGGCGAGCGCGCGGTTCGCCCCCGCCAGGTCCGCCCCCACGACCGCCAGCCGCTCCAGCGCCTCCAGCGGCGCCGTCCGGTGGTTCACTCCCACGACGGCCAGCTTCACGACGCCACCGCCTTCACCCAGTGCGGCCACGATTCCAGCAGCTCCGTCAGCCGCGCCTCCGCGCGCTCGAGCTCCCCGTTCCGGTACAACTCCAGCACCTCCGCGTTCAGCGATGCCTGCCAACCCTCCGGCTCCACCGTGACCGAGCGCCCCCGCAGGTCCGCCCGCACGCGTCCGACCATCTCCGCCAGGTCCGCGTACGCCAGCGCGTCGTTCGCCTCCAGCGACTCCCGCAGCTTCCGCGCCAGCGCCGGCGCCAGCCCGCCCGTCGACATCGCCACCGTCACCGGCCCCCGCCGCACGATGCTCGGCGCGATGAACGTGCAAAGGTGCGTCACGTCGACCACGTTCAGCGGCACGTTCCGCTCCGTCGCCTCCCGCGACACCGCCTCGTTCACGTCCGAATCGTCCGTCGCCGCGATCGCGATGAACGCCCCCGCCAGGTCCCCCGGCGCGTACGCCCGCTCGACGAGCGTCACCGCGCCCGACGCGGCCAGCGCGAGCACCCGCTCCGTGCTCTCCGGCGCCACGACCGTCACCTCGGCGCCCGCGTCCAGCAGCCCCTCAACCTTGCGCTCCGCGATCGTCCCCCCGCCGATGACGACGCATCGCCGCCCCTCGACCGTGAGGAAGACCGGGTAGTGCTTGTTGGTGGCCGTCCGTTGTGCCATGCGAAAAATGCTCCGTCGTCCCTACACGAAGTAGCGGACGCGCGTCTTCTTGTACTCGCGCGTGCTGTACAGCAGCAGGTAGTCGTCCACGCCCGTCATCTCGGCCAGCTCCTTGGCCACGTCCTCGCACCGGCTCCGGCTCGTCGCGTGTATCATCGCGAAGTGGCTGTACTGCCAGTCCGGGAACACCGGCCGCTCGTAGCAGTGGCTCACCCACCGCGAGTTCGCCAGCGCCTGCCCTACCTCCAGCTTCCGCTCCTCCGGCACCCGCCACACTGACATCGCGTTCGAGCGGAACCCCGCCTTCCGGTGGTGCAGCACCGCGCTGTACCGCCGCATCACGCCCCGCTCCTCGAAGCCCCGCATGACCTCGAACAACCCCTCCGGCGTCAGCCCCAGCCGCGACGCCATCCCGTCGAACGGCCGCGCGTCCAGCGGCAGGTCCTCCTGCACCTCGCGCACCACGTCGATCTCGTAGTCCGTCAGGTGCTCCACCTTGTTCCAGCTGTCGTTGTCCGGACGGTAGTCCGCCGCGTTCCCCTCTTCGTTCACCATGTCGAAGTTCACGCCGATCTTGTAGAACCGTATCACCGGCAGCAGCCGCCACGACTCGACGTGCGTCTCCTCCGCCATCCGCGCCGCCGTCTCCTCCAGGCTCTCGTACGGCGGCACCGCCAGCGTGAACCAAAGGTTGTACTCGTGCCCCACCCGAGCGTAATTGTGGCTGACCCCCGGGTGCTTGTTCACTGCCAGCGCGCCCTTGTGCAGCAGCGCCTCCGGGTACCGGAACGCGATGAGCGACGTATTGTACCCCAGCCGCCGCGTGTCGAAGATGCCGCTGATCTGCCGCACGACGTTCTCCCGCCGCAGCCGCCGGATCCGCTCGATGACGTCGTCCTCCTCCAGCCCCAGCTCCCGTCCGATGGCCAGGTACGGCCGTTCGTCCATCGGGAACGCCGTCTGGATCACGTTCAGCACCTGCCGGTCGAGCAGGTCCATCTCCGCCGCCCGGCCCTCCGCCGTCGTGCTAGGCGCCTGCCTTGTTGCCATTCCGGCTCCTTTCATACGCGTCGACCATGGCGATCATGATCACGTCTGCAATCGTCTCTACCTGCTGCCACGCCTGCGCCAGCGTGTCCGCGTCCGACGCTCCCCGCCGCGCCATGGACCGCACCGACTCCGTCAGCGGCGTCCGGAAGAACACGAACGCCTCCATCAGCTCCCGCAGGCTCAGCCCACGCTGCGTCAGTGCCTCGCCGTACTCCTCGCCGATCACCCGCACCTCGTCCAGCGCCTGCGCCGACGGCCGCTTCCGCTCCAGCAGGTTCTCCGTCACGTCCAGCAGCCGCCGCCCAAAGAGCCGCAGCCTGCCGCGCGTGGTCTCGTCCATCTCCTCGTACCACGGAAAGCTCACCAGCCGGTCGCCGTGGATCAGCCGCCGGATCCGCCGCGTCGTCACCGACGTGATCGTCTGCGACGGCATCACCCGCCCCGACGGCGACTCCGCCGCGCGCTGCATCGCAGCCAGCAGGTCCTCCCGCAGGAACCGGCGGTGCCCGCCCGGCGTCCGGAACGCCCGGATGACCCCGTTGTCCGCCCACATCCGCAGCGTCGTCTCGTTCACGCCCAGCATCCGGCAGGCCTCCCCAAGGGACACCCACCTGCCGCTCGATTGCCGTCGCTCCGTCTGCTGCATCCCGTCCCACAAAATCTATGGAAATCTAAGGATTCTCAGGGTTTGGCAAAACTCTACAAAGGTATCACGTACGCAAGTGAACGTCAACACAA
>CAZCPU010000033.1:0-11453 GCA_964499855.1 uncultured Dehalococcoidia bacterium | reverse complement strand
CCCCTACCCCGCGCGCGCCGGCCACGCCGCCTCGTGGTGCCCGAGCGGCGCCGTCGGCCGCTCCCACCGCGCCGCCGTCTCCGACATCTCCACCACCGGCGCCAGGTGCCGCAGCCGCCCGACCAGCGTTTCGCTCTCCGTCGACCACCGCGCGATCTCGTCCTCGCCGAAGTCCTCCGCCACGCCCGCCAGCGCCGCCTCCGCCACCTGCCCCCGGTTCACCAGCCACCGCCCCGTCTGCGCCAGCGACGCCCGCACCAGCCAGCTCCCGCCCTCCGTCGCCCGCCGGTGCAGCGCCACCATCGTCCCGAACGCCATCAGGTACCCCGTCAGGTAGTCGATCGCCGACACCGGGTAGAATTGCGGCCCCGGCTCCGCCCCCGGGTACAGCTCCCCCTGCCGGTCCGTGATGCCGCTCACCGTCTGTATCACCGTGTCGAACCCCCGACGGCCCGCCCACGGCCCCACGCGCCCGAACGCCGACAGCGACACGTACACCAGCCCCGGCCGCAGCGCCGCCAGCTCCTCCGGCGAGAGCCCCCGCTCCGCCAGCGTCCCCGGCCGGTACCCCTGCGAGAACACGTCCGCCTCCCGCACCAGCCCCAGCAGCGCCTCCCTGTCCCGCGCCTCCCGCAGGTCCAGGTGCGCCGAGAGCTTGCCGTGCCCCGTGTCCATCTCCTGCCCCGGGTGGCTCGGCAGGTGCGCGCCCGTGATCCGCAGCACGTCCGCCCCCTGCTCCGCCAGCGTCCGCGCGCAGCTCGGCCCCGCCAGCACCCGCGTCAGGTCCAGCGCCCGCACGCCCGACAGCGGCCGCGACCCTTCTGGCAGCGGCTCCGGCGGGCTGTCTCCGATCCTGTCGATCTCGATCAGCGGCAGCGTCGCCACCGCCGCCGACTGCGGGTGCTCCGCCCACTCCGCCATCGACCGCACCATGCCGCCCGCGCCCTTCGCCGCGATGATCGCCTCCTCCAGCTCCAGCCCCTTCCACGTCGCGACGGCCCTCGTGATCGCCTCCCGGTCCTCCTCGACCCCCAGCACGCCCAGCGCCGCCTCGCGGTGGTTGACGAAGTTGCAGTGCAGGTAGCTCCACCGCCCGTCCGCCGTCGGGTACACCCCCGACGCCGGCGCCCGCTCGCCCGGCACCCGCGTGCCGTCGAGCGCCATGTACCGGCTGCTCCTCAGCGACGCCGTCGCGTGCCGAGCGTCCACCCCCACGCCCTGCCGTCGTCCCGTCCGCAGCTCCCACAGCGCCGACGCCGCCAGCCCCACGGCCCCCACCGCCGCCGCCGACGTTTCGCCGATGCGGAATGGCGTCGGCAAGGTCGGATCAGTCCCGCCGGAAAACTCCACCCCTGCGGCCAGCCCCGAGCTCCAGCCCACGCTCATCAGGATGCCGGATAGCGTGTCGTATGCCATGGAAAGTGCTCCCTTGCCGTCGGATGGCTCGGATTATATGCGCGCCCCATGCCCGGCGCCATTGCGCGGGCGGCGAGGAGCTTGGCTGCGAGT
Source organism: uncultured Dehalococcoidia bacterium (assembly GCA_964499855.1). Taxonomy (GTDB): domain Bacteria; phylum Chloroflexota; class Dehalococcoidia; order Lucifugimonadales; family UBA1127; genus UBA1127. Next base: position 9,944 of record CAZCPU010000033.1, on the reverse strand, counting down.
AGTACAATGCGGTGCATCACCCCGGATGTCCGGCGTGTGCCCGGCGCCGTCCCCGGCCGAGTGCGTGGGAGGCCTCATGCAGCGCCCGTTCTGGTGGAGGAAACCCTTTCCCTTCCTCAGGCCCAGCCTGCGGGGCGACCGCGACCGCCTCCTCAAGCGCCTCGGCGCCCGCTACAGCGCACGCGTCGTCGACGCCATCGCCCGCACCCCACGCGAGGACATGGTCCCGTCCGAGGTCCGCCATCTCGCCTACCGCGACGGCCCCCTCCACATCGGCCACGGCCAGACCATCTCTCAGCCCACCATGGTCGCCATCATGACCCAGACCCTCGACCCCCAGCCGTGGGAGCGCGTCCTCGAGGTCGGCGCCGGCAGCGGCTACCAGGCCGTCGTCCTCGCCCACCTCGCCGCCCGCGTCGTCTCCGTCGAGCGCGTCCCCGAGCTCACCCGCCGCACAGCCGCGCTCATCGAGTCCCTCGGCTACGACGACTGCGTCACCGTCCGCCAGGCCGGCGATGCCCTCGGCTGTCCGGAAGAGGCACCCTTCGACGCCATCATGGTCTCCGCCGCCGCTCCAAGACCCCCGCTCGCCCTCCTCGACCAGCTCACGCCGGGCGGCCGCCTCCTCGTCCCTGTCGGCCCCCGCAAGGAGCAGCGCCTCCTCCTCCTGACCCGCACCGGCGACGGCCACGCCACCCGAGATTTCGGCGCCTGCAGCTTCGTCCCCCTCATAGGCCCCGGCGCCTACTCCACCCACGACCCGGAGTGGGAAGACGGCTAACAACCCCCTCCCGCCACCACCCCCATACCGGCGCACGCATGCCCCGTACTCCGATGCGGGGCCGGTATCCAGGGGCGGGGGCCGCCCGCCGCCAACCCTCCTCGCCTCTCCGACACACCCCCATCCCCGAGGGTCCCGCGCAACGAATCCGCATTGGTAATCGGCATGGCGCACCGGTATCTCCGTGCTATACTGTGCTGGCAATGGCAAACGTATCCGTGCAGGCCAAACATCTCCTGTCCATGGCCGACCTGTCGCCGGCCGAGATCTGTGCCCTCGTCGAGCGTGCGCGGGACATCAAGCGCACCCCCGACCCCGCGAAGCCCCTGCAGGGCAAGACCGTCGCCCTCCTCTTCGAGAAGCCCTCCCTCCGCACCCGCGTCAGCTTCGAGATCGCCGTCGCCAACCTCGGCGGCAACTGCATCTACCTCAGCCCGGCCGAGGTCGGCGTCGGTGGCCGCGAGGCCGTCAGCGACGTCGCCCAGGTCCTCTCCCGCTACGTCGACTGCATCGTCTACCGCTGCTTCGCCCACGCCACGCTCGTCGAGCTCGCCCACTACGCCTCCGTCCCCGTCATCAACGCCCTCTCCGACGACGAGCACCCATGCCAGACCCTCGCCGACCTCACGACCGTGCTCGAGCAGCGCGGCTCCCTCCCCGGCACGACCCTCGCCTACATCGGCGACGGCAACAACGTCGCCCGCAGCCTCGGCATCGGCTGCGCCTCCGCCGGCATGCACTACCGCATCGCCTCCCCCGACGGCTACGGCCTCACCCCCGCCGACGAGCGCGCCATCGAGGCCCTCGCCGCCGCCAACGGCGGCAGCGCCGCCTTCCTCCGCGACCCCCGCGAGGCCGTCGACGGCGCCAACGTCGTCTACACGGACGTCTGGGCCAGCATGGGCCAGGAGGACGAGGCCGCCGTCCGCCGCGAGATCTTCATGGACTACCAGGTCAACCCGGAGCTCATGGCCCACGCCGCCCCGGACGCCGTCTTCATGCACGACCTGCCCGCCCACTACGGCGAGGAGGTCCCCCACGGCTTCCTTGACGGCCCCCAGTCCGTCGTATTCGACCAGGCGGAGAACCGCCTGCACGCGCAGCAGGCGTTGTTGGAGGCCATCCTTGGCTAGGGCGGCTTCGACGGAGGACACGCATACCGGCCAGGACGCGGGCGTGATGCCCGTGGTGGCCATCGTCGGCCGCCCCAACGTCGGCAAGTCCACCCTCTTCAACCGCCTGACCGGCCAGCGCCGCGCCGTCGTCGCGGATGAGGCCGGCACCACCCGCGACCGCGTCATCACCCCCATGGAGGGCCCCAACCGCAACTTCTTCCTCGTCGACACCGGCGGCATCGACCTCGGCGCCGGCGGTCCCATCGGCTCCAAGGTCTACCGCCAGGTCCGCGCCGCCCTCGAGGACGCCGACGTCATCGTCTTCCTGACCGACGCCGTCGACGGCCTCCAGCCCGCAGACACGGAGATCGCCGACTCCCTCCGTCGCCTCAACGTCCCCATCGTCACCGCCGTCAACAAGTCCGAGGGCACCCGCCGCCGCTTCAACGCCGCCGAGTTCTACAGCCTCGGCCTCGGCGCCCCCATCGCCATCAGCGCCATCAAGGGCGAGGGCTTGGCAGACCTCCTCGACGCCGTCGAGGACGAGCTCCCGCCCGGCGTCGACGCCGAGCTCGACGAGGGCTTCCTCCGCCTCGCCATCGTCGGCCGCCCCAACGTCGGCAAGTCCAGCCTCATGAACGCCATCACCGGCGAGGAGCGCGCCATCGTCGACGAGACCCCCGGCACCACCCGCGACTCCCTCGACGCCTGGGTCAGCTACGACGGCAACCCCCTCCTCCTCATCGACACCGCCGGCATGCGCCGCCGCGGCCACATCGTCCCCGGCCCCGAGAAGTTCAGCGTCCTCCGCTCCCTCCAGGCCATCGAGCGCTGCAACGTCGCCGTCCTCGTCATCGACGCCACGGAGCTCGCCACCGCCCAGGACATCCACGTCGCCGGCTACGTCCTCGAGTCCTACCACGCCATGGTCGTCGCCGTGAACAAGTGGGATCTCGCCCGCGAGAAGAACATGCGTGAGACCGAGGTCATCCAGGAGATTCGCAAGAAGCTCCACTGGGCCCCCTACGTGCCCATCCACTTCGTCTCCGCCCTCACCGGCGAGGGCCTCGATGGCCTCCTGACCACCACCCAGGAGCTCTACCGCGAGCAGGCCACCGAGATCGGCGCCGCCGAGCTCAACACCACCATCGTCGAGGCCATGGCCAAGCACCCCCCGCGCTCCCAGGGCCGCCGCCAGCTCCGCCTCTACCGCGGCGAGCAGAGCCAGGTGCACCCCCTCGGCTTCACCCTCTACGTCAACAACCCGGAGATCGTGCACTTCTCCTATCGCCGCTACCTGCTGAACACCATCCGCAACGCCTTCTCCATCCGCCGCGTCCCCATCCGCCTCGAGATCCGCAAGGGCGCCAGGAGGCGGGCGGCATGAACGATATTGCCCTCTTCGTGGTCGTGATTGCGGCGTCCTACCTGCTCGGCGCCGTCCCGTGGGGCCTGCTCATCGGCCGATGGAGCAGCGGCGTCGACGTCCGCCAGACCGGCAGCGGCAACATCGGCAGCAGCAACGTCCTCCGCACCGCCGGCGCGAAGGCAGCCGTCGCCGCCCTCCTCCTCGACGTCGCGAAGGGCGCCGTCCCCGTTCTCGCCGCCCGCGCCATCGCCAACGCCCTCGACCTCTCGACCGCCCAGGGCGCTGGCCTGCAGGCCTCCGCCGCCTTGGCTGCCCTCGTCGGCCACAGCTGGCCCGTCTACCTGAAGTTCAACGGCGGCAAGGGCGTCGCCACCGGCGTCGGCGGCCTCTTGGCCCTCTACCCCTTGGGCGGCTTGGTCGCCCTCGTCACGGCCCTCATCATCATGCGCCTCTCCCGCTACATCTCGCTGGGCAGCATCATCGGCGTCACCATCGGCGCGGGCTCCCTCGTCCTCTTCTGGCTCAGCGGCGACTTCCACTGGTCCTACGCCCTCCACGGCCTCGTCGGCTGGGCCATCATCGTCGGCCGCCACCACGGCAACATCCGCCGCCTTCTCTCCGGCACCGAGGCCCGCCTCGGCGAATCCGCGGCCCCGCCGCGACCGCAGCCCGAGGCCTGACGATGACCCGCGTAACGGTGGTCGGTACGACGAGCTGGGGCACGACCCTCGGCATCCTCCTCGCCCGCCGCGGCATCCCCGTTACCCTCCTCGCCCGGACCGCCGACGAGGCCGCCGTCCTCTCCGCCGACCGCGAGAACCGCCGCCTCCTGCCCGGCGCTGCCTTCCCCGACGCCCTCACCGCCTCGCCCGACGTCGCCGCAGCCCTCGACGGCGCGGACCTCGTCGTGCTCGCGACGCCCGCGCAGCGCCTCCGCGAGAACCTCCCCGGGCTGAAGTCGGCCATCGGCCCCGGCGCCGTCGTCCTCAGCGCCATCAAGGGCCTCGAGCACGCCACGGGCAAGTCCATGACCAGGGTTCTGCGTGAAGAGCTGCCGGCCCTGTCCGCCGAACGCGTCTGCGTCCTCTCCGGCCCCAACCTTTCCCAGGAAGTCGTCGAGGACAAGCCCTCCTCCGCCGTCATCGCCTGCAAGGACCCCGCCGTCGCCGAGTGGGTGCAGGTGCTCTACAACTCCCCCGCCTTCCGCGTCTACATCAATGACGATGTCGTGGGAGTCGAGTTGGGAGGCGCCCTCAAGAACCCCATCGCCATCGCCGCCGGCATCAGCGACGGCCTCGGCTACGGCGCCAACGCCAAGGCCGCCCTCGTCACCCGCGGCCTCGCCGAGGTCACACGCCTTGGCGTCGCCTGTGGCGCCCGGCCCCTCACCCTATCGGGCCTCTCCGGCCTCGGCGACATGGCCGCCACCAGCTTCAGCAACCTCAGCCGCAACCGCTATGTCGGCGAGCAGGTGGGGCGCGGTGTGCCGTTGAATCAGGTCTTGGAGGGCATGGTGCACGTCGCCGAGGGTGTGGACACCATCGCCGCCGTGCTCCTGCTTGCGGAGTCGCACGGCATAGAGATGCCCATCACGGAGGTTACCGCCCGCATCCTCTTCGACGGCGTCGACCCCCGCGAGGCCACGACGTGGCTGCTCAACCGCGCTCCCGGCCACGAGTGGCCCGCCGATCTCGCCTAGCCGAGCCGGAAGCACAGCGCCAGCCAGTCCTCCATCTGCTGCGTCCCCACGTCCTCGAACCCCGCCGCCAGCATCGCCGCCCGCACCTCGTCCCCGCGCTCCTCGAGCACCCCCGACGCGATCAGCGTCCCGCCCGCCCGCAGCGTGGCCGCAATCTCCCCCGCCAGCTCCACCAGCACCTTCGCCGAGATGTTCGCCACGGTCAGGTCCAGCCCCGTCGCCAGCGGGTGCGGCAGCGTCCCCCGCGCGATCTTCACCCTGCGCGACAGCCCCGCCGCCTTCAGGTTCCGCCGGGATGACCTTACGGCGTCCGCCTCCGTGTCCAGCGCCAGCGCCCACTCCGCGCCCAGCAGCAGCGCCCCCTGCGCCAGCAGCCCGCTGCCCGTGCCCAGGTCGAGGATGTGCATCCCCGCCTCCACGCGCCCCTCGAGCTGCTCCAGGCACATGCGCGTCGTCGGGTGGTGCCCCGTCCCAAAGGCCAGCCCCGGGTCCAGCGTCAGCACAATGTCGCCCTCTTCCGCCTCGTGCTCATGCCACGTCGGCCGCACCACCAGCCGCTTCCCAATCCGAAGGGGTTGGAAGTGCGCCTTCCACGCCTCCTCCCACTCCCACGGCGACACCGTCCGCACCGCCAGCGCCGACAGCGGCTTGATCAGCCCCATCAGCTGCACCCCCGCCTGAATCCGCGCCACCCTGTCCGCCGACCGTCGGTCCTGCGGAAAATACGTCCGCACGACGACGGGCCCGCCCGTCGGGGGCAACTCGCCCTCGTCCGGGTTGAACCCGCCCGCCTCCTCGACGACCACCTGCCGCCGCCCGTACCGCTGGAAGAGCTCCACCAGCGGCTCCACCAGCTCGGGAGTGGCCTCGACGGAGAGCTCTAGCCAGTCCACGCGGCACGCTCCATGCGCATGGCTGGCGGAATGGGGAAAAGGGCTTGAGGGGAGAATCGTGGCATTCGTGGGGTGTGGAGGGCCATGGAGGGACTAGCTGCTCTCGCCGGTCAGGACGTCCTTCAGCTTCCGGAACCACGACTTCACGCCGTTGGACGCGTAGGTCTCTTCGTCCTCGTCCAGCGACTCGGACAGCTCCTCGAACAGCTCCCGCGTGCGCGGGCTCATCTTCTGCGGCGTCATCACCGTCACCAGCCCGATGAGGTCGCCCAGCCGTCCGTTGTGCAGGTTGGGCACCCCCTTGCCGCGCTTCCGCAGGATGGCCCCCGACTGCACCCCGGCGGGCACCTCGAACGTCTCGCTCTCGCCGTCCAGCATCGGCACCTCGATGGTCGTCCCCAGCGCCGCGTGCGCCACGTGCAGCGGCAGGTCGAAGACCAGGTGCTCCTTGTCGCGGCGGAAGTACGGGTGGGGTTTCACTGAGAGGCTCACGAAAACGTCCCCCGGCCGCCCGCCGTTGACCCCCGCGTCGCCTTCTCCCCCAAGCCGGACGCGCATGCCGTCCTCCACGCCCGCGGGCACGTTCACCATCACCTTGCGCGTCGACTTCTCCCGCCCCGTGCCCCTGCAGCTCGTGCACGGCGACACGATGGTCTGTCCCAGCCCCCTGCACGACGGACACGCCACAACCTGCACGAACTGCCCGAAGACGCTGCTCTGCGTTCTCCGCACCTGCCCGGAGCCGCCGCAGTTGACGCACTGCTCCTTCTGCGTTCCCGGCTCGGCCAGGTCGCCGTTGCACCTGCCGCAGATCTCCTGCCGCGTGATCTGCACCTCGCGCTCCACACCCAGCGCCACTTCTTCAAAGGTGATCGTCAGCGAGTACTGCAGGTCCCGTCCCTTGGCCGACGTGTTGGCCTGCCCCCGGAACCCGCCGAAGAAGGCGTCGAAGATGTCCCCGACGCCGCCCGGAAAGTCGAACCCGTCGAAGCCGCGCCCCGGCCACCCGCCGTTCGGGTCGATGTCCGCCCGCCCAAACCGGTCGTACATCCGCCGCTTCTCCGGGTCGATGAGCACCTGGTACGCCTCGTTGATCTCCTTGAAGCGCTCTCCGGCATCCTTCGACTTGTTCCGGTCCGGATGCCACTCCATGGCCAGACCGCGGAACGCGCGGCGGATCTGCTCCTCCGTCGCATCCCTGGGCACACCTAGGAGATTGTAGTAGTCCTTCTGCGTTGCCATAGGCTCGTGCGGCTTCCTGTCGTTTACTTCCGGGTCTGCTGCGTAGACGCCGCTTCATTGTAACACGCGGGCTGCCGCAACTGCCGGGATCTTTGCCTCGTTGCCGGTATGCGCCGGGGACAAAAGGGGCAGGGCTTTTGGGAGAAGGGATCCTGCCACCGTGCGGGCCCGCAAGGGGCAACCTACGTCGTCGAGTCTGCTGGTGAGTCGCTGGTCCCAAGCTCCCCGTCTTCGCCGGCTGGGGGCGGGTCCGTGTCGACGGCGTCCTCGTCGTCGCCCGCTGCCGCAACGCTGCCGTTGCCCACCGTCACCAGCGCCGGCCGGAGCAGCCTGCCGCCCACCGTGTACCCCCGCTGCACCACGTCCACCACCGCGCCGGAGACGCCGTCCACCTCGGTCACCGCCTGGTGCAGGTTCGGGTCGAAGGTCTGGCCCGGCTCCACTTCCAGCCCCTCGAGGCCGCGCGCCACCAGCATCGCCTCCAGTTTCTTGTACACCAGCCACACGCCCTCGATCCACGTGAGCGAGAGAAGGTTGGCCGGCACATTGCCGAACGCCCGCTCCAGGTCATCAAGCACGGACAGCGTCTGTTGCATCAGCGCGGCCGATGCCCACTGCGCCATCTCCTCCTGGTCTCGCTCCACCTGCCTTCGAAAGTTCGACAGGTCGGCCTGCGCCCGCTGCCAGTTGGCCAGGTACCGCTGCGCCCGCTCCTCGAGTTCCTGCACCCGCGCCGACAGCTCCGCGGCATCCGCCTCAGGCGCCTGCTGCTCGTCCGAGGAATGGTTTGGGGCCTCCGGTGCGTCGCCCGTGGCCCCATGTTCAGGGTTCTGCTGTTCCATGCCGCTCCTAGGGCGCGATGCCCGCCTCTTCCAGCATCCCGCTCATCAGCGAGGACACGTAATGCACCCCCGCGATCGTCCGCTCGTAGTGCATCCGCATGGGCCCCACGATGCTCACCGTCCCGAACACCTGCCCCTCGACCCCGTATCGCGTGATCACGAGGCTCATCGGCTTCAGCGCGTCCTCCCGGTTCTCCTCGCCAATCACGATCCGCATCTCGCCCACGCCGGGCCGCTCCGTCAGCACCGCCTGCGCCAGCCGCCGGCTCTCCAGCGCGTCGATCAGGTCCCGCACCTGCGTCGCCCCGTTGAACTCCGGCTGCTCCACCAGGTGCCGCAGCCCCTCGACGATGTAGTCCGCGAAGGCCGCGCTGTCCTCTTCCTCCAGGATCCGCAGCGTCGTTTCCAGCACGTCCCGCTCCAGCGCCGAGTCCGCGATCTCCCGCCCCCGTACGTCGCTGTACGACAGCCCTCGCACGCGATGGTTCAGCCGGTTCGCCAGCGCCGTCAGCTCCTCCTCCGACACCGGCTCCGTCAGCGGCACCAGCTCCTTCCGCAGCCGCGCCTCCTGCAGCACCAGCACCTGCATCACCAGCAGCTCGTCGAGGTACACCAGCTGCAGGTTCCGGACCCGCGTCTGCACCGTCCTCGGCATGCTCACCAGCGCCATGTTGTTCGCCAGCTGCGCCAGCAGCCGCGCCGACAGCCGCGCCCACACGTCCACGTCGCGCCCCGCTCCCGCCAGCTGCGTCCGAAGGCTACGCTTCACCCCCCCAGGCAGCTCCGGCGTCCCCGTCAGCGCCTCCACGTAGTACCGATACCCTCGGTCCGTCGGCACTCCCCCCGCCGAGTGGTGCGGCCGGCTGATGTACCCCTCTTCCTCCAGCACCGCCATCTCGTGCCGCACCGTCGCCGGGCTCACGTCCAGCCCCGAGTGCCGCGTCACCACGTCCGACGGCACCGGCGCCGCTGTCCCCACGTACTGCGAGAGGATGATCCGCAGGATCGTCTCCTGCCGTGTCGATAGGCGTTCCACCATACCCGCTACACACACCTTGCCTGCCTGAATGGATAAAGCAACGTAGCATCGCCCCCCGCGGCGTGTCAAGGCGATTCCGCTCCCCTTCGTCGCCCTCCGCGAACGCCGAAGGGGGCGGCTTGCGCCGCCCCCTTCGTTCGCTTCGTCTACCAGGTCTCGCCCGAGCTACCCCGCGACGTTCGCGCAGATCACGTACACGTCCAGCGTCCAGCTGCCGCTCTGTGGCGACATCTCTGCCGCGCTCGCCGTCCAGCCCAGCGGCTTGTCGCCCGGCACGCCCGTCGGCGCCGACGCCGTCAGGCTCACGCCTTCGCTCGCGCCCGTGATGATCGCGCCGCCTGCCACTGCGAACAGGTCGTCGCCCGCGTCCGTGCACATCGCCGCTCCGGTCTTGTCGTCGCTCGTCGCGTCCGTGCTCACCTTCACCAGCGTCAGGCCGCTCAGTCCTGGCACGCCCTGGATGCCCTGCGGGCCGTGCGGTCCCTCGGGTCCCTCGACTCCCGGTGCGCCACGCTGCCCGGGCTCGCCCTGCGGCCCTGCCGGGCCTACCGGGCCCTGCGGTCCTTGCACGCCTTCCGGTCCGATGTCGCCCTGGTCGCCCTTGATACCCTGCGGGCCGGTCGCGCCCTGCGGTCCTGGCGGGCCCTCGGCCCCCTGCGGGCCCAGGTCGCCCTGCGGGCCGCGCTGCCCGGGCGGGCCCTGCTCGCCCTGCTCGCCTTGCACGCCCTGGATACCCTGGATCCCCTGCGGGCCGACTGCGCCCTGCTGTCCCTGCTCACCGATCGGTCCCTGCGGTCCTACCGGCCCCTGCGGGCCCTGCGGTCCGGGCGGGCCGCCTGCCGGCCCTCTCGGGCCCTCCGGTCCGGGCGGGCCCACCGGCCCCTCCGGTCCCTCCGGTCCGCGCTCACCCTGGGGCCCCATCGGCCCGGGCGGTCCGCCCGACGGTCCGCGTGCCCCCTCCGGG
>CAZCPU010000032.1:14200-18227 GCA_964499855.1 uncultured Dehalococcoidia bacterium | reverse complement strand
TTCCCGCCTGCGCGGGAACGACGGAGCGGGAGCGGGGGGGCTCGCCTTGCCTGCGCACGTTTGCTGCAATACACTTTCGGCGCCGGGGGAATTGGTTGGCAGGAGGGCCGCGATGGCGGAGCGACACCAGGTAATCGTAGTCGGCGGCGGGCCGGTAGGCGTGGCGATGGGGCTCGACCTCGGCATGCGCGGGGTGGACGTGGTGGTCGTGGGTCGGCACCTGCTGCCGCAGCGGATCCCGAAGGGGCAGAACCTCTCGCAGCGGACGCTGGAGCACTTCTACTTCTGGGGCATCGAGGACGAACTGCGTGCGGCGCGGGTATTGCCGAAGGGCTACCCCATCGGCGGGGTGACGGCGTACAAGAACCTGAACAGCGAGTACTGGTGGGCGCCGGCAGGGCGGGAACAGGTGCGGCGTTACTACTACGTCGAGAACGAGCGGCTGCCGCAGTACCTGACGGAGGAGGTGCTCCGCAAGCGCGCGGAGGACTTCCCGAACATCACGCTGCTGTACGGGTGGACGGCGCAGAGCATCGAGCAGGACGAGGGCGGCGTTCGGGTGACGATAGAGGAGACGGAGGACGCATCGCAGAAGGGCGGGCGGTACTCGTGGGAGGGGTTCATCGACATAGACGACGCGGGGCGGGAGACGGTGTCGGGGACGGCGCGGGTGCTGGAGGCGGACTACCTCGTCGGGTGCGACGGGGCGCGGTCGATGGTGCGGCGGGTGATGGGGGTCGGCGCCAACGGGTCGGACTTCGACCAGAAGATGTGCCTGGCGGTGTTCCGGTCGGAGGAGCTGCACGAGCACCTGAGCCGCTTCCCGGAGTCGACGACGTTCCGGGCGCTGGACCCGGAGCTGCAGGGGTACTGGATGTTCTTCGGGCGAGTGGAGGTGGGCAAGAGCTGGTTCTTCCACGCGCCGGTGCCGGAGGACGCGACGCCGGAGAACTACGACTTCCAGGGACTGCTGGAGAAGGCGGCGGGGGTGCCGTTCAAGGCGGAGTTCGACCACGTGGGGTTCTGGAACCTGCGGGTGTCGGTGGCGGACCAGTACCAGGTGGGGCGGGTGTTCATCGCGGGGGACGCGGCGCACAGCCACCCGCCGTACGGGGGCTTCGGGCTGAACAACGGGCTGGAGGACGTGGCGAACCTGGGGTGGAAGATCGCGGCGCGGCTGCAGGGCTGGGGCGGCGACACGCTGCTGGAATCGTACAGCGACGAGCGGCGGCAGGTGTTCTGGGAGACGGGCGAGGACTACATCGCGAGCGGAATTCGCAGGGACGCGAAGTTCCTGGAGACGTACTCGCCGGAGAAGGACGAGGAAGAGTTCAAGACGGAGTTCGCGAAGCTGGGGGCGGAGGGGGGCCGGCGGACGACGGTGTACGAGCCGAACTTCGAGGGGTCGCAGGTGGTCTTCGGGCCGCCGGACGGGGTGAACAGCGCGCACGGATCGCACTCGTTCAAGGCGCGGCCGGGGCACCATTTGCCGCCGCAGCCGCTGTCGTCGGGCAAGGAAGTGCACGAGGAGTACGGGCTGGGGTTCACGCTGCTGGCATTCGGCGCGCCGGAGGGGGCCGCGCAGGCGTTCGCGGAGGCGGCGGAGGCGATCGGGGCGCCGCTGACGGTGGTGGAGGACACGTACGAGGGCGGCCGCGAGAACTACGAGGCGCGGCTGGTGCTGGTGCGGCCGGACCAGTATTGCGTGTGGGCGGAGGACGAGGCGCCAGAGGACGCGGCGGAGGTGCTGCGGAGGGTGTGCGGGCTCCCTTAACGCTGAGGGCTGCAACCACCGTCCACGAAACCCCTGTGTCAGCACAAATTTCTCTCTTGCATCCGCACTGCGACGGGTGTAGTATTGCGCCGCTGAGGGTTATAGGAACGCCTCTCAGCTTTTTCTATTTTGGCGGGTGTGATGACAAGCCAACGATCGTATTTGACGCCGGAAGGGTTCGAGAAGCTCTCCAAGGAGCTTGATCTGCTGAAGACTGTGCGCCGCCGCGAGGTGGCGGACGAGCTGAAACGCGCCTCCGAGGTCGGCGGGACCGTGGACAACGCGGAGTACGACGAGGCGAAGCGCGACCAGGCGACGGTGGAGGGGCGGATCTTCGACCTGGAGACGACGCTGGGCAACGCGGAGGTCATCCCGGGGCACGACACGCCGTCGGAGACGGTGACGGTGGGCTCGACGGTGGTGCTGCGGAACTCGGCGGGGAAGTCGGTGGAGTACACGATCGTCGGCAGCATGGAGGCGGACCCGGCGCACGGACGGATCTCGAACGAATCGCCGGTGGGGAGCGCGATGCTGGGCAAGCGCGTGGGCGAGGAGATCGACGTACACGCGCCGGGCGGCGAGCAGGTGTTCACGGTCGTCGAGATCCGGTAGGCTCATCCGCGAGGCAAATCCCCTTTCAACCCGCAGTCCCCTTGTGCGCTACAATTGTCGTGGTGCGCCGTGCGCGGGCGACGGGCGACCACGAGGGTCGCCCCTACAGTTGGCGGACGGACGGAAACCAAGGAGCATCGTGACCGAGCGCGACGAGTATTTCCAGATACGGGCCGAGAAGGTTGATCGGCTGCGCGAGCAGGGCATCGACCCGTTCCCGGCTCGGTATGCGCGGACGCACACGATAGCGTCGGCGCTCGGGCTGCTGGCGCGGTGGACGGAGCGGGGGCGGCCGGCACGGGAGCGCTCGGTGAGCGTCACGGGGCGGGTGACGGGCGTGCGGAACATGGGACGGGTCGCGTTCCTAGACCTGCGCGACGGGACGGGGTCGATGCAGGCGCAGTTCCGGCGCGACGTCATGGGGGCGGACTTCGAGCTGCTGCGGTCGCTGGACCTGGGGGACTTCCTGGGCGTTCGGGGACGGCTGATCCACACGCGGACGGGCGAGCCCACGGTTGAGGCGCGGTCGGCGGCGATGCTGGGGAAGGCGCTGCGGCCGCCGCCGGAGAAGTGGCACGGGCTGCAGGACGTGCAGCAGCGGCTGCGGCAGCGGGAGGCGGACCTGATCGCGAACGACGAGGTGCGGGAGCGGTTCGTGCTGCGGAGCAGGCTGGTGGCGGCGATCCGGCGGTTCATGGACGGTCGCGACTACCTGGAGGTGGAGACGCCCATCCTGCTGACCGTCGCGGCGGGCGCCAACGCGCGGCCCTTCGTGACGCAGCACAACGCGCTGAGCCGCACGCTGTACCTGCGCATCGCGACGGAGCTGCACCTGAAGCGGTGCATCATCGGCGGGCTGGACCGGGTGTACGAGATCGGGCGGATCTTCCGCAACGAGGGCCTCGACGCCACGCACAACCCGGAGTTCACGTCGATGGAGAGCTACGAGGCGTACGCGGACTACAACGACATCATGTCGCTGGTGGAGACGATGGTGTCGGGGCTCGCGACGGAACTGCTGGGCACGACGGAGATCGAGTACGGCGGCGCGACGATCGACGTGCGGGCGCCGTGGCGGCGACTGGACCTGCGCACGGCCATCCTCGAGCACGCGGGCGTCGACATCGACGAGTACGGGGACGCGGCGTCGCTGGCGGCGCGGATGCGGGAGCTGGGCGTGGTGGTGACGCAGGAGGACAGCTGGGGACGGCTGGTCGACAAGCTGCTGGGCGACAAGGTGGAGCCGCACCTGGTGCAGCCGACGTTCCTCGTGGACTACCCGGTCGAGATGACGCCGCTGGCGAAGCGGAAGCTGGGCAGGGACGGGTACGTGGAGCGGTTCGAGGGGTTCGTGGCGGGCATGGAGGTGTGCAACGCGTTCACGGAGCTGAACGACCCGATCGAGCAGCGGCGGCGGTTCGAGGAGCAGGAAGCGCTGAGGCTGGAGCACGCGGAGGAGGACTTCGACCGGCTGGACGAGGAGTTCCTGACGGCAGTGGAGTATGGGATGCCGCCGACGGGCGGGCTCGGCGTGGGGATCGACCGGCTGGCGATGCTGTTCAGCGGGCAGAGCACGGTGCGGGAGGTGGTGCTGTTCCCGCATTTGTCGCTGTCGCAGGACGAGGTGTTCCGGGCGGTGGA
>CAZCPU010000032.1:3231-14100 GCA_964499855.1 uncultured Dehalococcoidia bacterium | reverse complement strand
CGCCGGGGTGGAGGCGCTTGGGGCGGGGGTAGGCGATGGCTGCAGGTTCAGGTATACTGACGTTCAGCAATATTGGAGGTCTTGGAACGTGCCCAGTGAACGGTCTGCCCGAGTAACGCTACGGCGGTCAATGCGAAATCGGTCGGTGAAGCGCAGTTTGCGGACGTCCCGTACGAAGGCGGCGCGGGCGCTCAGCGGCGGTGACGCGGAGGCGGCGCAGCAGGCTGTCCACAGCACGCTTCGGGACCTGGACGTCGCCGCACGGAAGGGCGCCATCCACGCCAACAAGGCCGCCCGCACCAAGTCGAGGCTCGCCCGGAAGCTGAACGCCGCGCAAGCCGACGCCTAGGCCCACCCCGGTCCGCTCCCATGAGCACTGTCAGGGCAATCGCCGTCGTCATCAGCGCCCCCCACGACGTGAACCTTGTGCTGTCCGTGCGGCGGCCCGACGATGACCCGGAACTCCCCGGCGCGTGGGGCCTGCCCGCCACGACCGTCCGCAAGGGTGAAGCCGACTCCGATGCCGCGCTGCGCCTGGGCGAGACGAAACTCGGGGGCTCCCTGACGCTTCGAAACCTCCTCGCCGACGGGACGCAAGGCCGCCCGGACTACAAGCTCTACATGCGCCTGTACTCCGCGACCATGGCCAATCCCGAGCCCACGCTGCCCTCGAACGGGGAGCAGGAGGGCGTCACCTACTACCCGGAGTGGCGGTGGGCGGCGATGTCGTCGCTGGTGGAGGGGGCGGAGCGCGGGTCGCTGTGCTGCGCGCTGGCGCTGCGGTCGCACGGGGCGCGGGCACGGTGATGGGCATGGAGCAGCACGTCCTGGTGCGGTTCTACCACGAGATCGCCCTGAAGGGCGGCAACCGGCCGTGGTTCCTGAAGCACATGGGCGCGAACCTGCGTCGCGCGCTGGCGGGGACGGGCGCCGGGAAGATCCGGTGGAACGCGATGATGGCGAGCTTTCCGCTGCGGGACGAGGGGCAGTGGGAGCTGGTGCGGGAGCGGCTGGAGCAGACCATCGGCGTCGAGCAGTTCTCGCGCGCCGTGAGCGTCGAGCCGACGCTGGAGGCGATGAAGGACGCGATCCCGGGGCTGCTCGAGGGGAAGGCGCCGAGGTCGTTCCGCATCGCGGCGCGGCGGGCCGACAAGCGGTTTCCGATGACCTCGCCCGAGATCAACCACGCGCTCGGGAGGCACGTGCAGGAACTGACCGGGTGGGGCGTCGACCTGAAGCACGCCGACCTGACGCTGTACGTGCAGACGACGGAGCGGGAGGCGCTGCTGTCGGCGGAGAGCCTGCCGGGGCCCGGCGGGATGCCGGTGGGCGTCGGCGGGCACGTGGCGGCGCTGCTGTCGGGCGGGATCGACTCGCCTGTGGCCGCGTACCAGATGATGCGGCGGGGGTGCAAAGTCACCTTCGTACACTTCCACAGCTTCCCGCTGGTCGAGGGAACGTCGCGGGAGAAGGCGGAGGAGCTGGTGGAGCTGCTGACGCGCTACCAGCAGAACTCGCGGCTGCTGCTGGTGCCCTTCGCGGCGGCGCAGCAGCGGATCATCGTCACGGTGCCGCCGGCGTACCGGGTGGCGGTGTACCGTCGATTCATGGTGCGGATCGCGGAGGCGCTGGCGGTAAAGCACGGGGCGGCGGCGCTGGTGACGGGGGACAGCCTGGGGCAGGTGAGCTCGCAGACGCTGGAGAACCTCACGACGATAGGGGCGGCATCGGAGCGGCTGCCGCTGCTGCGGCCGCTGCTGACGATGGACAAGGGCGAGATCGTCGACATCGCGCGGCCGCTGGGGACGTACCCGATCTCGATCATCCCGGACCAGGACTGCTGCTCACTGTTCGTGCCGAAACACCCGGTGACGAAGAGCCGGGTCCAGGACGTCGAGCGGATGGAGGCGGAGCTGCCGGTGCAGGAGCTGGTCGACGCGGCGGTGGAGGGCGTCGAAGAGCGGGTGTACCGGTGGCCGGAGGCCGTCGCGGCGAGGGAGACCGGGGAAGCGGCGCGGGCCGGGTGAGACGTCACAGAAACGAACAAATCAGCGAAATCTGCCCGATTTCCCCTTGACAGGACCCCAACGCAGCCCCTAGCATGGTGACGAACATTCGTTTGTATACATAAAACCGGGAGGCTGGCATGGCGCCCTCGAGCAGGAAGCTGTCCGAGCGACAGAACAAGATGCTGGAGTTCATTTCCAACTTTGTGAAGGAGCACCCGTACCCGCCCTCAGTGCGCGAGATCCAGATAGGATGCAGCATCAGCTCAACGTCGGTTGTGGACTACAACCTGCACATCCTGCGACGGGAGGGGTACATCAAGCGGTCGCCGGACATCTCCCGGGGGATCCAGCTGCTGGACAAGGACACGGGGCGGGCGATGGGGCAGCCGAACGCCGTCGCGGTGCCGGTGCTGGGCGCGATTGCGGCGGGGGAGCCGCTGATGGCGTTCCCGGACGCGGCGGAGGCGGAGGAAACGATGGAACTGCCCTCGTCGATGCTGCCGGCGCGGACGGACGGGGTGTACGCGCTGCGGGTGAAGGGACAATCGATGATCGAGGACCTGATCGACGACGGGGACGTGGTGTTGTTCCAGCGGCGGCAGACGGCGACGCCGGGCGAGATGGTGGCCGCGTGGCTGAAGGAGCGGGGCGAGGCGACGCTGAAGCGGTACTACCCGGAGGGCGCCCGCGTACGGCTGCAGCCGGCCAACTCGGCGATGTCACCGATCAACGAGGACGCGGACAACGTCGAGGTGCAGGGCGTCGTGGTGGGCGTGATCCGGATGTACCGGTAGCACGGGCAGCGACCAAGGACGAGCGACGAAAAGAGAACGCCGCGCCAGATGGCGCGGCGTTTGTGCGTTACGGGGTGGGGTCCGCTAGCCCTCGGTGATGTAGCGGTAGGCGGAGAGGGCTGCGGTGATGCCGTCGCCGACGGAGGTGCCGAGCTGGCGGTCGGAGTACTGGCGGATGTCGCCGGCGGCGAAAACGCCGGGGACCTCGGTCTCCATGCGGATATTGGTGATGACGTGGCCGCCATTGTCGAGGGGCACCTTGCCCTGGAGGAAGCCGGAGCTGGGGTGGAAGCCGATGTAGATGAAGACGGCAGCCGTGGGGTACTCGTATTCCACGCCGCTCTTGACGTCTTCGAGCAGCACGCGGTCGACCTGGCCGTTGCCGCGGATCTCCTTGACGACGTGGGAGAACTTGAAGTTGACGTTCTCGGTGGCGAAGGCGCGCTCCTGGAGCACCTTGGTGGCGCGGAGCTCGTCACGGCGGTGGACGACGGTGAGGCTGCGGACGATGCGGCTGAGGTACATGCCCTCGTCGATGGCGGCGTCGCCCCCGCCGACGACGACGGTGTCCTCGCCGGCGAAGAAGTTGCCGTCGCAGGTGGCGCAGTAGGTGACGCCACGGCCGGCGAACTCCTCCTCGCCGGGGACGCCGAGCTTGTTGTGCTCGCCGCCGGCGGTGACGATGACGGTCTTCGTCGTGTACTCGCGCTCCTCGCCGACGACGACCTTGACGTCGCCGTCGACGTGGAGGTCGATGACGGTGTCGAAGGCGAAGAGGGCGCCGGTGTTCTCGGCCTGCTTGTGCATGGCCATGCCGATGTCCGGGCCGAGGACGCCGTCGGGGAAGCCTGGGTAGTTCTCAATGTCGGAGGTGTTGAGGATCTGGCCGCCGGGGGCAAGCTGCTCGACGATGAGGGTCTTCATCTGCGCGCGGGTGGTGTAGATTGCGGCGCTGAGGCCGGCGGCGCCGCCGCCAATGATCACGACATCGTACTCTGCTTCCATAGTCCACCTTGCTGTTGTGATGTGCTGATTTCATTTTAGCCCAGCGACGGGTGGAGGGGTAGATTCGGGAATGCGGCCGATTCCGTGTTAACCTCTTGTTAACATATTGCCTTGAATGTTAATATGGCGCATTAACTGCTAATCCTCGCTTGATTGCCTAAGGGTTAGCGGTTCCCTACCATGGCTCTAGCCGGCAGTTTTGCACGTCCCCGAACATGGAGGCAGTGCAGCATTTCCAGCACGCGCCGGCTAGCGAACAAGCCGAGGAGGGGTGCGTTGGAGCAACAAGACGTCGTCCTGGAAGCGAGGGACTTGAAGGTGTTCTACGGCTCCTTCAACGCGCTTCGAGACATCAAAATGGAAATCCCACGGCACCAGGTAACGGCGCTCATTGGGCCGTCGGGGTGCGGGAAGAGCACCTTCCTGCGCTGCTTCAACCGCATGAACGACCTTGTGGCGGGCTCATCGGTGCAGGGGCAGGTCCTGTACCGTGGGAACGACATCTACGCGCCGACAGTGGACGCGACGCGGATCCGGTCGGAGATTGGGATGGTGTTCCAGAAGCCGAACCCGTTTCCGAAATCGATATTCGAGAACGTGGCGTTCGGGCTGAAGATCAACGGCTACCAGGGGAACATGGCGGAGGCAGTGGAGCGCTCGCTGCGGCGGGCGGCGCTGTGGGACGAGGTGAAGGACCGGCTCAACAGGAGCGCGTTCCAGCTCTCGGGCGGGCAGCAGCAGCGGCTGTGCATCGCGCGGGCGCTGGCGGTGGAGCCGGAGGTGATCCTGATGGACGAGCCGGCGTCGGCGCTCGACCCGATCGCGACGCTGGCGATCGAGGAGCTGATCCGGGAGCTGAGCGCCGAGGTGTCGATCGTCATCGTGACGCACAACATGCAGCAGGCCGCGCGGGTGTCCGACCAGACGGCCTTCCTGATGATGGGCGAAGACCGCGCCGGGTACCTGGTGGAGTACGGCGACACGAATGAGATATTCACGAACCCCAAGGACGAGCGGACAGAGGCGTACATAACGGGACGGTTCAGCTAGCCAAGGAGGCAGCGATGGCACGGGCAAGCTTCGACATTCACCTGCATCACCTGCAGGACGAGCTCATGCAACTGGGCGGCATGGTGGAGAAGGCCATCGCCACGTCCCTCCAAGCACTGAAGGACCGCGACCTGAAGACCTCCGAACGGGTCATCAAAGAGGACGACTTCATCGACCGGAAGCGCTGGGAGATGGAGGAGCGCTGCCTCGAGCTCATGGCGACGCAGCAGCCGATGGCCGTCGACCTGCGTGTGCTGGTGACCATCCTGCACATCTCGGTAGAGCTGGAGCGGATGGGGGACTACGCCGAGGGCATTGGGAAGATCAGCCTGCTGATGGGGGACGAGCCGCCGCTGAAGCCGCTGGTGGACATCCCGCGGATGGCCGAGAAGGCAAGCGACATGCTGAACCGGAGCCTCGACGCGCTGGTGCGGCGCGACACGGCCGAGGCCATCGAAGTGTGCAACAAGGACGACGAGGTCGACGAGCTATACGACACCGTCTACCACGACCTGCTGGACCTGATGATCAAGGACCCGGCGAACGTGCAGCGGGCCACGTACCTGCTGTGGGTGGCGCACGACCTGGAGCGCATCGCGGACCGCGCCACCAACATAGCGGAGCGGGTGGTGTTCATGGTCACCGGCAAGATGCAGGAGATCAACGTCTCCAGGTACTAGCCGGCGCCGCGCCCGCTCACGACCATACCCTGCGCCTTCCCATGGGAGAGGGCGCAGGGCGCTCTCCGGAGCGACTTCGCAGGCCTGTCGCGTCTCCAGTACGCCATTCCTTGTACCGCTGGTGTACACTTACCCCAGAACTGTGTGCCGGCCGTCGCGTTTTTGCCGTTGGCGCAAGCAGCGCCGACTTGAGGGCGGCCGACAGCTACGGTTTCGCTGCGAGTGAACCATTAGCGGGAGAGTTAGGCTGTGCGTTTCCGGTCTTCAAAGAGGGGTGAGCACATCTTCTTCCTGCTGGAGCAGAACGCCCTGAACGCGGGGAAGACGGGGCGGCTGCTGCAGGGGCTGATGGAGCACACGGAGGGCATGGAAGGGCAGGTCGAGGAGATCGCGGCGCTGGAGCGCTTTGGGGACGAGGTTGTGCAGCAGACGGCGGTCGCGCTGCAGCAGGGGCGGACGGGCGCCATGGACCGCCGCGACCTGGCCGCGCTGACGGACGCGCTGGACGGGGTGGTCGACGGGGTTGGGAGCGTGGCGGCGTCGATGCTGGCGTACGGGCTGGAGGCGCCGCCGGAGCGCGCGCAGGCGATGGCGAAGGCCATCGCGCAGTCGTGCGCGGAGCTGCAGAAGAGCATCGAGCTGCTGCGGGCGGGCCGCTCGCGGCAGGCAGAGGCGCTGTCGCTGACGGCGTCGGTGCGGGCGCGGGCGGCGGCGATGGAGCGGGAGAACGGCGGGCTGCTGGCGCCGCACTTCGCGGCGGGCCAGGACGCGGAGACGGTCCTCAAGTGGCGGGACGTGTACGGCGACCTGCGTCGGGCGCTGGAGGAGACGCGGGCCGCGGCTGTGGCGATTGAGGGCGCGGTGATTGGGCGGGGGCGGGGGTAGCTACGCGTGGTGTAGGGGCCCGCAAGCTGGTTAGCATCACCGCTGAGGCGTCGATCGTGACTGCCAACCGACACTGGGGTTTTCTTCGTCCAGATCCCAAGCCAATGGATTGTCCTTGATGTATTGGCGAATATCGTTCAGCTGGCGCTCGCCTCGGACTACGTGCTCGTAGTAGTTCCTCTGCCAAAGACGCCTGTTGAACGGCGGCCAGTTCTCCCTCTTGACCCCGTTAGCGTATTGCAGCGTAGTCAGGGATTTGAATGTTCCGATGACAAGGCCCAACGTCGAGTTGACGACGCCCGTGGTTGGCGCCAGGGCGCCCACAAGAGGCGCCCCTACGGTGGTGGGGTGCTCCCCGGTTGCGGGGTGTGTTGCTGCGTGGGCGGAGGGCGGGACTCCTACGAGAGGCGCTCCTGCAGTGGTGTCATAAATGAAGACAATTCCTGGATGTGATTAGGCATTATGATGAATTCGTCCACAGAGATGGTGGTGGAGCGTTCGGGCATCGATTCCCAGAGTCTTCGAACCATCTCTCCCGCAGGGTCCAGTTGCATCTCGCCGTCCACAACGTTACCGAAGAGCGGCATTCGTCCTTCCAGAACTATTGTGACGAAGTACGCACCAGCACTGGCATAGTCAAAGTGCTTCAGTCTCATCGAACGCCTGCCGCGATGTGGTGAAGCCATTTGCACGTTCATGCTCCCTTTAGTATCAGCCGCTCTCACCCCCTACCTCGCCGCCTTGGACCGAATCACTCCGATCAACGCGCCCACGCTCCCCAGCAGGGCGACGTACAACATCACGAAGGCGGGTATGTAGGCGACGATGATGGGGACGTCGGCGAGGACGTAGACGCCGAGCGCGAAGGGCAGCGCTATCAGGCCCATGAACGCGCCCATGAGCACTCCTACGCCGATTGCCTTGCCTTCGTCCGGCTTGTCGAGCGACTGGCCTGCGAGGAAGCCGCCGATGATCGGGCCGAGGGGTCCAGTGATGAAGTGGACGACGGGGATGATGAGGCCTATGAGGGCGATGCCGGCGCCTATGAGGGCGGCTCGTGCCAAGGTGTCCTCCTATTAGCAGTGAGTTTGTCTGTGGCCATGCACCGCGTGCTATCATACCGACAGTCGCCATGGCCCGGCATGCCGTCCCGGAGGTCGAGATGGAAGTGTACCTATTAGACTACATCCTCCACGAGCCCTGCGAAGAGCAAGGCGGCCTCTACATGGCTGAGATTCCGGAACTGCCGGGTTGCCGCGCCTGGGCGGAGACCGCCAACCAAACGCTCTCGGAACTGTCCGTTGTGGCCGAGCAATTCATCCTCTCCTACAGAGACCGGGGCAAGCCCCTTCCTACCGGTATCGCACGTTCCCTGTCCGGCGAAGGACGGATCTCCGTCGCCGTATGACATACCGGGAGCTTACGAGAAAGCTCAGAAGGCTTGGATGCGCCTTTGACCGGCAGGCGGGTGGCTCGCACGAAATCTGGCTCAATCCGGCTAACGACCGGGAAACCACCATTCCCAGACACGGCAACCGCGACCTACCCACAGGGACCCTCCACGGGATTCGCAGAGACCTGGGCATTACCCGCGAGGACTTTGACCGAGCGTAAACCTGAGCGCGCACGCTTCTACGCACTCGCTTCCAGCTTGGCCAGGGAATGGAGGAGGCGTTTGACGCCGCTGCCGTCGAAAGCGACGGTGACCTCGTAGTCGTCCTTGGTGGACTTGCAGCTTACGACGACGCCCTCGCCGAAGGTGGCGTGGGAGACGCGGTCGCCGGGGTCGAAGGGGGGCGGGCCGACGGGTGTGGCGTCGCCGTTGGCGTCGAGGGAGGCGCCGAGCATGCCGGCGAGGGCGCGGGAGCCGGTGCGGGACGCGGCCCTCGCTTCCTGGCGGGGCTCGCGCTCGCCCTCGGGCGAGGTTATTAGCTCGCGGGGGATGTCGGCAAGGAAGCGCGAGGGGATGCCGGGGAGGGAGTTGCCCATGACGCGTCGGCGGAAGGCGCGGGTCATGTACAGGCGTTCCTTCGCGCGGGTCATGCCGACGTAGCAGAGGCGCCGCTCCTCCTCCATCTCGCCGGGGTCGTCAAAGGAGCGGATGTGCGGGAGCATGCCCTCCTCCATGCCGACCATGAACATGGCGGGGAACTCCAGCCCCTTGGCCTGGTGCAGGGTGATGAGGGTGACGCCGTCGCCGGTGTCCGCGTTGTCGGCGTCGGACACGAGGGCGACCTGCTCGAGGAAGGCGGCGAGGCCGTCGGGTGGCGGGACGCCGGCGAAGTCGGCGGCGACGGTGCGGAGCTCGCGGACGTTGTCCCAGCGGTCCTCGCCCTGCTCGTCGTCTGCGAGGATGAAATCGCGGTAGCCGGTGCGCTGGAGGACGAGGTCGAGGAGCTCGGCAGCCTCGAGCTCGCCGACGGCCTGGTGGAGCTCCTTGAGGACGGCGCCGAGGCGCGAGAGGGACGCCTTGCCCGCTCGTGGGATGGGGGTGTCGACCTCGGGGTCCTCGGCAAGGATGTCGAGGGCACGGCGCATGGGGACGTTGAGGGTGCGGGCCCACCGGGTGAGCTCGTCGACGGAGCGCTGGCCGATGCCTCGGGGCGGGACGTTCAGGATGCGCTCGAGGCTGACGTCGTCGGCGGGGTTGTTGAGGACGCGGAGGTAGGCGACGACGTCCTTGATCTCGCGACGCTGGTAGAAGCGGAGGGCGCCGACGAGGCGGTAGGGGATGCCGTGGCGGATGCAGGCCTCCTCCAGCGCCCTCGACTGCGCGTTCACGCGGTATGCGACGGCGGCGTCGCCGAAGCTGAGCTCGCCGGCGCGGCGGAGGCGGTCGACCTCCTGGATGACCCAGAGGGCCTCGTCGCCCTCGTCGTAGGCCTCGTGGACGAAGACGCGGAGGCCGGCGGGCGCGGTGGGTACGAGGCGCTTCTCGACGCGCTGGCGGTTGCCGCTGATGACCTTCTCGGCGGCGGAGAGGATATTGGCGGAGGAGCGGTAGTTCTCCTCGAGCATGACCGTCTCGGCGTCGTGGAAGTCATTGCGGAAGCTGAGGATGTTGCGGATGTCCGCGTGGCGCCAGGAGTAGATGGACTGGTCGGGGTCGCCGACGACGGTGATGTTGCGCCACTTGCCGGCGAGCTGCTTGGCGATCTCGTACTGGGCGACGTTGGTGTCCTGGAACTCGTCGACCATGAGGTGGAGGAAGCGCTCCTGGTAGCGCGCGAGCACGTCCGGGTGCGTCGAGAGGAGGCTCCACGTCATCAGCAGCAGGTCGTCGAAGTCTACGGCCTGGTTGGCGCGGAGCATGCGCTGGTACTCCTCGTAGGCGCGGAGGGTCACCTCCTCGAAGTAGGAGCCGACGTTGGCGCGGTAGGCGGCGGGATCCATGAGCTGGGCCCTGGCGCCGGAGATGCCGCTGAGAATCGCGCCGGGGGTGAACTGCTTGGGCTCGATGCCGGCGCTGGCCATTGCCTTCTTGAGGAGGCTGAGCTGGTCGTCGCGGTCGTAGATGGTGAAGTCACGGTTGATGTTGATGGCCTCGCCGGACTCGCGGAGGATGCGGGAGCAGAGGGCGTGGAAGGTGCCGGCGGTGACCTTCTCGGCGATGGGACCGCCGAGGAGGCGCGCGAGGCGGTCGCGGAGCTCGCGGGCGGCCTTGTTTGTGAAGGTGAGGACGCAGATGCCGCGCGGGCCGACGCCGACGGTGCGGACGAGGTAGGCGACGCGGTGGACGATGACGCGGGTCTTGCCGCTGCCGGGGCCGGCGACGATGAGCAGCGGGCCATCGATGTGCTGGACGGCCCGCTGTTGGGCCTCGTTGAGGCCTGCGAGGAGGGAATCGGTCGTCATACGCTAGCAGTATAGCAGCGCGGGCCTGGGCGACGGGCGCGAGAATTGCCCCTTGACTCGGAGAGTTCCCGCTTTGGGGCGCGGTGGGCTGTGCTATGCTCTCTGGAGAGGTGCGCATGGAAGACCTGGAGATCGGCAACATCACGCTGGGGTCCGTGTATCTTGACATCGCCGTGCTGGTGGCGGCGTTCCTCTTCTTTGTGTTCCTCTCCTACGTCGTACACTTCATCCTCGACCGGGTGGCGGACAGCCTCAAGCGGCATCAGCGCGCGGAGTTGATCGAGCACCTGATAGAGGCGACGTACCGGCCGATCACGCTGTTCTTCATGGTGCAGGGGCTGCTGGCCGTTGCGGTGCTGCTGAGCACGATGGAGCGGTGGCAGGACGCCATCGGCCTGGATGAGTGGCTGAACGTCATCTTTCGCGTGTGGGGCGTGCTGACGCTGCTGCTGGTAGCGTCGGGCATCGCGCGGGGGCTCGGCGTGCTGCTGGAGTGGTACGGGGAGCACCACGCGGAGGACGAGGGCGCGATCATTGCGCCGAGCCTTGTGAACCCGCTGCGCCGGTTTGCGACGCTGGCCATCTACATCC
>CAZCPU010000032.1:1856-3131 GCA_964499855.1 uncultured Dehalococcoidia bacterium | reverse complement strand
GCGCCGAGCCTTGTGAACCCGCTGCGCCGGTTTGCGACGCTGGCCATCTACATCCTGACCATCCTGGTGGGGATGGAGCTTGTGGGGATCTCGGTAACGCCGCTGGTGGCCGGACTCGGCATCGGCGGACTGGCAGTCGCGCTGGCGGTGCAGCCGACGCTCTCGAACTTCTTCGCGGGCAGCTACCTCTCGGGCGGCGGGATCGTGCGCGCGGGCGACTTTGTGGAGCTGGAGAACGGGCTGCAAGGGTACGTGGTAGACGTGGGGTGGAGGAGCACGCGGCTCCGGACGCCGTACAACAACCTCGTGGTCATCCCGAACTCGCGGCTATCCGACAGCATGCTCACAAACTTCTCGCACCCGGAGGAGGCGATCGGCGTGCTGGTCATGTGCGGGGTGAGCTACAGCAGCGCGCTGGCGGACGTGGAGCGCATGGCGAAGGAAGCGGCGCAGAGGGTCATCGACAACACGGAGGGCGCGGACAAGGGGATGGAGCCGTGGTTCGGCTTCGAGACGTTCGGCGACTCCAACATCGACTTCTGGGTGTGGGTGCAGGCGAAGAGCCGGATCGACTCCTTCATCGTGAAGAGCGAGCTTATCAAAGCGCTGCACGAGCGGTTTGGGGCCGAGGGGATCTCCATCAACTACCCGATGCGGCACCTGGTGTTCCCGGAGAGCGGGCTGCCGGTCACGCGGGCGGACGGGGGCGGAACGGCGTCATAGAGGTGCATGTCCGCCCTTGCGGGGATTCAGGACGCCTGTGGACTGCGGACTATGCTTCATCGAAGTCGGCGGTTGCGATTCCCAGGTTTCTGCGGATCCGGTGCAATGTCCCTGTAGCCAAGTCTCGATTGCCGTGTCTGGGAATAGGAGACAGTTGTCCGTTTGCGGGGTTCAGCCAGATTTCATGGGAGCCGCGGCCTTGCCGCTGAAATCTGCAACCCAGGGTTTCCAGCTTTCGCCGCAACTCCTGGTAGGTCATGCCGTGACGGTGAGGCTGCCCCTGTGCGGGCTGGGGACCATCAGCTCCGAGGGAATGGGCTCTCCCCTTTCCTTGCGGATGGCAATGAGCATGCGGGCCACGTCAAGAAGCTCATGCAGGGTCTCCGCCGGGGTGTCTCCCCAAGCCATGCAGCCTTGCAAGGCTGGGACCTCAGCCACGTACATCCCGCCTTCGCTCTCTTGAGGCGGGTGCAGTACATAGTCCAACCGGTAGATGTCCATGTCCCCTTGCTCTGCTGAACTGTGCATAACGCCCTCTGTGCCGAGTATCCC
>CAZCPU010000032.1:0-1756 GCA_964499855.1 uncultured Dehalococcoidia bacterium | reverse complement strand
GCGCTAGGGTAATCGCCGGAACAGGAGCGTTTCGCCTTGTAGGTCCACCTTGGCGGTCTCCCACCCGGCGACATCCCAGGCACGGGCCTGAACGTGGCCGCTGGCACCCTCGTTCGCCCACCACCAATCGTACAGTCGGGCGGACGGCGGGAGAGCGGATCCCAAGATGGCCTCGATCTCGCCGAAAGTGGTCTGCCACTCCCCAGTCCGCAGGTTGCAGAGGTGCGTGTACAGGGGTTGGTACTTGCCCCGGACCTCCGTCCGCGGGCGTTGCTGCGCCATCTCGCTCCTCACTCAGCGGATTCAGGTCGACTCGCTAGATACTCGCTATATGGGTTGGTTCCTGCGATTCCCTTTGCCGCATAGCGAGCAAGCGCTTCTTCGGCGATTGCCAAGTCCGTCCTAGGGTCTTCCTCGTCGCATTCCAAGGCGATGTTAGCGTCGTCGTTCGTCGGCCTCATGTCGTCCCTCTGTCCAAGGCTCTGAAAGTACAGAATAGGAGCCGGAAAGCCTGAAGGTCAATGAAGCCCGCACCCTGCACGCCGTTGCTCGTTGCGGTACACTATGCGGATTCCAAGCCGAACGGGGGTCCACTATGGCGACGTTCAAGATCGTGGCGCAGAAGCCGCCCGTCCCCACGCCCATGCAGCCCGGCGACTATGACCTCGAGATGGAGGCGCTCGCGGGCATCGACGCGGAGATTGTGGAGCTGGCGGCGGCGACGGAGGACGAGTTCATCGCGGGGGCGCGGGACGCCGACGCGGTGATGGCGCGGGGCCGCCGGATGACGAAGAACATCATCGACAGCCTGGAGCGGTGCAGGGTCATCGCGCTGGGGAGCGTCGGGGCGGACTCGGTGGACGTGGAGGCGGCGACGGCGCGGAACATCCCGGTCACGAACTGCCCGGACACGTTCATCGAGGAGGTGGCCGACCACACGATGATGCTGATGCTCGCCACGTTCCGGCGGCTGACGACGATGGACCGCATGGTGCGGGAGTCGCGGTGGCGCGAGGGGCGGCCGCTGCTGTCGGAGTTTCCGCGGCTGATGGGACAGACGCTGGGGTTCATCGGCTTCGGGCACGTCCCCCGGGCCACGGCGATCCGGGCTTCGGGGTTCGGCATGCGAATGATCGCCTACGACCCGTACATCGAGGAGCTGGTGATGAGCGGGTACGGGGTCGAGCCCGTCGGATTGATGGAGCTGCTGGAGAAATCGGACATCGTCTCGATGCACGCGCCGGCGACGCCGGAGGCGGAGGGGATGCTGACGCACAAGCACTTTCGGGCGATGAAGCCGACGGCGCTCTTCATCAACAACGGCCGCGGGCCGACGGTCCACGAAGAGGCGCTCATCCAAGCGCTGCAGGAGGGGTGGATCGCGGCGGCGGGGCTGGACGTGCTGGAGAAGGAGCCGCCGGACCCGGAGAACCCGCTGCTGCACATGGACAACGTCATCCTGACGCCGCACGTGGCGTCGGCGTCGGCGCGGATGGCGCCGGAGTCGCGGCGGCGCGTGGGGCAGGAGATCGCGCTGGTGCTGACGGGGCGGTGGCCGAAGTCGTGCGTGAACCCGTCGGTGCTGGAGAAGACGGACCTGCGACGGTGGCAGCCGTACTCGATGGAGCGCGGGCCGGGATCGTAGGGTCCGGCCGGGGGGGCAGCTTGGCGAGCGTTGCGGCGCCGACGGGCATCGAGGACGTCACGGCGGAGTGGCTGACGGCCGCGCTGCGCGGGGGCGGGCTCGACGTGCGGG
>CAZCPU010000031.1:11865-18340 GCA_964499855.1 uncultured Dehalococcoidia bacterium | reverse complement strand
CTTCCGCCGGGCCGTACACGGCGAATGTCCTGGGATCCCTCGCGGGGCCGTAGTAGGCCTGAAGGAACGGGAGGAGGGACGCAAAGGCCCGCTCGCGGTCATCGTCCACCGCCACGTAGACCAGCTTCCCCGCCTCCAACTGCGAAGCGTCGCGCCCGAAACTGCGAGCATGCGACGCTACCTGCTCCCAGCACGCCCGGTAGTCCTCGGGGGGTGTGAATGGGCCGCCTATCCAGCCATCGGCGAGCTCTCCCGTGCGGCGCAACACCGGCGCGACGTGGCCGCCCATGTGGAGGGGGATGCCGCCCTCGCGCACGGCGGCGGGGCGGATGACGGCGTCTTCCAGGGAGTAGAAGCGCCCTTCGTGGGTGACGGGCTCGCCCCGCAACAGGGAGCGGAGCACGAGGATGTTCTCTCGAAGCCGCGGCACTCGATGCGACTGCAGCAGGCCCAGGCCAGGGTATTCGCCCGGTCGCCCGCCCAATGAAATGCCGAGCTCCACGCGTCCGCCTGAGAGGTAGTCAAGGGAAGAGAGCCGCCTCGCCAACTCTGGCGCGTTGCGCATCGACAGCAAGAGCACGGCGGTGCCGAGGACCATGCGCTCGGTCACGCCGGCGGCGAGGGTGAGGAGGGACAGCGGCTCCAAGAGGTTGGCGTCGTGGAAGATGCGGTCCTCCGTCCAGAGGCCGTGGAAGCCGAGCCGCTCGGCGTGGCGGAAGAAGTCGAGGAACTGCGCCTTCGAGGGCAGCGGGCCGTCGGAGGCGGCGGGGACGTGGAGCCCGACCTTAATCTCGCCAGTCACTGCCACGCCTCCTACGCGCCGGCCCGCGCCCGGGCTTCTCGCACAGCCGCCGTGAGGGCGGGGACGACCAAGGCGGCGTCGCCGACGATGCCGTAGTCGCAGGAGCGGAAGATGAAGGCGCGGGCGCGCTGGTTGATGGCCACGACGATTTCGGCGCGGAGCACGCCGACCATGTGGTTGAGGTTGCCGCTGACGCCCACGGCCACGTAGAGCTTGGGCGAGATGGCCTTGCCGGTGATGCCGACCTGCTGTTGCTTGGAAACCCAACCGAGGTCGGTCACGTTGCGAGTGGCGGCAACGGCGGCGCCAAGGGCCTCGGCGAGCTCGTGGACGGGGCCGTAGTTGTCGGGGGCGCCGACGCCCATGCCGATGCCAACGACGACGTCGGCATCGTAGAGGCGCGCGCCCTCGCCGCCGACCTCGTTCTCCACAGAGACCACCGTCACCGGGTCCACCAGGGCGTCCGTGGCCACCTCGAGCTCGTCTGTGACGGCGGTGCGGGAGTCGTCGCGGGGTGCGCGGGCGAGCATGCCTGGGCGGACGGTCGCCATCTGGGGGGTCGTGCGCGAGAGGATGGGGGAGACGATGTTGCCGCCGAAGGCGGGCTTGTACTGCACGAGCTGGCCGTCGGAGTTGATGGCGAGGTCGATGCAGTCGCCGGTCAGGCCGAGGCCGAGGCGAGCGGCGAGGCGGGCGGCGAGGTCGCGGCCGTTGACCGTCGCGGGGAGCAGGAGGGCGAAGGGGCGCTTGGCGGCGACAGCGTCGGCGAGCACGCGCGTGTAGGGGAGGGTCGCGTACTGGGCGAGCGCGGGGTCGTCGGCGACGAAGACGAGGTCCGCGCCGTGGGCGGCGAGCGCGGGGACGTGGCGCTCGACGCCGCTGCCGATGAGCACGGCGGCGACGGCGCGGTCCGACTGGGCCGCGAGCTTGCCGGCGACGCCGAGGAGCTCGTAGGTGACGGGGCGGAGGGCGCCCGCGGCGTCCTGCTCCGCGATGACCCAGATGGCGTCGTAGGGGTTCTTGGGGAAGCGGGCCTGTCCCGCGGCCTCGTCGTCGTCGGACTCGCCCCAGCCGGAGAAGAGGCCTCGGGCCTCGAGGGCCTCGACGAGGCGCTGGACGTTGACCTGCACGTCCTCGTCGTCGAAGACCTCGGGCTGGCGGGCGCTCTCGAAGCTCTCGATGGCGTCGACCCAGGTGGGGGAGCCAGCGAAGCCGAAGATGGACGTGTCCTGCGACAGGTCAGTCGCGGTGACCTCCTCAATCTGCATTTCCTTCGCGGCCTCCAGCTGCTCGGGGCCGGGCCACTCCTCCTCGGCGATGCCGTCGCCGCAGGCCAAGAGCACCGGCAAGGGGGACTCCACCGTCTCGATGCCGTCATCGGTCTCGCGGCGGGCCGAGATGACGTTTCGGGCGGCGTCGAAAGACAGGCCGGACACGCTGGTGACCTGCGGGATGGAGAGCAGCTCCGCGACCTCCGGGCCGACCTGGCCGGTCTCGGCGTCGAGGCTGTGCTTGCCGCAGAGGATGAGGTCGAACTCGCCGCGGCCGAGGGCGAGAGCGAGGGCGCGGGCGGTGGCGAGGGTGTCGGCGCCGGCGAAGGCGCGGTCGGTGAGCAGCACGGCGTGGTCGGCGCCGAGGGCGAGGCACTGGACGAGGGCGTCGCGGGCCTGAGGCGGGCCCATGGTGATCGCCGTCACCTCACCGCCGTGGTCGCGCGCGAGCTTGACGGCGGCGGACACGGCGAGGAGGTCGTAGGAATTGACCTCGAGCGGCACGCCCTCGCGCACGATGGTGCGGGTCTCCGGGTCAAAGCGAACGCGGGCGATGACGGGGATCTGCTTAATGCAAACGGCAATCTTCATCTGGCCCCCCTCGGGTGGTGTGAGCACCGTATTCTACCGCAGCGGGGCTGCCCTCCGCTTGCAGGACGATGGGTGCGACGAATCCGCAACGTAGTCTCGAAATATGGGCGACCATGGGGCGCAACACACAGAATTCAGGACAATAAACTGAGTATTGTCTTCGAGTACTTGTGAATAGTTGCACATTGTTGACAAGAATCGAAATTGTCCTACCATGCCGTTTATTCAGGCACCATATGTCATTCATCTACAGGGGGGTGAATAATGTGTGTTCGAACGAGGCACCCGGCATGGTTTCTTCTGGCGCTCGCGGCGTTGTGCGCCGCGCTGCTGAGCTTCGCCGCATGCGGCGGGGACGACGACACGGCGTCGACGACGACCACAGACGCGGGAACGACGGCAACGACCACGCAGGCTGAAGCGTCGGCACCGGCGGAGGCTGCGGCGGCGCCGACACCCATCGCGGCGGTGGTTGCGGTGCCGCAGACGGCGCCCGCCGAGCCGGCGGTCGCGCCGACGGCGGCGCCATCGACGACGGAGGCGACAACCACGGGCGGCGACGCAATGACGCCAACGATTGATCGATTGGCCTTCGGCATCAACATGTCGCAAGAGACCACCTCGCCGCCACTGGGAGGCGGCGGGATCGCGGGATTCATCTCGTTGCGGCCAATGTACGAGTACCTGGTGGACATCACGCCGGACCGGGGGCAGTTCGTTCCCATGCTGGCAACCAGCTGGACGATAGAGGGTGACGACAAGATCCGGTTCCAGCTGCGCGAGGGCGTGCCGTTCCACAAGGGCCAGGGCGAGTTCACCGCGCAGGACGTGGTGCATACGTGGGAACAGGTCACGCGAGAGGACGCCGACCACGGCAACACCACGCTGTTCCGCTCGGCCACCGACCACATCGAGATCATCAACGAGCACGAGGTGCTGTGGCACCTGACGAGCCCGGAGGCGGAGCTGTTCTGGATCATCTCCCAGATGTCGGCGGGCGGCATGGAGATACAGAGCAAGGACCACTTTGACGCACTCTCCGGCGGAGACCCGGATTTCAGGCCGTCGTTCGAGGGGGAGGCGATCGCCGGGACGGGCCCGTACCAGTTCGCCGCTCGCGAGCAGGCGCAGAACATCCAGTTCGAGCGCGTGCCCTACGACCACTGGCAGCTCAATGCGGATTTCCCGGGATTCGAGTGGCGCATCATCAATGAGAACTCCACTCGCCTGGCGGCGCTGCTCACGGAAGAGATCCACATGGCCGCGCTGCCGGAGGACCTGAAGGAACAGTCCGCCGCCAGGGGCATGCGGCACATCGCCGGCCGTGTGAAGGGACTTCGCACCTTCATGAGCTTCAACTGCTGCTACATGGTGGACGGGAGCCGCGCAGGTGACGCGCAGTACCTCTATCCGGACAGCCGCCTGCTGGACGGGCGGGTGCGCAAGGCCCTCAACAAGGCCGTGAACAAGGATGAGCTGAACGAGGCGTTCTTCAACAACAAGGGCTTCCCCATGTACCACACCCACCTAAACGAGAACACGCTGGGGTGGGACCCAAGCTGGGAAACCCGCTACGAAGCGGAGTACGGCTTTGACCAAGAAGCGGCACGGGAACTGCTGCGGGAGGCCGGCTACTCCGAGGACAACCCGTTGGAGTTGACCACCTACTCCGAGGAGCTGACCGCCTACGCGGGCGCCGCGGACGTGGTGGATGTCATCGTGAACTACTGGACGGAAGTGGGCGTGAAGGTCACGCTGGAGGCCTACGACCCCACGCGGTTCCGCTCGGCAGAGCGCGGGTTCGAGGTGTACAACGACGTGGACATCGTGGGGACGTCGTCCTACCCCTTCGTGGCCCAGCGCATCTACAACTGGGCGTACCGGGCGACCAGCAACAACTACACCTCGCCCGAGATCAACGTCCTTGGCACCAAGGTGCGAGGGATCCTCGACCTGGAGGCACAGGCGGTGGCATGGCAAGAGTGGGGCGAGGCCATCTACTCGTCACACGCCAACCTGAACCTGTTCTGGCTGCCGGCAGAGGCGACGGTGAACCCGAAGTTCGTCTCCGAGTGGGTGTTCCCGAGCAACGTCACCGGCACGTACACCCACATCCCGCACATCAAGGCCGTGAAGTAGGGGAACGGCCTCAGCCTGAGGCCTGAGAAAGAGGGGCCCCGGCCAGTGCCGGGGCCTCTCTTCTCGTGCTGAGCCTCGAACGCCAAGGGCCGGCGGCCGCGTGGTCCGTTCCATGCGGAACACACCGCGACGCCGACCGGGTTACAATGGTTGGGGCACACAATCAGGCAGGAGCCGGCATGACCATCCAGGCTGTGGTATTTGACGCCTTCGACACGCTGTTTCTGAACACACGGGACCTCTGGCGGGACTGCTTCGTCCGCATCTGCAGGGACCAGGGGCTGGCGATCGACCCCGGCGCGCTGTACGACGCGTGGGCCGTAGCGGAGATGGACTTCCGGAAGCGCAGGAACGACGTGGAGACGCTGTCGCCGCGAGAGCCCTTCGAGACGTACTACGAGGTGTGGCGCGACGCGTTTGCCGGCGCGTTTGGAGCGCTGGGCGTGGACGGGGACGCCGACGGGGCAGTCGAGTACTTCCTGCAGGACTTGGGAACGCGACCGGCCTTCCCGGAGACCGTGAGCGTGATCGAGCGGCTGCGGGAGATTGTGCCAATCGCGATTCTGAGCAACGCGGACGACGCCTTCCTCTACCCGGTGGTCGAGCGGCACGGGCTTTCGGACGCGTTCGTCACGATCATGTCATCGGAAGAGGCGCGGCTGTACAAGCCGGCCACGCGCATCTTCGAGCAGATGCTCGAGCGGCTCGGGACGGCGGCGGCGGAGACGTTGATGGTTGGGGACACGCTGCTGGACGACATCTACGGGGCGCACGTGGCGGGCATGCCGGGAGCGTGGGTCAACCGCTACGGCGCGCCGATGAACGGCCGCGTTGCGCCCACGCACGAGGTGCGCAGCCTGGAAGAGCTGCTCCCCATCGTGGCCGGCGAGCCGGTGGGCGGGTAAGGAGGACGGCAATGACGACGCCGCTGAAACGCAATGAGAACGGCCTCATCCCGGCGATCGCGCAGCACCACGAGACGGGTGAGGTGCTCATGCTGGCGTACGTGTCGGCGGAGTCGTTGGCGCGGACGCTGCAGGACGGCGACGCGTGGTTCTACAGCCGCAGCCGCCAGTCGCTGTGGCACAAGGGGGAGGAGTCCGGCAACTACCTGCGGGTGAAGTCGCTGATGGTGGACTGCGACGGGGACACGCTGCTGATGAAGGTCGACCCTGCCGGCCCTGCGTGCCACACGGGCGCACCCTCCTGCTTCTTCACGGAGCTGGACCCGGAGCCCTCGTACGCGGCCAGCGATGCGAACGTTGGGGTGCTGGAGGAGCTGTTCGCGGTCATCAAGGACCGGCAGGCGAACCCGACGGCCGAGAGCTACACGGCGAAGCTGCTCCAAGCTGGCATCGGCCGGGTGGCGCAGAAGGTTGTGGAGGAGGCAGGCGAGTCGGTCATCGCGGCCGTGCAGGGGGAGAAGGAGGCGCTGGCGGGCGAGGTGGCGGACCTGCTCTACCACACGCTGACCATGCTGGCGGCCGCCGACGTCTCGCCCCGCGACGTGTGGGCGGAGCTCGCCAAGCGGCGCAAGTAGACGCCATCTCCCCTCGGCCCTCGATCCGCTCGACGGGCGGGTGCGGCCCAAGTCAGTCGCCTTTGGAGGAATGAAGCAAGTGTTGTCCTACGCGGAAGTGCGCGTCCCGGCCACGACGGCCAACCTGGGGCC
>CAZCPU010000031.1:9845-11765 GCA_964499855.1 uncultured Dehalococcoidia bacterium | reverse complement strand
CTGGCGCTGGCCGTCGAGATGGAGGGGCACCCTGACAACGTGACGCCCGCGCTGCTGGGGGGGTGCCAGATCGTCGTCCAGGACGGCGACGAGCTGGTGACCTCGGCGGTGCCGCTGGCGAGCGAATTGTGGGCGGTGCTGTACATCCCGTCGCAGCAGATGCCGACGCAGCAGGCGCGCGGGCTGCTGGGGCCGACGGTCAGCCGGGGCGACGCGGTTTTCAACATGGGGCGGGCGGCGCTGCTGGTGAATGCGCTCTCGACGGG
Source organism: uncultured Dehalococcoidia bacterium (assembly GCA_964499855.1). Taxonomy (GTDB): domain Bacteria; phylum Chloroflexota; class Dehalococcoidia; order Lucifugimonadales; family UBA1127; genus UBA1127. The sequence continues at coordinate 11,499 of CAZCPU010000031.1, read as the reverse complement.
GGACGTGTCGCTGCTGCGGACTGCGACGCAGGACCGGCTGCACCAGCCGGCGCGGGGGGTGCTCTTCCCGGCGATGGCGCGGATCATCCGGGCGGCGCTGGACGCCGGGGCGTCCGGGGCGTTCCTATCGGGAGCGGGCTCGACGATCCTTGCGCTGACGGTCGACCGGGAGATGACGGTCGGGTACGAGATGGCGGACATGGCGGACAAGGCCGGCGTGCCCGGGGACGTAAAGGTGACGAAGGTGAGCGCGCAGGGGGCGCAGGTGGTGTCGGCGGGGTAGCAGTCAGCAACATCCGCCCTTCGACAAGCTCAGGGCGAACGGAGTCAAAGACACAAGCAGCAGGACGGAAATGGCAGTCATCGTACAGAAATACGGGGGGAGCTCCCTCGCCGACGCGGAGAAAGTGCGGGGCGTCGCGCGGCGCATAGCGGCGTCACGAGGAGCCGACACGGGGGTTGTGGTGGTGTGCTCGGCGATGGGCGACTCCACGGACGACCTGCTGGCGCTGTCGCGGAGCGTGGCCAAGTCGCCGGTGGAGCGGGAGGTCGACCTGCTGCTCTCGACGGGCGAGATCGTCTCGTGCGCGCTGGTCGCGATGGCGCTGAACGACATGGACTGCCCCGCGGTGAGCCTGACGGGGCTGCAGGCGGGGATCCAGACGGAGGCGATGCACGGGAAGGCGCGCATCGCCGAGGTGGCGCCGGACCGGATCCAGGCGGAACTGGACGCGGGGCGCGTGGCCGTGGTGTGCGGCTTCCAGGGGGTCACGGAGGAGCAGGAGGTCACGACGCTGGGGCGGGGCGGGTCGGACACGACGGCCGTGGCGCTGGCGGCGGCGCTGGGCGCGGAGCGGTGCGAGATCTACACGGACGTGGAGGGCATCTACACGGCCGACCCCCGGATCGTGCCGGAGGCGCGCAAGCTGGAGGAGATCGACTACGAGGAGATGCTGGAGCTGGCGGCGAGCGGGGCGAAGATGCAGCCGCGCTCGATCGAGCTCGGCGAGCTATACAACATACCGATCCTGGTGGCCTCGACGTTCAGCGAGGTCCCGGGCACTCTCATTCACCGGGAGGCAGGCATGGAGGTCCGGAGCAAGGTACGCGGCGTGGCGAGCGACAGGAACGTCGCGAAGGTGACGGTGCTCGGGGTGCCGGACCGTCCGGGGATAGCGGCGGCGTTCTTCGAGCCGCTGGCGCAGACGGGGGTGAGCGTCGACACCATCGTGCAGAACACGAGCGTGGACAACCTGACGGACCTCTCCTTCACGGTGGCGAGGACGGACGTGGAAAAGACGCTGCCGGTGGTGCGGCCGGTGGCGAAGGAGGTCGGGGCGCGGGACGTGACGCACGACGAGGAGCTGGCGAAGGTGAGCGTGGTGGGGACGGGGATGCAGAACTCGCCGGGCTACGCCTCGACGATGTTCCGGGCGCTGGCGGAGGCGGGCGTGAACATCGAGATGATCACGACGTCAGAGATCCGGATCACGTGCATCGTATCGGACGAGCAGAGCGCGGAGGCGGTGCGGGCGCTGCACCGGGCCTTCGAGCTGGACCTGCCCTAGGCGTCCTCGCCGGTCTCCGCCCAAGGGTTGTAGCTGCCGACGTTCCAGAGCTGGCCCTCGGGGTCACGGACGGCGAAGAGGCTGCC
>CAZCPU010000031.1:1089-9745 GCA_964499855.1 uncultured Dehalococcoidia bacterium | reverse complement strand
AGCTGCCGACGTTCCAGAGCTGGCCCTCGGGGTCACGGACGGCGAAGAGGCTGCCGCCGTAGTGCTGCTCCTCCAGCTCCATGACGATGTTCGCTCCGGCGGCCTTCACACTTTCGTAGAGCGCTTTGACGTCCTCGACGACGATGTAGGCAGACTGCGTAAGTGTGCCCTCCGGCGTGGCGGGGCCAACCATGCCGTCGTACTCGCTCCCCAAGGACGAACCGAGCATGATCATGCCGTTGCCGAGGACGAGCTGGGCGTGGGCGATGGTGCCGTCATCATTGGGGACGACGAGGCGGCGCTCGAAGCCGAGGACGTCGCAGAGCCAGTCGATTGCGGCGGGCGCGTCGCGGTAGCGCATGCCGGGGATGATGCTGGCCATGGGGCGTGCGTCAGGCATACTGTCCGCCATCCGAAAAGTCCCTCCTTCCGTCCATGTGCCCTTCGACAGGCTCAGGGCGAACGGAGATGGACGGCCGGCCCTGTCGAAGCCTCTGGATTCCCGCCTTCGCGGGAATGACGAGAGCATCCCCTCCCGCACCACCCCTGGACACCGGCTTTCGCCGGTGAAACGAAGGGGGAGAGGGCTAGACCCCCAAGTCCGCCATCAAGTCCTTGATGGCTACGCGCGTCGGCTTGACGCCGGAGGGCGGCCGGAGGCCGATGGGCTCGTTCTGGATCTCCGGCGTGGTCTTGAAGCAGATGAAGACGGGCCCCTCCTGCTCCAGCACCTCGTCGGCGCGGGAGGCGAAGTCCTCGAGGTCGTCGAACTCGTAAGCGGCGGCGTAGCCGGCCTCCTTCGCGATGCCGGCGAAGGAGAGCTTGTCGACGCCGGGGATGGGCTGGCCGCCGGTGACGGCATAGACGCCATTCTCCAGGACGAAGTGGAAGAAGTTCCTGGGCGCCTTCTCGGCGATGGTGACAAGGGTGCCGAGGTTCATGAGCAGGCTGCCATCGCCGTCAAAGACGAAGACCTTGAGGTCCGGCTGGGCCAGAGCGACGCCGAGGGCGAATGAGGAGGCCTTGCCCATTGCACCGCCCAGGGGGATGTCGCGGTCCTTGTTATTGCTGACGGCGTTCCAGCCGCGGCTGCCGGTCATCGTGGGGACGACGACGCCGTTGTCGCGGTGCTTTTCCACGACGGCCATCAGGTCGACCTGGTTGATCATTTTTCTCCCTCTCTCACATGCATGACCGCGGGCTCCGGCCGCCGCCGGGACCCCGGCGCGGGTGCGCTAGCGATTGAAACCGTGGTACTCGTCGCCGACGAGGACAACCACTGGGCCGCTGCTTTGCGCGGCGTCGTTAAAGGCAGCGGAGATGCGGTCGGCGTCCTCGTCGTGCTCGATGAGGTAGTAGGGGACCTCCCACGCGCGGAGGGTGGGCTCTGTGTAGCGGGCGGCGGAGTCGGGCGTGGGGCCGTGGCGGGTCCAGCCACGGTAGCCGACGAGCATGACGACGGGCATCTGGCAGTCCTTGGCGATGCCGCGAATAGAGTCACCGGACTCCAGCATGCCGGTGTTCTGGATGAGCACGACGGGCTTCTTGCCGCCCGCTATGAGGCCGGCGGCGATGGCGATGCTCTCACCCTCACGGGAGACGGGGATGAGGTCCAGGGTGGAGTCGGCCTCCATGAGCTGGTACATCCAGTTGGTCTCGCTGTCGGGCAGGTAGACCACGTGGGTGACGCCGTTCTTGTTGAACTCCTCAATGACCGCTTCCGGCCTGAGGAGCGCCTGCTGGGCCATGTTGCCTCCTTCTATTGCGGGATTACCGCCTGCCAAGCCCGCCCATGATACCAGACCAGCGGGCGTCCGCCCCGTTCATCCTTCGATTTCCCTCAGGACGAACGGGGGCACCCCCATCCTAACCTTCCCCCATGATGGGGGAAGGGACTTGTCCTTTGGTTTCCCTCAGGACGAACGGGCCGCGAGTTAGCCGATGTTGTAGAGGCGGGAGCAGTTCTCCCACAGGATGCGCTTCTTGCTCTCGCTGGTGACGTCGGGCATCTTGAGGAACTCGTCGGTGGCGTAGGGGAACTCCGAGTCGTGGTGGGGGTAGTCGGTGGAGAAGACGATGTTGCCGTCGCCGAAGGCGTCGATGGTGTACTTGAGCTCGGCCTCGTCGGCCTCGGTGCCGACGTAGCAGTTGGAGCGGAAGTAGTCGCTGGGCTTGCGGGTGAGGATACGGGCGTCCCACTCGCCGTAGAGCTCGTAGTCGCGGTCCATGCGGGCGAGCCAGAAGGGGACCCAACCGGCGTTGGCCTCGAGGTAGGCGGCGCGGAGGCGGGGGAAGAGCTCGAAGACGCCGCCGCAGACCATGCTCATGACGGCCTTCATCATGCCGATGGGGTGGGAGGCGGCGTGACGCATGAGGCGGTTGTCGCCGAACTCCGAGCCGTCCTGGAAGTAGACGGAGCCGGTGCCCTCGTGGAAGCCGACGGGGACGTCGAGCTCCTGGAGCGTGCTCCAGAGGGGGTGGTAGTAGCCGCTGTGGAGGGTGCGGCCGTTGACGAAGTTGGGGCGCATGTAGACGCCGACAGCGCCGAGTTCCTTGACGGCGCGCTCGGCCTCCTTGACGGCCTCGTAGCCGTCGTGCTGTGGGAGCATGGCGGCGACCTTCATGCGAGCCGGGTCGGCCTGGCAGAAGTCGTAGAGCCAGTTGTTGTAGGCGCGGCAGACGGCGGCGGAGAGGCCGGGGTCGACGTCGTCCATGCCGTTGGGGATATAGAGGGCGACGGTGGGGAACATGATGGCGATGTCGATGCCCTCCATGTCCATGGCCTCGAGCTGGGACTCGCCGGAGTAGCCCTTGTCGCGCATGGGCCTGGAGGCGGCGTCGGCGCGGCTGGCCATGCCGACGTTGCGGACGGGATGCTCCACGTCGACGGTGGGGAAGGCGTGGCCCTGGAAGAGGAAGACGCCCACCCGCTGGCCCCGGACGCGGGTGATCTTCGGGGCCTGGTGCTTGTAGGGGGCTTCAAGGTAGCGTTCAAAGAGGTCGTTGGGCTCGACGATGTGCATGTCGGAGTCCATGACGGAGTAGCCGTTCTTGGCCATGGGCGGTCACTTTCTCGCGCGGTTGGGCGCTTGGGGAATGCGGGGATGGTGCCATTGCGGGGCGCCGCGTGTCAATGCGCCGGGAGGCCGCGCCGGTGTGCTACCGTAGGCGTCAACCACTCGGGGGGACGGCAGATGCCGGAAGACGCAGAGCTCAAGGGACTCCACCGGCGCATCGAGGCGCTGGAAGGGCGGCTGGCGGAGCTGGAGGCGGCGATGGTCGCGCTGCAGACGGCGTATGCGGGGGCGTCCTCGCGCTCGCACGGGGTTGACGAGGAGGGCCGGCTGGCGGAGCGGCTTGGGGCGACGCAGGGGGCGTATGACGACGCGCTGCTCGGGCTGCGGGAGCTGCAGGCGCTGGGGAGGAGGCTGCGGGACTGGGGGCTGGCACCCGCGGACACGGCGTCGTGGGCGAGGGTGTGCCGGGCGCTGGCGCTGCCGCACTCGAGCGGGGCGCACCGGGTCGTTCGCGGCAGGGAGCCGGTGCTGCACGTGCTGCTCCACCGGTGCGCGATGCCGTCGCACTGCGCCATCGACGGCGTCACCTACCGGGCGTGATGGTCGGGGGCAGTAGGAAAATTGACGTCCCTATTTCAGCTACAAAGTCTTACTCCAGAAGCTATTTTCAGGTACAATAACAGAAAATAGTTTCGAGCCCGCCGTCCGGAGGCTGCCGGGGAGTCTGGAGGGAAGTGGTGGAGATTGCTCAACTGAAGGCGTTTCTGGCAGCCGCGGAGCGCGGGAGCTTCGTCAGGGCGGCACAGTCGCTCATCCTCACGCAGCCGTCGTTGAGCGCCCGCATCCAGGCGCTGGAGACGGAGCTGAAGGCGAACCTCTTCCACCGCATGGGGCGGGGCGTCCGACTGACGGAGGCGGGGAAGTCCTTCCTGCCATACGCACAGCGGGCGCTCGAAACGCTGGAGCAGGGGCGCTCCACACTGAACGCGCTGCAGGGGGCGACCAGCGGCACGCTGCTGGTGGGGACGGCGAGGGCCATCGGCGCGTACGTGCTGCCCGACATCCTAGCGCAGTTCCGAGCCGAATACCCGGGCATCGAGGTGCATATCCGGACGGGGCGCTCATCGGAGGTGCTCAAGATGGTGGCGGACGAGGAGGTCCAAGTGGGACTCGCACGGACGCTCCGCCACCCGGACGTGCTGGCGGTGAACCTCTACGACGAGGAGCTGGCGCTCACCATCCACCCCAATCACCCCTTCGCCGGGCGAGGCGAGGTCAGCATCTACGACGTGGCCAAGGAGCCGCTCATCCTGTACGACCGGGAATCGTCGTACTTCCAGCTTATCGACCGGGTGTGCCGGGAGGCGGGGATCATCCCGAACGTCGGGATGGTGCTGGACAGCATCGAGGCGACCAAGCGCATGATCGAGCGAGGGCTCGGGGTGTCGTTCCTGCCGGTCCACGGGATCGCGAGGGAGATCGAGACCGGGGCGCTGGCGCAGGCCCGGATTGAAGAGGGGTACGAGGTGGCGCTGCCAACGTCCGCCATGGTGCGGCGCGGGCGGCTGTACAGTCCGGCGATGCGGGCCTTCCTGGGGAGCCTCGCCCGCCGCTACTCGGCAGCGATTCCCTCCATCGAGTCGGACAGGGCGGTGGCGTAGGAGCCCGCCCGGAGCGCGCGGCTACGCCAGGTGAAAGCGCTGCGCCACACGCAGCAGGAGCGTGGGCGCGGGCTCAATGCGGCGGGCGACCCACACGACGACGGCCGTGATGGCCAGGGCAATGACCACTCCCGCCAAGACGTCCGAGGGATAGGACACGCCCGCATAGACTCTCGACAGCGACCATGCCGCGGCCACGCCGAAGGCCGCGCAGCCGAGGCGACGGTCCGCCGTCCACAGGCCGGCCGCGAGGGCCGCGCCAACGACGGCGGGGTTGGACGGGAAAGAGGGGTCGCTGGGGGTGTAGAAGAGGAGCTGCAGGTCCTCCTGCATGAAGGGCCGCGGCCGGGCGACGAGCTCGTCGAGGAACTCCACGGCCCAGTTGCCGAAGGCCATGGCGATCAGCGCAACCAGGCACGCCTTCTGGTACACCATGCGCGACTGGGCGGTCCTGGCGCCGAACCACGCGCCGAAGAGCATCAGGGACAGGACGACGGGGCAGAAGTAGTCGCCGACGACGATGCGGACGACGTCGTCGAGGGGCGGCACGGCGCCGACGCCCCCGTTGAGCCAGCGTACTATCGCCGCATCCACCGGCGACCCTCTTTCCAGAGCTCCTTCATGCTGCGTGCCAGCGCCTGCGCGTACGTCCGATGGCGCAATGCCTCGAAGCCCTCGGCGCCGGCGGGCGGCGCACCGCCGCGGCGGCGGTGCAGGAGCGACGTGACGGCGAAGGTGAAGGCGCCGACGGCGAGGCACGTGAGGGTGAACCTGGCGGCCTGCTCGTTGCCGTTGATGCCGCCGGCCGTGTCGGGGAGGTGGCGGGCGCCGTCGCGGAAGAACCAGACGAAGCCGGCGACGACCAGGAGGGCGCCGAGGGCATAGGCCCAAGGCTTCGCGCGAACGAAGAGCAGATTGGTGAGGCCGGCGTGGGCGGCGGCAATCTGAATGACGCCAGTGGCTGCAAGGAAGACCCAGATGACGTAGTCGCGGGGGAGGTCACCCACAGCAAGCGCTCCGGTCTTGCGCGGCGGCTATCCGGCGGCCCTAGACCTTCGCCAGAGGCGCGGGGACGGCCTCGACGCACCAGTGGCGGTACTTGGGCAACTGCCCCCTGATGGCCTTGAAGTAGATCTCCTGCAGCGACCTGGTGATGGGGCCGATGTGCCCGTCGGCGATGGGCCGGTGGTCGAGCTCGCCCATGGGGGTGACGTGAGCGGCGGTGCCGGTGAGGAAGACCTCGTCGGCGAGGTAGAGCTCGGCGCGGCCTATGGGGCGTTCGACGGTATCGATGCCGAGCTCGTCGCGGGCGATCTGCATGATGCAGGTGCGGGTGATGCCGGGGAGGATGTTGGCGGTCAAGGGCGGGGTAACGAGCTCGCCGTCCTTCACGACGAAGAGGTTCTCGCCGCTGCCCTCGGCGACCTTGCCGTCGAAGTTGAGGAGGACGGCCTCGTCGAAGCCGGAGAGGACGGCGTCGGTCTTGGCGAGGATGCTGTTGACGTAGGTGGCGCTGAGCTTGACGCGCGGGGGCATCATCGTCTCGTCGATGCGACGCCAGCTGGCGGTGACGCAGCGGGCGATCTGGACGTCGATGTACTGGCCGAAGGGGACGGCGATGATGGTGAGGCCGTCATCGAGCTCGTGGAGCTTGAGGTTGGCGACGCGCTCGGCGCTCTTGAAGGCGAGGGGGCGGACGTACATGTCCTCGCGGTAGCCGGTGCGCTCGACGAGGTCGACGGTGAGCTTGACGAGCTCCTCGGCGGACATGGGGAGCTCCATGCGGAGGACCTTGGCGCCGTTGACGAGGCGCTGGTAGTGCTCAAGCGGGCGGAAGAGGAGGAGCTTCTCCTCCTCCTCGTTCCAGTTGCAGCGGATGCCCTCGAAGCATGCGGTGCCGTAGTGGAGGGCGTGGGTCATGACGCCGACCTTGGCTTCCGACGCGGGAACGAACTCTCCGCGGAACCAGGCTAAAGGCGTTGGGTCCATGACGATCTCCTTCCACTGCGAGAATTGGCCTAACCGCCATTATAGGCGGGGCTACGACGCGCAATCAAGTTTGGCCGGGGCCGCCCACGGGCGACATGCGCACGGTGGTTGGCCGGTCGACTCCTCACAACACGAGGTACGCCCAGAACATGGCGAGCCCGGGCACCACGACGAAGATGGGCCGGAGCCTGACGATGCGGCGGATCACTCGGGCACCGACAGGCCGTAGAGCCTGGCGACGTTATCGACGGTGGTGGTGCGGCGGACGTCGTCGGGCATGCCCTCGAAGACCATGTCCAGGGCTTGCTGGGAGTGCGGCCAGACGGAGTCGTGGTGGGGGAAGTCGGAGCCCCACATGAGGGTCTCGACGCCGATGGCCTCGCGGGTGAGCATGCCGGGGCGGTCGTCCTCGAAGGTGGCGAAGAACTGGCGGCGCCAGTACTCGCTGGGCTTGAGGTCGAGGTAGTGGGGGACGGAGCGGCGGCTGCGGTAGACGGAGTGGTCCATGCGCTCGAGCCAGTTGGCGATCCAGCCGGTGTTGAACTCGGCGGCGACGAACTTGAGGTTGGGGAAGCGGTGGGCGACGCCGCCGGCGATGAGGTCCGAGAGGGTGAACTGGATGACGTTGGGCGCGCTGGCGTAGGCCTGGATGAGGTCTGCGCCGGCGAGGCCGGTGTTGGCGGCGTGGCCGTCCGTGAAGATGTGCATGTTGACGGTTATCCCGGCCTCCTGGGCGGTGGCCCAGATGGGGTCGTAGACGGGGTCCGAGTAGCGCGTACCGTGGGGAGCGGCGCAGGGGATGCAGACGCCGACGTAGCCCTTCGCGATGACGCGCTGGAGCTCGAGGTGGGCGGCCGCGGGGTCGTGCATGACGAGGAGGGCGAGGCCGCGGAGGCGGTCGGGGACGGTGTTGCAGAAGTCCCAGAGGAAGTCGTTGTAGTTCCGGAAGGCCGCGTTGAGGACCTCGGCGTCCTGGGCGCCGAAGAGGCGCATGAAGAGGCTGGGGAAGATGACCTCGCCCCAGACGCCGTCGGAGTCCATCTCCTTCATGCGCTCGACGGGGTCCTTGAGGGCGGGGCGGAGGCCGTCGTAGCCGAGGGCGATGATGCGGTGGGTCTCGGGGTCGTCGAGGCTCATGCCGGCGATGCCGAGGCGGCCGACGCCGCCGATGGTGGCGTTGAGGCGGGTGCCGGTGGCAGGGATCTCGATGAAGTCACCCACGCCCTCGTCACGGACGACGCGGGGGGCGCGGTCGCCGAAGCGGTCGGCGAGGCCCGCGAACACGTCGCGGGGCTCGAGGATGTGGGAGTCCGCGGAGATGGCCAGCTTCGCCATGGTGCCCTCCTTGGGAGGCCTCGACAGGGTGAGCGCAGGATAGCGCGTTGGGCCGGGGCGGGGAAGGGGATGGGGACGGCCGGCGCATCGACGAGGCCGCCCGGGGGGGCCCCTGCGGGATGGTTGTATCAGGCAAGCATCCAGGGACAATGCTTTCTGCAGTCTGAATCAATGTTGTAGCTGAACAGCTATGGGGTTTTGAATTGTTTCATATTTTTTCGCCAGGTTGTATCTGCGGGGAGAGCCCTCAGATACGAAAACAATCTGGAACAAACCGAAACAATTCGCATCGCGGTCCGCAGGCGGCGGGGGCGGCGCGCGTCAATCGACCATCGGCGGTGGAGGCGCGTTTGGAGTGGCGTGCGGTGTGCATGGGGGGAGGGTAGGGGTGGGGGAGACTCGGGGGCAAGGGCGTTGTGTCATGGTGTGTGGGGGGCAGGGGGTGAGGTTCCCGCGCCCGTATCGGGTACGGGGCATGCTTCGCGGGAGTGACGGAGGGGGGCGGGGGCGGGAGGCGGCCGAGAGGGCCGCCCTTGCGGGGGCGACGCTGGGAGCGCCCAGGGGGCTTGTGGCGGACATGGGCGGCCACTAGGGCCGCCCATACAGGGACCACTCTGGGAGCGCCCAGGGGTCAAGTGGCGGACATTGTCGGCC
>CAZCPU010000031.1:0-1079 GCA_964499855.1 uncultured Dehalococcoidia bacterium | reverse complement strand
CTCCCGCGCCCGTATCGGGTCCGGGGCATGCTGCGCGGGCGTGGCGGTAGCGGGGGATGGGAGTGGCGGACGGGGGGCGGCCACGAGGGCCGCCCGAAGTTTGCGGCGCCAACAACTCCGTGCGAACATACTCCCGGCGCATCCTGATACTACGACTCTACAACGTTGGGAGTGAGCGAATGCCAGAAAGAGACATAGAACCGGCACGACTCGCATGGCAGGTGTTGGCGGCCCAAGCCGCATTGAGCGCAACGATCCACTACACCCAACTTCAGAGCGCCATTTCGTGGCATGGTGCAGCTCAAGGGTTTGGGCCAGTGCTCGACTTAATTGCAGCCTATTGCAGGGACAAGGGACTGCCAGACATCACCATTCTTGTGGTGTTGAAAGATACCGGCCGCCCCAGCAGCGGCAATACCATTGAAGACGTGGACAAGGAGCGCGAAAGGGTGTTTGCGTGTGAGTGGTTCAAGGTGCCTCCGCCGAGTGCAGAGGAGTTACACAAGTTTCTGTAAGCGACCAAGTAATGCAATGATGGGCGGCCATTAGGGCCGCCCCTACGGGGACCGCGTTGGGTGAGGCTTGGGTTAGCCGCCGGCTACGGCGGGGACTATGCTGACCTCGTCAGAGGCCTTGATCGCGGTGTCTAGGCCCTGGAGGAACTGGACGTCCTCACCGTTGACGTAGATGTTGACGAAGTGGCGGAGGCTGCCGGTCTCGTCGATCAGGCGCTCCTTGATGCCGGGGAACTGTTCCTCCATGGCGTCGACCATGTCGGCCAGATTCTCCGCGTCGACTTCAACCCGGTCCTGGTCGTTGGTGACCCGCCGAAGCGGGGCCGGAATCCGCACTGTGACGCCCATTTGCCGTCCTCCTGTTGGTTTGCCCTGGTTTTGAGGCGCGCTCCCCCCCATCCCCCATCCTAACCTTCCCCCTTAGGGGGAAGGAACCAGGAGCGGGGCCTTCTCCCCTGAGGGGGAAGGGACTGGGAGCGGAGCCTTCTCCCCTGAGGGGGAAGGAACTGGGAGCGGGGCTTTCCCATTTGGGGAAGGGACTGGGAGCTGGACCTTCCCCATTGA
>CAZCPU010000030.1:13690-18452 GCA_964499855.1 uncultured Dehalococcoidia bacterium | reverse complement strand
ACCCTGACACGGCGTTCTTGTGCGGAACACTCGACCGTGCCGACACTTGCCGTCACGCCCATTCAAACGCGAGACGGAGGTCGACAACCATGGCGCTATCGCTACCGCAGCAGCTCGAGCAACGCGACGCGGCCCGGATGAGGGCATACCAGGAGAACCTCTCCTTCTACTCGGGCGCGCACTGGCCGGGGTCTGGGCGGCGGCGGGAGCGGCGGCTCACCTTCAACTACGTGCGCACCTTCGCGCACAAGGTCACCGCGGCGCTGCTGGCGGGGCTGCACGTCGCCGTCGAGCCGTTGGACGACTCGGCGGAGGCGGAGGCGCGGGCCGCGGCCGCCCGGCGCGTCCTGCTCCTCGCCGCCGAGGCGAACGACCTACAGGAGCTGGACTTCGAGACGGAGCTCGACGCCGCGGTGCTCGGCGATGGGTGCTTCAAGGTGACATGGGAGTCGACGACGGGAGTTGGGCCCGGCGTGCGCATCACGTCGCCGGACGTGCAGGGGCTGTTCGCGTGGTGGGTGGGCGACGACGTCTCGCGGGTGTGGCGCGTTGCCAGCCGATACCGGCTGACGGCGGAGGAGACGGAGCTGCTGTACGGCGTGACGCCCTCGGGCGCGGAGGCCGTCGTGGTGGAGGCGTGGACGGCGGAGCGGTTCAGCCTGTGGGTGGGCAACGCGCTGCAGGAGGAGCGGCCCAACCCCTACGGCTTCGTCCCCTACGTTGTCTTTCCCAACCTGCGGGAGCCCAAGCAGTTCTGGGGCAGCGCGGACATCACGGCGCTCATGGAGCCGCAGCGGGAGATCAACCGCGCCTTCTCACAGCTCTCGACGATCCTGGAGCTGTCGGGGAACCCCATCGCGGTGCTGGAGGGGGTGGAGGAGTCGCAGGACATCGCGGTGCAGCCGGGGGCGGTGTGGGAGGTGCCGGAGCGGGCGCGCGCGTACCTGCTGGACCTGCTGCAGGGCGGGGGCGTGCGGCTGCACACGGAGTATATCGAGCTGCTGTACCGGGTGCTGCACGACCTGTCGGAGACGCCGCGGACGGCCTTCGGGGACAGCGGGCGCGACCTGTCCGGGGTGGCGCTGGAGATGGAGCTGTACCCGATGGTGCAGCGGGTGGCCCGCAAGCGGCTGCTGCGGAACAGCGTGTACCGGCAGCGGGCGGAGATGGCGCTGCGGATCCACCAACAGCGCACGGGCGAGGCGTGCTGGCCGGTCCGGCTGCGCACGACGTGGGGGACCGCGCTGCCGCAGGACCGCGACAGGCTGGTGCAGCAGGAGGAGCGCATGGTTGCTGCGGGGCTGCAGAGCCGCCGGCGCGCGATGGCCAACCTCGGCGTTGCGGACCCGGAGGTCGAGCTCGCCCGGGTGCGGGACGAGGAAGAGTCGCGAAAGACGGCCACGGCAAACGGGCGAGACGGGTAGGGCGCCCACATCGCGCCCGTGCCCGCGCCGGGGTTGACCCGATGCCGAAGGAGGGGCGAGCGTCTACGTCTCGGACGCGGCGGCGCGCATGGCCTCGATCAGCGCCTTCGGGCGGCGGCCCCTGCGCTTGATGATGCCGGCCACCTGCAGGGCGCGCAGGCCGTCCTCGACGGACATGGCCGGGTGGGTCTCGATGTCGAACACGTCCGTCCAGGGGTAATTGGCGGCGAGCACCGGGCCCACGCTCTCGGCCTGGACGATGCTGATGACCTGGGGGGAACCCTGGATCCAGTATTCGGCGACGAGGCTCAGGCCATTGGGCACGCGCCATCGCGCACGGCGCTGGGAAACCTGGTCAATTTGCTGGCGCGTCAAGTGCGGCTTGAGCGTCATTAGGTTGACAAAGAGCATCTTACCTCCTCCTACTCCTCGCAACTACACCACAATCTCCACGATGATTAAGCGTCATGACTGTCATACCGAAACGTTTTTCAGGGGCAGAGGATACACCATAAGGAGAACAAAGTCGATACTTTCTAATTTTGGATTGCGGCGTGGCGCCACCATTATATCGCGCTGCAAACCTGGTGAACTCACACAGGATTTTATTGTAGTCAATAAACAGGCGAAAGCCCCGGCGCCTCTGCCGGGGCTTTCCGAGAAGACCGAGCGCGTATTGGGCGCCCATGTAGGATGGTACAGGGGAATCTCCGTTTTTCAATTGCCTCCACGGAGCCCCAGCATGATCTTCTCCTGCGGCGTCAGGCCGGCGGTGTTCGCACCGCGGCGCTCCGGCGCTCCGGCCGGCACGCGCTCCTGCGCCGCCCGCTCGGCTGCCCGCAGCCGAAGCTGCTCGACGAGCCCGGAGGCCCGCTCGTAGGAGGACTCCAGCTCCCCGACGCTCTCGCCGTAAACGAGCTCCTGGGGCACGTCGGGGTCCCGCCGCAGCAGAAGGGCGCGGTAGCGGTCGAGGGCGTCGGCGAGCTGCGCGCGCAGAGCCGCGGCGGCCTCGCCATTGGCGGCAGCCTCGGCATGCGCCCGCTCGGCCCGCTGCTCGAGGGCCTGCAGGCGGTCCTCGACATCACCGGCGGGGTCGCCGGGGGTGTCGTCGCCGGCCGCGGTCAGGTTGGCCTCGGCCTCCGCCGAATCTTGCGCCGGATGGGGTTGCGCTTCCTGTTCGTTGTCCATGGTTCCTCCTTAAGGATGGTGTATTGCGCCCTTGCAGGGTGGGCAGACGGCCTCCCTACGCGCAAGGCGCCCGTGTCATGGGGTGTTGCGCCCGCTACGGGCGTTGGCTAGAATCAGGCAATTCCCGTCTCAGGAGGTATGTCCCTATGGGCCCCTTCAGCACTGACAAATTGCGCAACATCGTCTTGCTCTCGCACAGCGGGTCGGGCAAGACGTCCCTCGCGGAGGCGATGCTGTTCACCTCCGGCTCCATCACCCGCATGGGCAAGACGGAGGACGGCACCACCACCGGCGACTACGAGCCAGAAGCCGTGAAGCGCACGAGCAGCACGCAGCTCTCCATCCTTCCGTGCGCCTGGAACGGCCACAAGGTCACGCTGCTCGACAGCCCGGGGTACTTCGACTTCATCGGGGACGCGCTGTCGTCGCTGCGGGTGGCGGACGCCGCGGTGCTGGTCGTCGCGGCCGGCGCCGGGGTCGAGGTGGGGACGGAGCAGATGTGGCGCGAGATCCGGCGCCACGGGCTGCCGTGCATCATCGTCGTCAACAAGCTCGACCGGGAGAACACGGACTTCATGGCGACGGTGGAGGACCTGCGCAACAACCTTGGGCGCGAGTGCTTCGCGTTCCAGGTGCCCGTGGGGCAGGACCACAACTTCAAGGCCGTCGTCAACATCATCCCCGCGCCGGAGGACGTCCCGGCCGAGGCGCAGGACGCCTACGAGCAGGCCCGCGAGGCGCTCGTCGAGTCCATCGCCGAGACGGACGACGACCTGGCGACCAAGTGGCTGGAGGAGGGCTCGCTCTCGGACGAGGAGATGCTGGAACCGCTGCGGCGCGCGGTCATCAACGGGACGGCGGTGCCGGTGCTGGCGGCGTCGGCAACCCACAACGTGGGCGCGGCGGAGGTGCTGGACGCCATCGTCGCGCTGGCGCCCTCGCCGCAGGAGGCGCAGAACCCGGTCGAGGCGGACGGCCCGCTGGCGGCGCTGGCGTTCAAGACCTCGGCGGACCCGTACGTCGGCAAGCTGACGTACCTCAAGGTGTACAGCGGCACGCTGAACAGCAACACGGAGGTCTACAACCCGGAGAAGGAACGCTCTGAGCGGCTGGGGCAGCTGTTCGTGCCCATGGGCAAGAACCAGGAGCAAGTGGCGTCGCTGGTGGCGGGCGAGATCGGGGCCGTCGGGCGGCTGGCGGAGACGACGACGGGCGACACGCTGACGACGAGGGACGCGGCGGTGAAGATCGTGGGCATCGAGTTCCCGGAGCCCATCTACACCATGGCCGTGTACCCGAAGACCAAGGGCGACACCGACAAGATGGGGTCGGCCCTGCAACGGCTCTCCGAGGAGGACCCGAGCCTGCACTTCGTCCGGGACCAGAGCACGAGCGAGTCGCTGCTCTCGGGCATGGGCGACGCGCACCTGGACGTGGTGGTGCAGCGTGCGCAGCGGAAGTTCGGCGTCAACCTGCTGCTGCAGACGCCAAAGGTCCCCTACCGGGAGACGATCGGAGGGACGACCAGGGTGGAGCACCGCCACAAGCAGCAGTCGGGCGGCCACGGCCACTTCGCGCACATCCTGCTGCGCGTCGAGCCCGCGCAGAACCCGGAGGGCGAGTTTGCCACGGAGGTGGTCGGCGGGTCGGTGCCCAAGGAGTTCATCCCGGCCGTCGAGAAGGGCGTGCGCCGGGCGTGGGCGGAGGGCATCGTCGCGGGCTTCCCCGTCGTAGACACCAAGGCGGTGCTGTACGACGGGAGCTACCACCCCGTCGACTCGGCGAGCATGGACTTCGAGACGTGCGGGTACTTCGCCATGAAGAAGGCCTTCGCGGAGGGGTCGCCGGTGCTGCTGGAGCCGGTGATGCTGCTGCGCGTGAACACGCCGGACGCCTACACGGGCGAGATCATCGGCGACCTGAACAGCAAGCGGGGACGGATCCTGGGCATGATCCCGCAGGAGGACGGCCGGACGGTGGTGGAGGCGAACGTGCCGCTGCCGGAGGTGCAGCGGTACGCGCTGGACCTGCGCTCGCTGACGCAGGGGCGCGCGACGTTCACGATGGAAGTCGACCACTACGAGCCGCTGCCGGGGAACCTGACGCAGAAGGTGGTCGAGCAGTACAAGGCGGGGGCGAGCGCGTAGGGG
>CAZCPU010000030.1:10809-13590 GCA_964499855.1 uncultured Dehalococcoidia bacterium | reverse complement strand
GACCAGACGGTGTAGTAGTTCTCGCCGCGGATGACTGCGACCATTTCCTGGCGCTCCAGCTTGTAGAGCTCCTGCAGGGCGTGGAGGCACTCGTCGACGACGGGGAAGTAGCCGGTCTCCTCCGCCCGGGCCCGCAGCGCCTCGTGGATGCCGAGCCGCTCGAAGCTGCCGACGCTCTTCGACCAGGGGAACATGGTGACCTTGGTGGGGCGCGGCAGGCTGGGGCGCTGCCGCCGGATGTAGCGCAGCCGGTCCTCGGGACCGCGCGACTGCGGCGCGACGCGCACGAAGGGCGGCTCCGCGTGGTGCGGGCGCACGTCGATCACCAGGCTCTTGCGGATCATGGTGAAGAGGATGGAGATGACGTCCGCCTCCCGGATGCTCTCCAGCACTCGCTCCATGTCAACCTGTGCGTCGTCATCCATAGGACGCTCCTTCGAGAATTTCAGGACCTGCCGGGCGGGTTGGCAGGGGTGCGAAATCGGGGGCAGTGACCGTTGTCGCGTCCATGACGTTGGCGCTTCGACCGGTCCTTGCTGAAATGCCGAAACGCATGAATGCAATAGCTCGTGGAAGGCTCCGCCGACGGGTTGCCGCGCCATAGAAAACGGACACGCGCGGGAGGGAGAGCGGGCACCTCAAATCTAGCACGGGCATAGGGGGGTGTCAAACCTCACGGAGGGGTCCCCGCCGTGCTTTGCGGGCCCGTCGCCAGCATAATAGAGTCATGGAAATACTGAGCTTCTGGCGGGGGACCCGCGCGGCATGGGCCGAGGTGCGCGCGCACTCCCACGTGCGCCGGTGGACGGCGCTGGCCGCGCTGTTCGTCTTTCTCGTGCTGGCGCTGGACGCGGACACGGTACGGCAGACGCCAACGGAGGAGGCCATCTTCCGCGACCGCTTCGGGCTGGTCGAGTGGATGGGCCTGAACCTGCTGGACGGCGCGCAGGACGCGCTGTTCGACCTGCTCCCGGGGGGCGCGACGCCCTTCGAGAGCGAGCGCCGGGCGGCGGTGGCGCGCTACTTCGAGCTGGGCGACCGCGCGCGGCGCATCGAGGGCTCGCTGCGGCTGGCCGTCGCGCAGGAGGGCGCCGACGCGAACCCGCTGGCCGCCGACCTGCAGGCCGAGCTGGAGCGCATACGGCGGGAGCGGGACTCGCTGGCCGACCTCGTCGAGTGGACCATCGGCTCGGCGGTGTCCGACGCGCTCCGCGAGGAGGGGCTGGAGCGGAGGTGGGGGCCGCTGCGGCCGCTCTTCCCGCCGGTCTCCTTCAAGATCACGCGTGTGCCGCGGCTGATCGTCGTCTCGCCGCGGGACCGGATCGCCAACGTGGAGGCGCGGCTGCTGGAAGCGGACGTCACGCCGCTGCGCATGGAGCAGATCGAGGAGGCCGTCGGGCCGGAACTCGACCGGTCCGCCGTCGTCACGCGCATTGGCGGCGTGGCGACGTACCCGGCGCTGGTGTCGGACTCGCAGTCCTTCCGCTCCGCCGTCCAGACCATCGCGCACGAGTGGCTGCACCACTACTGGTTCTTCCACCCGCTGGGGCAGGCGTACTACGACTCGCCGGAGATGACCTCGCTGAACGAGACCGCCGCGGACCTGGCGGGGCGGGAGCTGGGAGACCTGGCGCTGGCGGCCCTCGGCGAGGAGCCACCACCACCGCCGCCGACCCCCTCGGCATCGCCGGCGGCGCCTCCGCCGGAGCCGCCCGCGTTCGACTTCGCCGCGGAGATGCGGGAGACGCGCCTGCGCACCGACGAACTTCTCGAGGAGGGCAAGGTCGACGAGGCGGAGGCATACATGGAGGAGCGGCGGCAGCGCTTCGTCGAGCACGGGTACGCGATACGCGTCCTGAACCAGGCCTACTTCGCGTTCCACGGCACGTACGCGGAGAGTCCGGCGTCGTCGAGCCCCATCGGCGCGCAGGTGCGGCGGTTCCGGGCGCACACGGACAGCGTCGGCGACTTCGTCCTTCGCATCCGCGAATTCTCGACCTACCAGCAGTTCCTCGACCACCTCGAGACGCTGCCGCCGGAGGACGACGCGGAGTAGGTTGCCGCCGCTACCGCCGTCGGGTACCCTCTCCTGCAACCTTCCACAGGCAGGAGCGCCCTTGAGCACCACCGGGGCCGAGCCGGGCAACGCAGCCGTCCGCCACTGGCGGCCTGTGACCCTCGCCCTGCTGGCCTCCGCCCTCGCCGTCCTCGCCGTACTGGCGAGCGAGGAGCCCTCCTTCGGCTGGGACCGCGCGGTCGCCTCGTGGCTCCTCGGCTTCTCCACGCCCGCGTACGACTCCTTCATGGAGGCCGTGTCGTTTCCGGGCAAGTACGCGATGGTCGTCGTCACCATGGTGGCGGGGGCCGTCCTCGCCGCGTGGCGGCTCGGCTGGCGCGCGGGGCTGCTGGTGCTCATCGGGCTTGGCCTCATGAGCGTCAACGAGGGGTTCAAGGACATCGTCGACCGCCCGAGGCCGCTGGAGGACCCGCTGGGCGGCGGTGAGAGCTTTCCGAGCGGCCACACGATGCACGCGATGCTCACGTCCGGCCTCCTCTGGCTGCTGGTGATGCCGAAGCTCACCAGGGTGGCGCACCGGCGCGCGCTGCTGGCCGCCGTGCTCGCCTGGCCCGTGCTCGTGGGAATCTCCCGCGTGCACCTGGAACGGCACTGGCCGAGCGACGTCCTCGGCGCGTACCTCTTCGGCGCCGCGCTGCTCATCGTCATGGCGTGGGTCTGGCCGCGGGTGCAGCCCTCCGCTGGGGTGGAGGCTTCCACTCGCG
>CAZCPU010000030.1:0-10709 GCA_964499855.1 uncultured Dehalococcoidia bacterium | reverse complement strand
TACTACGGCTGGGTGATCGTCGCATTCGGCTTCGTCTTTGGCGCGTTCAACGTCGGCATGACGTCGTGGGGGTTGGGCGTCTTCGTGACGCCGATGCAGGAGGACCTGGGGTGGGACCGCAGCCTGGTCTTCCTGCCGCTGCTGGTGGGGGCCATCGTCACGACGCCGCTGGGGATCATCGTGGGCCCGTGGGCGGACACGAAGAACGGCCCTCCGGTGCTGGCGCTGGCCGGCATCCTGCTGTTCGGGGCGTCGCTGCTGTACATGAACGTGGCGGGGAACCCGTACGGCTACGTCTTCATCTTCGGCATCGTGGGCGGGCTGGGGCGTTTCACGGTGGCGATGGCGCTGGTGGTGGTGCCGAAGTGGTTCGTGCGGAAGCGGGGGATCGCGCAGGCGACGGTGTCGGCGGGGTTCTCCGTCGGGCCGCTGCTCTTCCCGCTGGTGCTGACGTGGCTGGTGGAGACCGTCGGCTGGCGCGACGCGTGGGCGGTCATGGGGGTGGCGCTGATCGTGCTGGCGGGCCCGGGCGCGTTCTTCATCATCCGCTCACCGGAGGACGTTGGGCTACGCCCGGATGGGGACAAGGAAGACGCACCCGCGCCGGCGCCCGGCTCGCAGGGCCCCGGCCCGAGCGGGCGCATCTCGGCCGCGACGGAGGTCAGCCTGACCCGCGGCGAGGCGCTGCGCACGCGGCAGTTCTGGCTGCTCATCGTGGCCATCGGGCTGGCGACGCTGGCCATCCGCGGGATGATCCCCAACTTCCAGCCGTTCTTCGTCTCGCTCGGCTTCGACGCCACCACGGCGGCGGCGTCCATCAGCGCGTACGCGGTGCCGGCGATCATCATGGGCTTCGTGTTCGGATCGCTGGCGGACAGGCACGGCCCGCAGAAGCCGTTCATCGCCGTGTGCAGCATCGTGGCGAGCGGCCTCTTCCTCGTCTCGCTGGTGTCACAGTTCCAGAGTGTCGGCATGATGTTCGTCGCAATGGTCTACCTGGGCTTCGGGCTCAACTCCTTTTTCGTCGTCAGCCAAGTGTTTGTCTCCAACACGTTCGGGAGGCAGCACCTGGGTGCGATCCGGGGCGTCAACGCGACGGTGAACAACCTGGCGACCTTCGGCGGGCCGTGGCTGTTCGGGTTGCTGTTCGACATCTACGCCGAGTACGCGCTGCTGTTCGGGTTTGCGGTGGTGGCGTGGATCGTGACGATCGCGCTGGGGTCGCTGGTGCGGCCGCTGCGACGGCTGCCCACGCCGGCCGAGCCCGCGCAGGTGTGAGCGTCCAGCATCTGTCGAACGGCGAGGGGCGTCTGAAGCCGGAGAACTGCGGCACCGAGCCGTTGCCTTGACCCCGCAAACGGGCCTGTGTCTAATGTGGCCCAAACCGCTTTGAGCGGCGTTCTGGAAGGAGCCGATTTGGCGCCCGGTTGGAAGGAACCTCCGTCATGGGCCAATGAGCCGGCGCTGGAGCACGGCGAGGCCGTCTCCTGCGACCTGACGCCCCTGGGCTCCAACTACACCTTCCTGGTCTGCCTGCAGGGCGGCGACGGGGAGCAGGTCAAGGCGATATACAAGCCGCGCAAGGGCGAGGTGCCCCTGTGGGACTTCCCCCACGGCACCCTGCACCTGCGCGAGTACGGGTCCTACCTGCTGGCAGAGGCCCTCGGCTGGCACTTCATCCCGAAGACCATCCTGCGC
The DNA here is from genome assembly GCA_964499855.1 of uncultured Dehalococcoidia bacterium. Lineage (GTDB taxonomy): Bacteria > Chloroflexota > Dehalococcoidia > Lucifugimonadales > UBA1127 > UBA1127. The sequence goes on along the minus strand of CAZCPU010000030.1, from coordinate 9,011 downwards.
GACGGCCCATACGGCGAGGGCTCCATGCAGCGCTACGTGGAGCACAACCCCCGCGACCACTACTTCACGCTGCGCGAGCAGTACGAGGAGCAATTCCCGCGCATCTGCCTCTTCGACCTGCTGACCAACAACGCGGACCGCAAGGCGGGGCACACCATCCTCGGCACGGACGAGCGCGTGTGGGGCATCGACCACGGGCTGACGTTTCACCCGCATCCCAAGCTGCGCACGGTCATCTGGGACTTCGCGGGCGAGCCGATGCCGGACGAGCTCGTGCAGGACCTCTGCCGCCTGCAGGAGAAGCTCGACCGGGCCGACGACGCGGTGCTGCCCATAGTCGACCTGCTGCACGCCCGGGAGCTGGAGGCGCTGCGCCACCGGCTCGCGGTCCTGCTCGACGAGCCGACGTTCCCGGACCCGCGAAACGCGCGGCTGCCGTGGCCGTGGATGTAGGGCTCATCCGTTGACTGACCGCGTGATTCGATCCCTGAGGACACTGTTGGGGCTGTGCTTGCCGGCGCTTGCGTGCATTGGGCTCGTCGCGTCGGCAGCGTGCTCGAGCCCGGAGAGCGTTGCGTCGCGGGTGGCGACGGACTGGGTCACCGACAACGAAGCGATCGTCACCGAGGAGTTTGTCCGGCTCTCGATTGGCGAGGTGCCGTTCGTCAGTCAGCTGGCGAGGAGCGTGCTGGAACACCAGATCCGCGACAACGTCACATGGGAGTTCTCCGGGGCCGAGTGCGGGTCCGACGACGAGTGCGAGCTCACCGCGACGGCGGTCGTCCATCTCGACATCTCGCTGCCCTTCGACGGCGACAAGGTCTTCGTCGTGTCCCTGCCGTTCCACCTGCGCGTCGACACCGAACGGCAGGAAGTGACCCGGTGGGCGCCCGACGTAGCCGCCGCGGCGGTCCGGGAGGTCCGCTAGCGCCGGCCGCGCCCTCGACGACGACGGCGGGGCGTGGGCGCGCCGGGCGCCTCGACGGGGGCCGCCTCCGCTGCCGCGGCCATCGCGCGGCCGCTGAGGCGTCTCGCGACCATGTGGAGCGGAAGGCCGACGACGACCAGGAGGCCGAGGAAGATCGCCGCTTCGAGCCCGCCCCTGAAGCCAAAGTCGTCGCGGATGAAGACGTAGGCGGCGGCCATGAGGCAGAAGAAGACCACCAGCCAGAAGAGCGTGCCGGTGATGAGCGCCAGGAAGGCCATAGGTCCTCCGCGGTGTCCTACGAGGATGCGCCGCCGCGGCGCGGCGGGGTGAGCGCCCGCCTGGCGCCGCGGACGACGCGCGTCGTCAGGGGCAGGGGCAGCAGGCCGTCCTGCACGAAACGCACCATGTCGGCGTTGCCGGAGAGCACGGGCTGCCGCCAGTCGCGGAGCTGCTTGGTGGCGTCGCCGTTGGCGGCGTCGCCCAGGAACGAGGTCAGCGGGCGCCAGCCCTGCCGGTCGCGGCTGACGACGGCCCCGCCGGCTTCCTGCACGAGAACGGCGCCCGCGGCCACGTCCCAGGAGTGGGGGTTGCCGTGGAGCGTGAACTGGTAGGTGCCGTCGGCGGTCAGCGCGAGCTCGTAGGCCGTGCTGCCGACGGAGCGCTGCTGGCCGCCGTTCTTCAGGAGCTCCTTGCTGGGGCGGAACCGCCCCGCGAGGAAGCCCCCGCGCACCGTCACGCGGCCGGCCACCGGCTTGTCGCCGGGCGCGACGTGGAGCCGCACCTCGTTCTCCCATGCGCCGCCGCCGCGGCGGGCGTGGAAGACGCGGCCGCCGGGGGTGTCCGGCCAGGGCAGGAAGATGGCCCCGACGACGGGCACGCCGTGCTCCAGCAGGCCGATGGAGCAGCAGAAGGAGGGCAGGCCGTTGGCGAAGTTGGTGGTGCCGTCCAGCGGGTCGACGACCCACGTCAGGCCGGCCTCGCCCGCCTCGCGTCCCTCGCCCTCCTCGCCGACGAAGCCGTGATCGGGGAAGCGGGCGGCGAGCTCGTTGGAGAGGAAGGTCTCAGCGGCCCGGTCGGCCTCGGTGACCGGGTCGCGCCAGCCCTCCTTGTCCTTGTACTCGATGGCCATGGGGCGCTGGAACCGCTCCATCAGGAGACGGCCGGCATCGCGCGCCAGCTGGACGGCGCAGTCCTCCGCTTCTTTGAGCCACGGGGCCGAGTCTGGCATTCGTCACCTTCGCGATAGCGCCACGGTGGGCGCGCAACCGACCGGACGGTCGTCAGGGGTATGGTACACACGGCGGCGCGAGCGCGCCAACGACGGGGGTGGTCGTGCCGCGGCAGCCAGGGTGATGCCCATGGATTGCCGAATACCCTATAATGACTCTACCAAGCCGACAGGCTCCTTGCATGATCAGGGGGTGGACCAATGGCGGACAAGGAAACGAAGGACAGCGAGGCCGAGGTCGAAAAGGACGAAAAGCCTGCTGACAAGGACAGAGCGGAGGCTGCGCCTGAATTGTGGAAGCCGAGTGCGCCCAACTCCATTGTCCACATAAAGGGCTGGTGAACCCCTACGCCCCTCAAGTTACCTGCGACACACCCCACGTAATTAGTAGCACAAGTTCAAGGATCAAGATTCCGGTCATGGCAAGACTGCCGTGACCTTTTCTATTGACCAGCTTCACGTTGTGTTCAAGGTTGCTGTTACTCCACCAAAGTGACGTTCGCTTAAATTCTCCCACGTCCAATTCCAGCCACCCGCTATTCAAGTCGGGAGGTCTCAGGATATGGAGGCTGCCAACGGATGTCACGATCAAACCGAACACGACGTTGAAGGCGGCCAGGGCGACGGCGGCGTAGAACCAGTACGACTGGAAGGTGACGGCCTGGTCGGCCACGGCGGCCAGCGCGGGGCCGGTGAGCAGGAAGCTGCCGGAGAAGACCATGAGGGAATGGATGCGGTTCTGGACTGCGTCCAAGCGCTGCACCACCAAGGCGTAGGCGCCTGGGATGAGGTCGTACGACAGGTCGAGGCTGGTCATTGCGGTGGGAACCTCCCGCCAGCGTTACCAGGAACGTCCCCACTGCCACCCAGCTCAAGCGGCGCCGCGACGGGCCCGCTCATCCCGTCCTGGATGTCCGCCTCCGATGATACACCATCGTTGCTACGGCAGGCTGACGCGGACTCCGTCGCCCTCGCTGTGGAGGGCGACCAGGCCGTCGCGGGCGAGGCCGTCGAGGAGGGCGCGTAGCCACGGGGCGTCGGCGTCCGCGTAGTCCGGCTTCACGGCGACGGCGAGGTCGTCCACGGGGCACGATGCGCCGTCGGGCAGACCGCGGAGGTGGGTCACGACGCGGCCGCGGTAGAAGCGGCTGGAGCCCTCGAATCGCTCGGTCTTCGGGCGGTAGGCGGCGCGGGACTCGGCGACGGCCGTGGCGGGCTCGGACTCGAAGGCGCCGGCGGCGCGGCAGGACTCGCGGAGGGGGCAGAGGAGGCAGGTGGGGCGTCGCGAGGTGCAGACCGTCGCGCCGAGGTCCATCAGCGCCTGGTTCCAGGCCCACGCTTGGCCCTCGGGCAGGGCGCGGCTCGCAGTTTCCGCCGTCTCGCGGTCCGACGGCGTCGAGGGCCAGTGGAACACGCGGCCCAGCACGCGGCGGACGTTGGTGTCGACGACGGCGGTCTGCTGGCCGAGGGCGAAGCAGGCGAGGGCGTTGGCCGTGTACTCGCCGACGCCGGGGAGGGCACGCAACGCCCTGGGTTCGCGGGGCATCGCGCCGCCGTGCCGCTCGACCACCGCCTGCGCGGCCCGCTGGAGGTTCAGCGCGCGGCGGTTGTAGCCCATGCCCGCCCACGCGCGGATGACCTCGGACGCGGGGGCGCCGGCGAGGGCCTCGAACGTGGGGAATCGCTCCAGGAAGGCGCGGTAGACGGGTATGACGCGCTCGACCTGCGTTTGCTGGAGCATGACCTCGGAGACGAGGACAGCGTAGGGGTCGGCGGTCTCGCGCCACGGGAGGAGGCGCTGCGACGTCGCGAACCATGACAGCAGCGCGGCCTGCACTCGCTCGACGGTGTCGGCGGGGATGTCCACGGCGGGCGTTCCTCCTGCTCCGGGAATGCGCTCGAGTGTAGGTGCGCGGGTGTCGCGACACAACGGGCGAGGGGCGTCGTTGGGGAGGGCACGGCGGCGGTCGCTCAGGTTGACACTCCCATAGGCGGAATGCTACATTCAGCTATGGAATCCCTACCCCTGCGCAATGGCCCGCTAGCTCAATTTGGCAGAGCAACTGACTCTTAATCAGTGGGTTCTCGGTTCGAGTCCGAGGCGGGTCACTCCCCACCCCAGCCGTCACGAGCGCCCACCGTCGCCGATGGGGATGTGTCGGAACTGGCAGACGAGCATGACTTAGGATCATGTGCCTATGGCGTCCGGGTTCGAGTCCCGGCATCCCCACTCATTTTCCGACGAAGAGAGATTGAAGTCATAACCCTGCCCCGCCATCTACGTAAGCTTGGGGCCGGTGGCAGCGAGGCGGCTTCATAAGGGAGCTTTCCGGCGGACCGAGCCCGTTGGTCTCCAGATCGAGAGGACGTCGAAGACGCTGTCCCACTACTTGTCCACACGGCAGCTGACAATGTCCAAGCCGTAGTATTTGCGGTGGTGTACCGATGAGGCGTAGTGGCGCAAGATGCGGACAGACAATTGCTCTTCGTCTTCCAGCGCCTGGTCCTGGCCCAGATAGGCCATGCGATTCTCGATATTTCCCTGGATAGCGTCGTCCGAAGCGACCACGATCTCAAGCTCAGCCGAGCCGCTGTCGGGACGAATTGTGGCGGCCAACCTGCGCTTCTGGTCGGACGGACCGTCTTTCTCTTCATTGAGCAGGCTCAAAATGACCTCCTCTCCTACCAGGCGCAGTCGGTTACCTCCTTCCTCCGTCCAGGAATGTCTGTCGGCGAACTGGCAGAGAAAATCGTCAACGGCAGGCAGGGAAGACTGGGAAAAGTCAATCTGGAGCTTCTTGGCGCGAAACCCCGACAATTCGGTGAATGCGGTCATGCCTACGGCCGCCAAACCACCGACCACAATGGTATTGCCGACCAGATGAATGGTTACCCCTTCGAAGAACCCGCTGAAAGTCCCCGCGGACAGGCCCAATACCATAGAAACACCGGTGATGGTGGCCTTCTTCTGGTCAAACTGGCCGGTGAAGACCGTCTTCGCGCCCTCGACAAAAAGCATGCCGAAGATGATGACGTACACCGCGCTAACCACCGGGCTGGGAATGGCGACTATTATGGCGAGCAGCTTTGAAAACGAGGCGACTATTATGGTCAACAGTCCCAGGTATATCCCGACACTCCTGGCGGCGACGCCGGTGAAGCCAATGTAGACCGCGGTGGACGCCCACGGCGCGGCAACCGGCAAGGTCCCCAGGAGTCCGGAAAGAAGGGTGCCAATTCCGAACACGTTCAGGCCGCCCTGCACCGTGCGGAAGTCAATGGCCGCTCGGTTCCGGTAAGAGGCGTGGTGAATTACCGACAGGTCTGCCACCGCCTTCATGAAGGAGGTGAGATTCACAAACACGAAGACCGGAAGCAGGGTCCAGAAATCCGTACTAAAGGTCAGATCCAGCCCGGGCCACCCGAAATCGGGCAAGCGCAGCCATGGGGTGTGGGCAATGATGTCGGTGTCGTAGTAGCCCAGGGGCACGGCTGCAGTCAGACCGACGACCACCGTGGCCGGCAAGACCCAGATTCGCCAGGCCAGCGCGCCTTGCAGGGATATCACGACCCCGGCGGCCAGAGCAGCAATTCCCGGCGCCAAGAAGAGCACTGTCGATTCGCCTTCCGGCGGCATAACCGCTCTGCTGATGATGAAGGGCAGGGCCGAAACCGCCACCAGCATTACCACTACTCCGCTCACCGTCTGTGTAAATACCCTGCGGAGGGAGGCAAGGCGCAGCGTCAAAACAGACTGGACCAGGGTGGAAACCACTACCAAGCTGGCCAGCAAAGCAGGTCCGCCGACATGAAGCGCCAAGGCGCTGACGGCCAAGAACGGAACGTTGAAGTTTGAGACGACGAGGCGACCCGAACCCATATGACGCAGCCGGAGGGTCTGCAGGATCATGCCGGCGCCAGTGACTGCCAGCACGGTAAATGTCACCCATGAAAGGTAGGCTTCGGATTCGCCGGATGCCCGCACCACCAGCGCGGCCAGCATGACGAGGCTGATGGTGTTGGGTATGAATATCTGTAAAGCCGAGGAAATCGCCAGTAGCGGCGGACACTTCTCATCCGGTTCATACTGGATTTCGTTTCGACCCCGGGCTCTTCTGAACATTTAGGTGGAACCCCTGGTCGCAACAGATGGCCGGGAAATGGCCGCTGCCCGCGAGCGGCCCTCCACATTCCCGTCGATTTCGGGGCGAGATGTCATCGTATTGCGAGTCCCCACGCCATATGAGGGCTTCCGTTTTTCCTCTCTTCTCATTGACAGGCGCAGAGAGGCAGAATTGGGGCTAAGCAGATTCGTCCTCGACCTGCTCCGCAGGATTAGCCTGCGAGCAGTAAGCCCCTCTTTCTTTGCATTTGAGATGATATGTTGACGTATCATATAGCATGATGCCGATGGATGGGTATAATCAGATATTGTAGCCTCACTTGCTGAGTGTGTTTCATTGCGAAACGCACTTCTGCCACAATGAAATACTTTTAGAGAATTGAGGGGGATGTCCCATGTTGAGAACCGAACAAATGGGCAATCCGCAGGCGAACGGGACAGGATGGACGTTCCCACTAGCGCCAGCTGGCCTGATTGCACGATTCCTGCTCTTGATCGTGGTCTCCTCGGCAGTCCTTTTGGCTGCCTGTGGCGAAGACCCTTCCCCGACTCCGACGCCCGTCGACACCCCAGCCCCGGAACCCTCGCCGGAACCAGTTGCACTGGACGACGACGCCATAACACGAGCCTTCGTCGCGGCAGCGATTGAATACTATGATGCGAACGGACTGGACGCCACAGTTGCGTTCTACAGGTCTCAGGCGGGCACGGAAAGCGGGCGGACGCTGATCCTTGTGGACGCAGACGAAAACACGTTGCTTGTGTACCGCAGCATACCCGCCCTGGAAGGCCAGTTTGTTGGCCCGGGCTCAACATATTCCGCCTTCACCGACTTTTTGGATGCCAGCAGCGAGGACGGCACTTGGACTCTGTCTCGGGGCATCAATCCGGTTACCAAGCAGGAAGAACCGCGGCGAGTCTTCGTCATACTGCACGACGGGCTGGCGTTTTCTGCCAGCCATTCGGCCTTGGCGGAAGACGTGGCGGATTCTGTCAAGGAATACGTGGACAAGGCCATCGCCAAGTATGACGACGAAGGTCTCGACGCAGTCATCTCCCACTACAACGGCCAAGCAAGCTTGGACGGACAGTTTTATCTATTCCTCATCGGTGCAGACGACATCTACTTGGCGCATCCAATCTTTCCTCACCTCATCGGCACCGACATCAAGAATGTCGTCGGCTCCGACGGGCAGGAACTGGGTAAGGAGATAGCTCAGGCCACCGATGAGGGCGTATGGGTGGAGTACCTGTGGCCCCATCCCGTTTCACGGAAGGAACAGCAGATGGTCACCTGGGCCATCCGTCACAACGGGCTGATATTCGCCTCCGGCTATTACGCGGGCGAGCCCGAGACGGGTCCCCCCGCCTGGCGTGACGCCGACCCGAGGGACTACACGGTCCAGTACGTGAAGCAGGCCGTGGAACGATACGAGCGTGAAGGCCTGGAGTCCATGCTCAACTACTACAACAGCGTCGCCAGCTTCGAGGGTGAATGGTATCTCTTCGCTACCGACGCCAACGACTTATATCACGTCCATCCGCTGATTTCACGGCTGATTGGGACGGACATCAAGGACGTGGTGGGTTCTGACGGCTACGAGTTGGGCAAGGAGCTGGCCAAGGCTACCGACGGCGGGGAAGGGGTCTGGGTGGAATACCTGTGGCCGCATCCCGTGACGCTGAAGGAAGTCCCCAAGGTCGGCTACGCCGTGCGCCACGACGGAATGCTCTTCGCCTCCGGCTACTACGTGCGGGTTGAAGACCCCGCGGCCCGGACCGCCGGATATGTGCAGGAGGCCATCGAATACTACAAGAGCAATGGATTGGAGGCCACGGTCGAGCGGTACAACAGCGCGGAAAGCCTTGACGGCCAATGGGGATTGACCCTGGCCGACGAGAACGACATTCTCCGCGTCGCTCCGCTTGCCAACCACCTTGTAGGCACCAACTTGAAGGACCTCGCCAGGTTCAGCAGTCGGAATATTGGCCAAGAGATGGCGGCGGCCACAGAGGAAGGAATCTGGATTAACTACATCTTCCCCAACGCCAGGTCCTCTGAGACCTTGTACGCGCATACATGGGCCGTGCGCTATGACGGGCTGATCTTCATGTCGCGCTACTACGACGACCAACCTGAAGTTGCCGATACGCCTTAGGGGAAGCAAAACCAGAACTTCTTTCCGTGTCCGGTGAGCTTGGCGGCGCTGGGAGGTGAGCGCATAGGCTCCCTCCCAAGCCGCCCCCGGCCTTCCCCTCCGCACCATAGGCTCGCGCAGCGGAAAGGCGGTTCGGTCCGGAGCGGAATGGACGAGCTTCCAATTCCTTACAATAGGACCTCCCAGCGAAAAGTTCGCAATTCAGTCTTCCACGGCCCACCAACGTGTGCGGTTGATGGAACCGTCTTCGAACTCCGGCCCGGGGCCCGGGGATACCCGGCGCCTCAGTTTCCGCGGCCCGCGCCGGTCCTGTACGCTGGGAATCGATGACAAGCCCCATACCGTGAGGGCCCGGCGCCAACAAGGAAGGAGATCCAGCCATGGTCGAGTGGCTTGGGATTGAGCACCTGTTCGAGCTTTCCACGGGAGATAAGGTCGCCGCCTTCTTCACGCCCCTCGCAATCTTCATCGCCCTCTCGGCCGCGGCGGTGATCCTGCCCGGCAAGTGGGTCCCCGGATACGCCACCGACGAAAGGACCGGCGAGCCCCGCAGGTACCGGCTCAACGGCCTCC
>CAZCPU010000029.1:11961-18767 GCA_964499855.1 uncultured Dehalococcoidia bacterium | reverse complement strand
AACTCGATGGGAGACGGTATGACTATCTTTGTGTCTGGTTCCCTGGCGTATGACCGGATCATGAACTTCCCGGGAAGGTTTTCGGACCACATCCTGCCGGACCGCATCCACAACATCAACGTGAGCTTCAACGTGGACAGCCTCGTCGAGCGGCCGGGGGGGTGCGCGGGCAACATCTCGTACTGCCTGGTGCTGCTGGGCGAGCAGCCGCTGACGCTGGCGACGCTGGGGCGGGACTGCGGGCAGTACCTGGACTGGATGGAGCAGAACGGGATGCCCCGGAGCGGCGTCCAGGTGGTCGACACGGAGCGGACGGCGGGGGCGTACATCACGACGGACCAGGGGGACAACCAGATCACGGGCTTCCACATGGGGGCGATGCTGATCGCGTCTGACTTCTCCTTTGAGTTCTACAACATGGACGGCGCCATCGGGGTAGTCTCGCCGGGCAACCTGGACGACATGCGCAACTACTCGCGGTACTACAAGGAGCACGGGGTGCCCTACATCTTCGACCCGGGGCAGTCGCTGCCGGCGTGGTCGGCGGAGGAGCTGCGGGAGTGCATCGACGGGGCGGCGGTGCTCATCTGCAACGACTACGAGGTGGGCTTGATCTCCAACACGACGGGGCTCGACGAGGCGGCGTTGGCGGGGCTCGCGAAGGCGGTCATCGTGACCAAGGGAGAGCACGGCTCGTCGCTGCGGGTCGGCGACGAAGTCACGGCGATACCGGTCGTGACGCCGCGGCAGGCGGTGGACCCGACGGGCGCGGGGGACTCGTACCGGGGCGGGCTGGTCAAGGGCATCGTGGACGGGAAGCCGCTGGCCGAGGCGGCGCTGATGGGCAGCGTGTGCGCGTCGTTCGCGGTGGAGGTGCAGGGCACGCAGGAGTACCGGTTCACGATGGAAGAGTTCAACGAGCGGCTGGCGGGGGTGAAGGCGGGGTAGGGGGCGCCCCCATCCTAACCTTCCCCCGCTCGCGGGGGAAGGGACTCTTGGCTGTTGGGGTTCCTGCCTGCGCAGGAGCGATGAAGGAGTAGGAGGGGCCGGAGTTTCGTAACTCCGGCCCGCGCGCGTATAATCCGCCTATGGCGACTTCCAATGGGGTGACGGTTACGCTAAGGCTGTTTGCGGTGTACCGCGAGCGGGTGGGGAGCGACTGCATCGAGGTGACGCTTCCGGACGGGGCGACCGTGGACGACGCGCTGAACTGCCTCGCTGAGACGCATCCGGTCACCGTGCCGCTGCTGCCCACGACGATGGTTGCCGTGAACCAGTCGTATGTCGAGCGCTCGCACCTGCTGCAGCCGATGGACGAGGTGGCGCTTATCCCGCCAGTGTCGGGAGGGCTCGACTATCCCAGCCCGAACCCTCGCATCCTCATCACGGACGAACCGCTGGACGCCGAGCGGGTCACGGCGATGGTGACGAACACGGCGAACGGGGGCATCGTCACATTCCAGGGGGTGACGCGGGACGAAACGGGTGGGCGAATCGTCGTGCGGCTGGACTACGAGGCGTACCCGGAGATGGCGTACAAGACGCTGCAGCAGATCTTCGACGAGGTGGAGGAGCGCTGGGGGGTGACGGACCTGGCAGTGGCGCACCGCATCGGGCGGCTGGAGCTGGGCGAGGCGAGCCTGGTCGTGGCGGCGGGCGCGGCGCACCGGGCGGAGGCGTTCGCGGTGGCGATGTACGTGGTGGACCGGCTGAAGGAGATCGTGCCGATCTGGAAGAAGGAGTTCTTCGAGGACGGCTCTGTGTGGGTTGGACTCGGGTCGTCGGCGCCGCCGAAGGGGTGGACGGGGGCTTAGGGGCCGGGGGTTAGCCGTACGAACGGCCCCTCGACAGGCTCAGGGCGAGGGGCGATCTGGACGCGCACAAGGGACGTTCCTACGCCTCCACCAGGCGGGCAGAAGGGACGCCGCAGTGCCTCCCCTGGGCGCCCCCAAGAGGCGCCCCGACGTTCAGGCGCCGGTCTCCGCCGCCGCCTTGGACGCGGGGACCTTGGGGGGTTTGGCGGTCAGCGAGCAGAACACGGCCAGCACCGTTACGCCGATGAAGATGGGGATGATGGTGTTGTAGTCGCCGGTGATGTCGAAGAAGATGCCGGTGATGACGGGGCCGCCGCCGCTGGCGGCGATGCGTATGGGCGCGACGATGCCGCGGGTGCTGCCGAGGAAGCGCCGGCCGAAGTAGACGGCGTAGGCGTGGGAGTTGAAAAGGCCCTCGCTGCGACCGAGGCCGAAGGCGAAGGCGTACACGAGCACGCCGACCGTCGACGACACCGTCAGGAGCAGCACGAGGGCGATGACGTCGAGCGTCTGGCTCAGAGCGATGCAGTAGCGGATGGGGATGCGGTTGGCCATCCACCCCCAGAAGAACTTGACCAACAGGGCGACCGTCGTCAGCAGGATGATGGCGGAGGCGGCCAGACCGGCGGAGAAGCCCTTGTCGGTCAGGTAGGGGACCTGGTGCAGGGTGATGCTGGTGGTCATGAAAATGGTCATGTTCAGGCTGAGGGTGATGAGCCAGAGGGCGGGGGTGCGGACGGCCTCGGCCAGGGTCCAGTCGCGCTCTTCAGGGGGTGCCCTTCGGTTACCCTCGGGGCGAACGGCGGACGCCGCCCCGGGTTGATCAATGGGCGGGGCGCCGTCAGGGCGGAGGCCGAGGTCCTCTGGCATGCGGCGCATCGTGAGCCACGAGGGGATGAACAGCACGACCATGGTGATGATGCCGAAGATGACGAAGGCGTTTCGCCAGTCGAAGTTGGCGATGAGGAGCGCGGCGAGGGGCGCCATGACGATGCCGCCGAGGGGGATGCCGGTGCTGGTGATGGCGAGGGCGAGGGCGCGGTGGCGGACGAACCACTTGGCGACGACGGTGCTGCCGACCTCGCCGCCGGCGAAGCCGAGGGCGAGGGAGCGGACGACGCCGAAAACGAGGTAGAAGCTGAGGAGGCTGCTGACCCAGGCCATCCCGATGGTGGAAATGGCGGCGAGGATGATGCCGAGCGCCATGAGGGCCCGGGGGCCGTAGCGGTCGACGGCCATGCCGATGGGGAGGGCCATGGCGCCCATGATGAGGGCGCGGATGAGGAGGACGGCGGAGGTGGCGCCGCGGCCGATCTCGAGCTCCTCGCTCATGGGCTTGAAGAAGAAGCCGAAAGCGTAGGTCTGGAAGCCGGAGAGGAGCATACCCGACGTGACGGCGATGCCCACGATGTACCAGCCGTGGAAAATGCGGGGTTGGCGGGCGGGGGCGATGTCGGCGTCAGGCACGGGGCGCTCCTGTCAGATTGCAGGCAGTGTACCACAGGGGCGGGGCGGGCATTTGTGGGATAATTCACAAGTCCAGATACGAAATTGGCGGCGAAATCCGTATTGTACGTATCTGGGGCCGTTGATACGATAGATACAGGCTTTCAACAACGTGGAGGGATCGCATAGTGGTCTAGTGCGGGCGCCTGCTAAGCGCTTGGGGGCCTAACAGCCCCTCCAGGGTTCGAATCCCTGTCCCTCCGCCACCCATGATTCCCCTTCAGGCAGCGTGATGGCAATTCAAGAAGCACAGTGGACGGCTACCCGTATCCAGCAGCCGGCGAAGGCGCCGGCGGTGGAGACGGCTGGAGACGGGACGCCCACGAGCTATCACATCTGGACCATCGGCTGCCAGATGAACAAGGCCGACTCCGACCGGCTCGCGAGCGCGCTGGAGCAGCTGGGACTCCGACCCGCCCCCACCGCGCAGAACGCAGACGTCGTCGTCTTCAACTCGTGCGTGGTGCGGCAGAGCGCCGAGGACAAGGTCGTTGGCGCGCTGGGCATGGCGAAGGCGCTGAAGCGGCGCAGGCCGGAGCGCATAGTCGCGCTGATGGGGTGCATGGTCGGGCCGAAGAAGGACGGACTGGAGTCGCGCTTCGGCCACGTCGACGTGTTCATGCAGCCGCAGCAGTACGCGCCGCTGCTGGAGCTCGTGGGCGAGCGGCTGGGCGTCGACTACGAGGGGTGCATCGGGCCGCTGACGGACGCGCACGCGGACGTGACGAGCTACATCCCGATCATCCAGGGCTGCGACCTTTTCTGCAGCTTCTGCATCATCCCGTACCGCCGGGGCCGGCAGGTGAGCCGAACGCTGCCCGACGTGGTGCGCGAGGCGGAGCTGCTGGCAGCGCGCGGGGTGCGCGAGGTTACGCTGCTGGGGCAGACGGTGGACGCGTACGGGCACGACCTGCCGGGCGACGACGACCTTGCGGACCTGCTGTACGCGCTGAACGACGTGTGCGGGCTGGAACGCATCCGCTTCCTGACGTCGCACCCGATGTACATGAGCGACCGCATCATCCGGGCGGTGGCGGAGCTGCCCAAGGTGTGCGAGCACATCAACCTGCCGGTGCAGGCGGGGGACGACGAGGTGCTCTCGTCGATGCGGCGGACGTACTCGGCGGACGAGTACCTGGGGACCATCGAGCGGATCCGGGCGACGGTGCCGGGCGTGGCGCTGAGCACGGACCTCATCGTCGGGTTCTGCGGGGAGTCGGAGGAGGCGTTCGAGGCGAGCTACCGGCTGCTGGAGCAGGTGCGGTTCGACAAGGTACACGTCGCGCAGTACTCGACGCGGGAGGGGACGATCGCGCACCGGACGCTCGAGGACGACGTGCCCGCGGAGGAGAAGCGGCGGCGCCTGAAGGCCGTCGACGCGCTGCAGGAGCGGGTGGCGACGGAGATCAACGAGCGGCTGCTGGGCGAGACGCTCGAGGTGCTCGTCGAGGGGCGGGACAAGGGGAAGTGGCGCGGGCGAACGCGCACGGACAAGCTGGTGTTCTTTGAGGACGCGGGTGACTTCCACGGGAAGCTGGCCCGCGTCCGCATAACCAAGACATCGCCGTGGTCGCTGCAGGGCGTGCCGGAAGCGGTGTAGGCGGGAGGAGTCTCATGGCGGTCGAATTGACGGTGGCGGACAGCAGACAGCGCAACCCCCGGGTGCCCCTGACGGAGCTGGAGCAGTCCGCCTTCTGCCAGGTGGAGCCGCTGGTCACGAAGCCGCTGGCGGAGGAGCTGAACGCGGGAGTGCGGTGGCAGCGGCTGCCGGACGAATACGTCAACCTCACGCCCGCGCAGCTGACCGAGCGCATCGACGCGAACCGGGCGGCGCTGGGGAGCAGCACGGTCATCCTCGGGCACCACTACCAGCGCGAGGACATCATCCAGTTCGCGGACTTCCGCGGGGACTCGCTCAAGCTCTCGCAGTTTGCGGCGGAGCGGCAGGAGTCGAACTTCATCATCTTCTGCGGCGTACACTTCATGGCGGAGACGGCTGCGGTGCTCGGCGGGGCGCACCAGCGGGTGGTGCTGCCGAACATCAACGCGGGGTGCTCGATGGCGGACATGGCGCCGACGGGCGACGTGGAGGACTGCTGGGACGACCTGATGGAGACGCTGGGCGAGGGGTCGGTCATCCCGGTGACGTACATGAACTCGACGGCGGAGATCAAGGCGCTCGTCGGGCGGAACAACGGGGCGGTGTGCACGTCGTCGAACGCGGACAAGGTGGTCGCTTGGGCGTTCCAGCAGGGGAAGCGTGTGCTGTTCCTGCCGGACCAACACCTGGGGCGGAACACGGGCATGAAGATGGGCATCCCGCTCGACGACATGCTCGTCTGGAACCCGTTCCGGCCGCTGGGCGGGCACACGGCGGAGGCGCTGGAAGCGAGCAAGATGATCCTGTGGAAGGGGCACTGCTCGGTCCACACGCGGTTCACGCCGCAGCAGGTGGCGAAGGCGAAGGAGGCATTCCCCGACGTGAACATCCTGGTGCACCCGGAGTGCCCGATGGAGACGGTCGAACTGGCGGACCACGTTGGGTCGACGGAGCTGATCGCGAAGACGATCGGCGAGGCGGCGCCGGGGAGCGTGTGGGGCGTCGGGACGGAGATCAACCTGGTGAGCCGGCTGGCGCACGAGAACCCGGACAAGACGGTGTTCTGCCTGGACCCGGTGGTGTGCCCGTGCTCGACGATGTACCGGATCCACCCGGCGTACCTGCTGTGGGTGACGGACGAGCTGCTGGCGGGGCGGGTGCCGAACCAGGTGACGGTCGAGGAGGAGACGGCGCACTACTCGAAGCTGGCGCTGGAGCGGATGCTGACGCTGGTGTAGGCGCGGGCGAACGCGGATGACACTTGAAGGGGCGGGACGACCGCCCCTCGTCATTAGGGCGGCCCCCCATCCCAACCTTCCCCCGCGAGCGGGGGAAGGAACCTAGGCGCCGGGGTTTCGGGCTCTGTGTCGAGTATGGGCGGGCTTGGTGGTAGCGACGGTTTGTGACTGAGGAGGGGTTGTGTTGACGACGCGGACGACCGGGAGAATCAAGCGGCTGACGCACCTGGTGATCCGGGTGCGGGACGTGGAGCGGTCTGAGCGGTTCTACACGGAGGTGATGGGGTTCCACGTCACGGCGAAGTACCCGGGGATGGTGTTCTACGCGACGGAGGACGAGCCGACGACGCACGACCTGGCGACGCAGGAGATCGGGATGGAGGCGCCGGGGCCGCAGCCGAATCGCGTGGGGCTGTACCACATGGCGTGGCAGGTGGAGACGCTGGAGGACCTTCGGGACTTCCACCGGCGGCTGCTGGAGAAGGAGGTGCCGATCGTCGGGTACGGCGAGCACGGGCTGGGCTTCGGCATCTACTTCCTGGACCCGGACGGGAACGAGATCGAGGTGGTGTACGAGCTGCCGAAGGGGGAGTGGCCGGACGGGAAGCCGCAGCTTCGGGGGCGGGTGCCGTTTGTGGTGGAGTTGGA
>CAZCPU010000029.1:1774-11861 GCA_964499855.1 uncultured Dehalococcoidia bacterium | reverse complement strand
TGCTGGCTGTTGAGTTTGGGAGCGTGCTGATCCTGACTAAGGGCGGGATCGCCGACTGCAATACGCAGTACGCGCAGGGGGGGATTGCGGCGGCTGTGGGGCCGGAGGACTCGCCGAACTACCACTTCGCCGACACGCTGGCGGCGGGGGCGGGGCTGTGCAACGAGGACGCGGCGCGCATCCTCGCGGAGGAGGGGCCGCAGGCGATCTCGGAGCTGGTGCGGCTGGGCGTCATCTTCGACACGGCGGACGGGGAGGTGGCGCTGGGGCGCGAGGCGGCGCACCGGATGCCTCGGGTGCTGCACGCGGGCGGGGACGCGACGGGGGCTCGGATCGAGCTGACGCTGTCGTCGCTGGCGCACCATTCGCGCATTCACGTGCAGGAGTACACAACGACGTCGCGGCTGCTGGTCGAGGACGGGCGGGTCGTGGGCGTCGCGGGGCTCGTGAACGGCGAGGGCGAGGAGATCGAATACCGGGCGGCGCACACGGTGCTCGCGACGGGGGGGGCCGGCCGGTTGTACCGCTACACGACCAACCCGGAGGTCACGACGGGCGACGGCGTGGCGCTGGCGTTCGACGCGGGGGCGGCGGTGATGGACATGGAGTTCTACCAGTTCCACCCGACGGCGCTGCGGCTGCCGGGGGCGCCGCCGTTCCTCATCACGGAGGCCATGCGCGGCGAGGGGGCGGTGCTGCGCAACGTTAACGGCGAGGCGTTCATGACGGGGTACCACCCGCAGGGCGACCTGGCGCCGAGGGACGTCGTGTCGCGGTCGCTGCTGGCGGAGATGCGGCGGACGGGCACGGGGCACGTGGTGCTGGATGCGACGCACATGCCGTCGGAGCGACTGGCGGCGCGGTTCCCGAGCATCTACAAGACGTGCCTGACACACGGGCTCGACATCACGCGGGAGCCGATTCCCGTGTCGCCGGCCGCGCACTACATGATGGGCGGCGTGCTGACGAACACGGACGGCGAGACGACGCTGCCCGGCCTGTACGCGTGCGGCGAGGTCGCGTGCACGGGGCTGCACGGGGCGAACCGGCTGGCGAGCAACTCGCTGCTGGAGACGGTGGTGTTCGGGCAGCGCGTGGTGCGGCGGTCGCTGGAGGGCGGCTGGACGGGGCCGCGGCCGGAGGGGGCGCTCGCGCTGCGGGCGGCGCCCGGCGGTGGGGGAGTCGGGCCGACGCTGGAGGGGCTGCAGGGGCTGAACTGGAGCAACGTGGGCATCATCCGGTCGCGAGAGGGGCTGGAGGAGGCCGCGGCGGTGTTCTCGGCGTGGGAGACGCTCGCGCCGGAGGGCGGCGACCGGGGCGCACGCGAGCTTGCCAACATGGTGACGCTGGGTAGACTGATGGCAGAATCGGCGCTGGCGCGGGAGGAGAGCCGGGGGGCACACTTCCGGACGGACTTCCCGGAGACGTCGGAGGAGTGGCTGCGCCACACGGTGTTCATGAAGGCGCGATAGGCGTTTGAAAACTGCAGGACGGGTTCCGGGCGAACGGCCCCCATCCTAACCTTCCCCCGCTCGCGGGGGAAGGGACTTGGGCTAGGTTCCTGTTTTCGCAGGAACCACGGGGGAATCGCCCTTCGACGGGCTCAGGGCGAACGGACGGCGGTTTAGGAGGCACACTATGGAGCTGACGTTGCTCGGGACGGGCACGCCTATGCCGGACCCCAACCGGTGGGGGCCCGCCAACCACCTTCGCATCGGCGGGGACACGGTGCTGGTGGACACGGGGAACGGGTGCGTGCGGCGGATGGTGCAGATCGGGCAGGACATGACGGACCTGGACTACATCTTCCTGACCCACATGCACTCGGACCACACGGTCGACCTGATGCACGTGCTGATCACGGGTTGGATCCGGTACCGGAAGAAGCCGTACACGATCGTCGGGCCGGCGCGGACGAAGGACTTCGTCGACCGGCTGGTGCACGCGTTCGAGGAGGACATCCGCATCCGGCGGCTGCACGACCGGGTGGGCGAGGACGTCATGAACGTGCGGGTCATCGAGGTGGACCACGGCGACACGTTCGAGGGCGACGGGTGGCGGGCGACGGCGCTTGAGGTGGAGCACGGGTACGTCAAGCCGGCGCTGGGGTTCACGTTCGAGGAAGACCGGAGCAAGGTGGTGATCTCAGGGGACACGGCGGTGAGCGACGCGATCATCGAGGCGTCGTCGACGGCGGACATGCTGGTACACGAGCTGATGCAGACGCAGCCGCACCGGGGCGGGCCGGCGCCCGACGGCCGCGACTACCACGTGGTCGACCGGGAGGGGCTGACGGAGTTCGCGCGGCGGATTGCGAACTCGCACACGTGCCCGCACGGGCTGGCGGAGGTGGCCGAGAAATCGGGGGTGCCGCACCTGGTGGCGACGCACATGGGGGACGTGGACGAGGCGTGGTCGCGCGAGGTCATCTGCGCGAACTACAGCAACCCGTTCACGTTCGGTGAAGACCTGATGAAGTTCACGGTGTAGCGGAATGCTGCTGACGCCGGAGATCCACGACCTTATCGACCGGGCGCTGCAGGAGGACCTGGGCATCGGCGACGCGACGACGGCGGCGCTGGTGCCGGAGGAACTGCAGGCGTCGGCGACGCTGTTCGCGAAGCAGCCGGGCGTGCTGTGCGGCGTCGAGGTGGCGGCGGCGGTGTTTCGCCGCGTCGACCCGTCGCTGCGGGTGGAGCAGGTGTTGCGGGACGGCGACGTCATGGAGCGTGGGAGCGTCGCGCTGCGGGCGGGCGGGTCGGCGGCGAGCCTGCTGACGGCGGAGCGGACGGCGATCAACTTCATGCAGCACCTGAGCGGCGTCGCGACGCTGACGGCGACGTATGTGGAGGCCGTGCGCGGAACGGGGGCGACGCTCATCGACACGCGGAAGACGATACCGGGGCTGCGGGCGCTGGAGAAGTACGCGGTCCGGTGCGGCGGCGGGCACAACCACCGGCAGAACCTGGGAGACGGGGTGCTCATCAAGGACAATCACATCGCGGCGCTGAAGCTGCAGGGCGTCTCGCTGGGCGACATGGTGCGGATGGCGCACGCGCGGGCGTCGCACACGATCAAGGTGGAGGTGGAGGTCACGACGCTGGAGGAGGCGGAGGAGGCGCTGGACGCGGGGGCGCAGCTGCTGCTGCTGGACAACATGCCGGCGGAGTTGATGCGACAGGCCGTCGAGCTGAACCGCGGGCGGGCGCTGCTGGAGGCCTCGGGCGGGATCAACCTCGACACGGTGCGGGCGGCAGCGGAGAGCGGGGTGGACCTGATCTCGGTGGGGGCGCTGACGCACTCGGCGCCGGCGCTGGACATCAGCATGGACGTGAGCTACCTGGAGTAGGGGGCTATGACGGGGACGCCGCCGCGAGCCGCTTACCGCGCTTGGCGGGCTTGGGCAGCGAAGCGCTGGGCACGGACATGACGAATTCGTAGGATTCCGGCTCTGGTGCGGGTTCTCCCTTCTGGTGGAGTTCCTCCACGTAAATCTCGATTCCCTCGCAGATGAGCCTGTAGACCTCTTCCCGTGTCTCGGCAACTGCGAAGCACCCGGGCAGGTCTGGCACGCTGGCGCCAAAGGATGTGGGGCCGACATGGATAAGAATCGCGTAGGCCATGATTTCACTCCTTACCGCAGTCCTGCCTGTCTCATGATCTCTTTCCACAGCGAGATTGGAACATCCTCGCCTGGCCGTCCTGAGATGACGACGATTCCGGACCTTTCCGGATGGACATAGATGCGGTGACTACCCCGCGTCCTGTTATGCACCCAGCCTGCACGGCTGACAAGTCGTATGGCGTCACGGTACTTCGGCATCTACGCCCTCAATTGTACCACCAACACAGACAGCTGTAGGGGACTGTACAAGACCCTACGACTGCCGCCGCGGTGCGTGGCGGTCTGCGCTGTCGAGCATGATGGTGACGGGGCCGTCGTTGTGGATCTCCACTTGCATGTAGCCGCCGAAGACGCCTGTCACGACGTCCTGGCACGCCTCGCGGAAGAGATCGACGGTCTGCTCATAGAGTGGCTCTGCGACGTCGGGGTGGGCGGCGCGGATGAAGCTGGGGCGGCGGCCCTTGCGGGTGTCGGCGTAGAGGGTGAACTGGCTCACCACCATCAGGCTGCCGCCCACGTCCTCGAGCGCGCGGTTGAAGCGGCCCTCGTCGTCGGGGAAGACGCGCATGGTGACGGTCTTGTCGACGAGGTAGCGGGCGTCGTCGAGGGTATCGGCGCCGGTGATGCCGAGGAGGACGACGAAGCCGGTGTTAATGCTGCCCGTGAAGGCGCCGTCGACGGTGAGGGAGGCGGAGGACACCCGCTGGAGCAGGGCCCGCATGGGAGGGGGTTAGCCGTCCGAGCCGGAGGACTCGGAGGAAGCGGCGGCGGGGGCGCCGTGGTCATGGGAGTGACTGTGGCTGCCGTGGCTGTGGGAATGGCCGTGGTCGTGAGAGTGGCCGTGGCCGCCGTGGGAGTGGCCGTCTTCGGAGGACGCAGGCGCGTCGCCGTTGCCGAGGGTGCTCTTCTTCTTGCCGTAGTCGTTCACGTACCAGCCGCTGCCCTTGAAGATGACGGGTACGAGGCTGATC
The DNA here is from genome assembly GCA_964499855.1 of uncultured Dehalococcoidia bacterium. GTDB lineage: Bacteria > Chloroflexota > Dehalococcoidia > Lucifugimonadales > UBA1127 > UBA1127. Next base: position 7,265 of record CAZCPU010000029.1, on the reverse strand, counting down.
TGGCGGTCGGCGAGCTGCCCGCACTGGGGGCAGTCGGTCATGGTGTCGGCGTCAAAACCCTGCCTGAGCTCAAACCGGTGGCTGCAGCTTCGGCACATGTAGTCGTATAGTGGCACAGCAAACCTCAACTAGTCAACGCTAGGCATACGTCACCGCAAAGCCTATCAAGTGAGCGGATAACGTGTCAAGAATGGCGGTTGCCCGCGCGTGCGCGTGGTATACTCCCGCGAAAGTCCAGGGGGTGTGTGATGTCGAGTGAGCAGCAGACCATCCCGGTTACGGTCTGGACGGACTACATCTGACCGTGGTGCTACATCGGCCTGGACAGGCTGACCAAGCTCCAGGATGAGTACCCGGTGAGGATAGAGACGCGGGCGTTCTTCCTGCGGCCGGACATAGAGCCGGGCGGCAGGGAGAGGCAGCCCAGGCCGGGCGAGAGCCCCGGCGGCGAGCTGAACGAGCCCCTTCGCACCTACGCCCAAGAGGCCGGGTTCATCATGCGGAGGAGCCCGCACACGCCGTACACCGTGCCGGCGCTGGAGGCGACGGAGTACGCGAAGGCGATGGGGCTGGAGATGCCCTTCCACCACGCGTGCTTCCGGGCGCTGTGGGAGCGGGGCGAGGACATCGAGAAGACCGAGGTGCTGGCGGCGGTCGCGGAGGAAGTGGGACTGGACCCGCGGGGGCTGGAGGAGGCGCTGCGGAAGCGGACGTACGCGGAGACGGTGCAGGAGAGCTACCAGCAGGCCATCAGCTACGGCATCAACGGCATCCCGGCGTTTGTGGTGGGCCGGTACCTCTTCACCGGCGCACACCCATACGACTTCTTCAAGCAGGTCATGGAACGCGTGCTGCAGGAGGGCGTCGGGGCCGGATAGGCCGCGCCCTTCACCCGCAAAGCAGCAATAACGCCGGCCCTAGGGGGTCTGGCTAACTTTTCCTTTCGCGCGTCGTTTCCCATTACAGTTTTGCGCAATTGGTGCGCGTTTCACCGGATGAAGCGACCGGAGGAAGAGCATGGTTGGACTGGTCTCCCGGCTGAACAGCATGAGCACGGGGCAGGTGGTCGCGATCTGGATTGTGGTGGCCATCATCATCGCCATTGCGGCGATTGTCTTCATCCAGGGCCGGGACGGCGGCGAGACGGCCGCGGAGGTGGAGCTGGAGGAGGGGCAGCAGCTGGTGCAGGTGGTGCGCGGGGACCTGGTCAACCAGATCACGAGCAGCGGGAGCGTGGTGTTCCCGAACCGGCAGGACGTTACGTTCGGGGTGTCCGGCACGATCGGGGAGATCCTGGTGGCGGAGGGGGACGCGGTAACGGAGGGGCAGGAGCTGGCGCGGCTGGACGCGACGACGGTCACCAACCTGGAACGGGACCTGGCGCAGGCGGAGGCCGACCTGCAAGGGTCGCTGGAGACGCTGGAAGAGCTGCTGGAGCCGCCGACGGGGCTGGAAAGCGCGGAAGCGGAGGCGGCGATCGCGCGGGCGGAGCTGGCGGTGCAGGACGCGCAGGAGGCGCTTTCGGAGATAGAGGACCCGGTGACGCAGGAGGAGATCGACGAGGCGCTGGCGGACGTCACGTCGGCGGAGGAAGGGCTCGCGGAGGCGCAGGACGACCTGCTGGACGTCATCGCGGACCACGCGGACAAGGTGCAGGCGGCGGTCGAGGCACTCGACGAGGCGAAGGCGGGGTACCAGGAAGTCGTCGGGAACTTCCTGGGGCAGACGCTGACGGAGGGGGAATACCAGCTCACGCCGGAGGAGTTCTTCGCGTCGTACGACATCGACCTGGTCACCTTCTTCTCGGACGACCGGCTGGAGGATGCGGTGACGTCGGTGCTGCCGCTGGCGCCGGGGCCGATGGAGGAGCTGGACGACCCGGAGACGCCGTGGGACGAGTTCACGGTGTACCGCTGGATCGTGCTGTACCCGGGCGCGATCTATGGAAGCTGCGAGGGCATCAGCACGGGGCCGCGGGACGTATGCGTGCTCCAGGAGATGGAGCGGGCGTGGAGCCCGGTCGACATGGCGCAGTCGGCGGTTGAGACGGCCGAGAGCAACGCCGACACGGCGGAGTCGAACGGGGAGGAGGCGATCGAGCAGGCGGAGGATGCGCTGGAGCGGGCGAACGAGGCGCTGGAGGAGGTCTACGTGACCTCCGACAACCTGGAAATCCAGGTCAAGGTGCACGAGCTGCAGGTGGCACGGGCGAAACTGGACGATGCGCGGGACAAGCACGACGAACTGGGCGAGCCGCCGGACGAGACGACGGTGGCGCTGCGGCAGGCGCAGATCGCGGCGAACGAGGCGTCGCTGGCGCTGGCGCGGGAGCGGCTGGAGCTGGTGACGCTCGTCGCGCCGTTCTCGGGGCAGGTCAGCGCGATGTACGCGGCGGCGGGCGACACGCTGAACGCGAACAACGCGAACACGGCCATCCTGGAGCTGGTGGACACGACGGTGGCGGAGGTAGACGCGCGGCTGGACGAGATCGACGTGCTGAACGTGCAGGTGGGGGCGCAGGTGGTGGTGGAGCTGGACGGGCTGCCGGGCGCGGGGCTGCCGGGGGTGGTGCGGGAGATCTCGCAGACGGGAGACAACCAGCAGGGCGTGGTGACGTACCCGATCCAGATCACGCTGCGTGCGCCGGCGCAGCTGCAGCTGCGCGAGGGGCTGAGCGCCACGGCGAACATCGTGCTGCAGCAGGAGCAGGACGTGCTGCTGATCCCGGTGACCTCGATCGCGGGGACGGTTGCGCAGCCGACGGTGCTCATCAACGTGGACGGCGAGGTGATGGAGCGGCCGGTGACGCTGGGCGCGTCGGACGGCTTCTGGATGGTGGTCGAGGACGGGGTGACGGAAGGGGACAGCCTGGTGTCGACGGGCGGAGTGGGCGACGCGCCGAACTTCGGGAACATCGCGCGGCTGGGCGGACTCGGCGGGCTTGGCGGGGCGGGGCTGGGCGGAGGGCCCGGCAACCTGACGCCGGAGCAGCGGCAGGCGCTGCGTGAGCAGTTCCGGGCGCAGGGTGGAGGCGCGGGCGGCGGACAGCGCGGGCAGGGCGCCGGCGGCCAGGGCCCGGGGCAGTAGGAGGGGCCGACATGCAACAGGGAATGCCGGTCATCTCCATCCACAACCTGACGAAAACGTACCACATGGGCCGCGTTCGCGTGGACGCGCTGCGGGGCGTCAGCCTCACGGTCGAGCGGGGGGAAATGCTGGCGGTCATGGGGCCGTCGGGGTCCGGGAAGTCGACGATGATGAACATCATCGGGTGCCTGGACGTGCCGACCTCGGGGCGGTACCTGCTGGAGGGGGAGGACGTCCGGGAGATGAACGACAACCAGCTGGCGTCGATCCGGCAGGGGAAGATCGGGTTCGTGTTCCAGACGTACAACCTGCTGCAGTGGGCGACGGCGCTGGCGAACGTGGAGATGCCGCTGATGTACGGCAACGGGCGGAACCGGCGCGCGCGTGCGCTGGAGGCGCTGGAGCGGGTGGGGCTCGGGCACCGGGCGAAGCACATGCCGACGGAGCTGTCGGGCGGCGAGCAGCAGCGGGTGGGGATAGCGCGGGCGCTGGTGAAGGAGCCGTCGATCCTGCTGGCGGACGAGCCGACGGGGAACCTGGACACGCGGTCAAGCGACGAGATCATGTCGGTGATACAAGACCTGAACCGGAAGGACGGGCTCACGATCGTGCTGGTCACGCATGAAACGGACATCGCGCAGCACACGCGGCGGGTGGTCTCGTTCAGGGACGGGCTGGTGGTGGACGACGCTCCGGTGGCGCAACCCCTGCTGGCGGGGCAGCAGGCATGAGCCCGATCACGACATTCCTGACGGCGCTGGCGGCGCTGAACGCGAACAAGCTGCGCTCCGGGCTGACGCTGCTGGGGATCATCATCGGGGTGACGGCGGTGATCGCGCTGACGGCCATCGGGAACGGGGCGCAGGAGACGATCACGGCGCGGATCCAGTCGCTGGGGACGAACCTGCTGTTCGTGCGGCCGGGGGCGACGACGAGCGCGTTCGGATTCGCGGGTGCGGCGGGGAGCGCGGCGACGCTGACGCTGGAGGACTCGGAGGCGCTGATGGACCCGGTGCTGGCGTCGCACGTGGTGGACGTGGCGCCGGAGACGAGCACGCGGTCGCAGGTGGTGTTCGAGCGAGAGAACACGAACACGACGGTGCTGGGCGTCACGCCGTCGTACCTGCCGGTGCGGGCCTACGAGCTGGCAGACGGGCGATCGATCACGGAGGAGGACATCGCGCGGCGGGCGCAGGTGGCGGTGATCGCATCGGAGACGGCGGAGGAGCTCTTCGGCCTGCGACACCCGGTGGGGCACACGATCAAGATCGGCGGGCGGCCGTTCGAGGTGGTGGGGCTGCTCGAGACCAAGGGGGGCACGGGCTTTGGGAACCAGGACGACCGGATCCTGGTGCCGGTCTCGACGGCGTACTACCGGCTGGGGGCGCAGCGGACGGCGGGCGGCGAGATCACGGTGCAGACGATCAGCGTGCAGATAGCGGACGAAGAGGTGAGCGAGGCGGCGACGGACCAGATAAGCGGGATCCTGCGGCTGCGGCACCGCATCACGGACGAGGACGACTTCACGGTCACGAGCCAGGTGGAGACCATCGAGACGCTGGAGGAGACGACGCAGACGTTCGTCATCTTCCTAGGGGCGATCGCGAGCATCGCGCTGCTGGTGGGGGGCATCGGCATCATGAACATCATGCTGGTGTCGGTGACGGAGCGGACGCGGGAGATCGGCATCCGGAAGGCGATGGGGGCGAAGCGGCGGGACATCCTCTCGCAGTTCCTGGTGGAGGCGGTGCTGCTGAGCCTGACGGGCGGCGTCATCGGCGTTGGGCTGGGGTACGGGTTCACGTACTTCTTCGACGACGTGGAGCTGGGGGGGCAGGCGTTGAACATGGTGTTCAGCAGCGACATCGCGCTGATCGCGACGGCGGTGTCGGGGGCGATCGGGCTGTTCTTCGGGATCTACCCGGCGATGCAGGCGGCGCGGCTGCACCCGATCGAGGCGCTGCGGCACGAGTAGCGGCGGGTCCCCATCCCCGTATCAAGTACTGGGCAGGCTCTAACCTTTTCCCGCTCGCGGGCGCGTGGGCCCCCATCCTAACCTTCCCCCGCTAGCGGGGGAAGGGACTTGCGGCTAGCTCAGGGGTCGCTCCTACGGCAGGCGGGCGTGTCCACGTGCTCCAACTGCACCCGATCGAGGCGTTGCGGAAGGAGAAGGGGCAGCGGTCGGTCAAACCCTGTTGCCGACGCGATGGGCGACCACAAGGGTCGCCCCTACGGCAGGCGGGCGTGTCCACGTGGCGCGGCGGGCGGAGAAAGTGGCGGGGTGCGGGCAGCGCCTGTTCCCGACGCGATGGGCGACCACAAGGGTCGCCCCTACGGCAGTTGGGCGTCTCTACGTGGCGCGGCGGGAGGTGTAGGTGGCGGGGGCCCATCCCCGTATCAAGTA
>CAZCPU010000029.1:0-1764 GCA_964499855.1 uncultured Dehalococcoidia bacterium | reverse complement strand
CTTGCGGCGGGCCCAGGGGTCGCTCCTACGGCAGACTAGCATCTCCACCTGACCCGACTGCACCCCATCGAGGTGCTGCGGGAGGAGAAGGTGGCGGGGGCGGCCAGCGCCTGTTGCCGACGCGATGGGCGACCACAAGGGTCGCTCCTACGGCAGGCGGGCGTGTCACGTGCTCCAACTGCACCCCATCGAGGCGGTGCGGCACGAATAGCGGCGGGTCGGGAGCACGTCCCATGCGCCCTTCGACAGGCTCAGGGCGAACGGATTACCTGAGCCAGTGCTCCAACCGTTCGTGTATAATCGGGCGAGGGAAAGCGGCGAGCCGCAGATGCCTTTGCGGCCGCATTCAAGCGAAGGGGGAAACGCATGGCAGAGATCGTGATTGGGCTGGGGACGTCCCACAGCCCGCAGCTGAGCCTGACGCCGGAGACGTGGCCGCTCCACGCGGAGAACGACAAGCGGAACCCGCACCTGTACGGGCTCGACGGGGTACACCACACGTACGAGGAAGTGCTGGACATGGCGGACCCGTCGATCGAGAAGCAGCTCGACCCGGAGCTGTGGCAGAAGCGGTACGACATCTGCCAGAACGGCATCGCGACGGTGAGCCAGAAGCTGGCAGAGGCGAACGTGGACGCGGTGATCGTGATCGGGGACGACCAGGAGGAGGTGTTCCAGGAGGACAACTTCCCGGCGATGGCCGTGTACTGGGGCGACACGATGTGGAACATCCCCGACAGCCTGCAGGCGCCCCTGCGGCGGGCGGCGTGGTCGTACGGGCTGGAGGAGAAGGAGTACCCGATCGCGAAGGAGCTGGCGAGCCACATGCTGAGCTCGCTGATCGAGCAGGAGTTCGACATTGCGCGGTCGCGGTACTTCCGCAAGGGGCAGGGCATGGGGCACGCGTTCAGCTTCGTGTACACGCGGATCATGCAGGACAAGCTGATCCCGATGGTGCCGGTGATGCTGAACACGTACTTCCCGCCGAACCAGCCGACGCCGAAGCGGTCGTACAACCTGGGGCAGGCGATCCGCAACGCGGTGGAGGAGTGGGACAGCGACGCGCGGGTGGCGGTCATCGCGTCGGGCGGGCTGAGCCACTTCGTGATCAACGAGGAGCTGGACCAGAGCGTCATCAAGGGGCTGGAGGCGCGCGACAAGGACGGGCTGTTCGGGCTGCCGCGTGAGCACCTGAACTCGGGCTCGTCGGAGATCCGGAACTGGATCACGACGTCTGGGGCGACGGAGCACATGGACTTCCACCTGATCGACTACGCGCCGTGCTACCGGTCGCCGGCGGGCACGGGGTGCGCGATGGCGTTCGGGTACTGGTCGTAGCGCACGAGACACGGGCGATCGGCGCCCCAACCCGTTCCGGCGGGTTGGGGCGCGGTGCGTTCTGCCGCCCACACCACCCCTGGACACCGGCCCCGTATCCGGGTACGGGGCATGCTTTCGCCGTAGAGGGTATGGGTGTCGGGGCTGTGACTGGTGGAGGGGGAGCCCCTCCCGCGTCCGTTCATACTTCGATTTCCCTCAGCACGAACGGACGCCCCCGCCCCTAGATGCGAACCAGCGACAGGCTCAGTCGGAGTTGCACGCACCGTTCTGCCCCTGGATACCGGCCCCGTATCTGGGTACGAGGCGTGCTTTCGCCGGTGAGGAGTCTAGAGGGTGTGGTTGTCAGGGCGGTAGCTGGTGGCGGGGCTGCCCCTCCCGCGTCCGTTCATACTTCGATTTCCCTCAGCACGAACGGACGCCCCC